>JAFYDK010000056.1 GCA_017544805.1 Bacteroidales bacterium | reverse complement strand
ATTTTTTGCGGTAGAATCATATTTTTGGAATTGGTGGTGTTCGCTTTTACATTTGATTTGTCTACCGTCATTAGGCTTGTTTGCGTGGACGTACAGAAAATTTTTCATCGGCTTGAAACGTGAATGGAGATTCCACGTGCGTTCAAAACGCTCTGAACACGAAAAACGCGGACAAGGACTCAAAGAAACCATAAATCTTAGAAAAACTCTTTTTGAAAAATTGGATAAAATTTTGAAAAAAACATCATTAAATCTTTTCAGCCGATAAGACTGAAAAGATTTTTTTACACTCTTATCCTATCATATATTCTCTTGGAGTAACGCCGGTTTTGGATTTGAAAAACTTGCCGAAAAAACTCGGATTTGCAAAATTCAACATAAACGAAACCTCTTGAACATTATAACGTTTGCTTTTTAGTAACGCTTTGGCTTCCAAAATGATATAATCGTTTATCCAACTCAGTGCGCTTCGTCCTGAGGCTTTCATTACCATCTGACCCAAATATTTGGGACTAACACATAATTTCGACGCATAAAATTCTATCGTACGCTCTTTTATATAATTTTGTCTAACCTCCGAAATGTATTTCTGAAAAATCCGTTGTGCGTTGTTAGTCGTAACATTTTGACTATTAAGCGTTTGATACATTTTCATTGTGATTTGACACGCATCTGCCATCAAGACTTGAAGATAACCTTTTATAGATAATTTCTTAAAACTATAATCATCTTTTTGTAAAATATTCTTTATTTGTAGATAAATATCAACAAAACGTTTAAAACCATCGTCCGACATTTTTATAACCGCCTGCGTGGACAAAACTTGCGTAAATTTCATAAGACTTTCGGGTTGCAATTCTTGAACAGGACAAAATTCAGGGTCAAAAAACATAATAATGGCTTTAACTTTTTTTGAGACTGATACCAACTGCCCAATAGAACCTGTCTGCATTACAAAAATCGACCCTTTTGATGCTTTAACTGTCTCTATATTAGCATTAAACACCATCTCGCCCTCGCAAATTCCGATTACAATATGTTTAGTCAATTTGTAAGGTATCGGTTGCAAATAATAATCGAAAATATAATCAAAATCATGGTTGAGATTGTCGGCTACAATAAACGAATCATCCAACGAATAAATTGGACAATTCCACCGCAAACTCTCTTTCAAAATGTCTAAATCTTTGTATTCTTTGTGGCTCATGGTGTTTTTTTTTGTTAATGCAAAAATATCTAAAAGAACATAAAAATCAAATTATTCTTTCGATTTTGTCATTTTATAAGAAAAATAGAACAGAATTGTACGCAAATTATAGTCAATTTTGCAGCGTAAACAATATACAATATGAAACGATACATTTTATTATTATCAATCGGTGCAATGCTTTCAGGTTGCGCCTCAGACTCTCAAAAAGCAGAGTTTGTTCGTAGTGTCATTGTTACAAATCCTAAAACCACTGACACTGAGACTTTTAAGCGATTTTCCGGAATCATCAACGAAGGTCGAGAAATCGCAGTTGGATTCAAAACGCCCGGTCAGATTTCAAAACTTTATGCCAAGGAGGGCGACTATGTGAAAGAAGGTCAACTGCTTGCTACTCTTGACGATAAAGATTACAAACTCGGCGTTGAGGCTCTTGAAATTCAGAAAAACCAACTTGAAAACGAGTTGGAACGTTTGAAAAAACTCTACGAAGCCCACAGCGTATCGGGCAACGATTACGAAAAAGCCACTTCGGGTCTCGAACAATTAAAAATTCAGTTGCAAGTAAACAAAAATAAACTTGAATACACCAAACTATACTCACCGTCAAGCGGTTACATTCAAAAAGCAAATTTTGAAACCTCTGAACTCGTGGACGCAGGAACGCCCGTTTTCACACTTTTAGATACCAAGAAAATGGAAGTCTCGCTCAGTGTGCCGTCGGGAGTGTATCTCAATCGCGACAAAATTTCTCAAATTCTTTGTCATACGGATTATCAAGGCGGCAAAACTTTCAAGATGAAAATAATGTCAATAACGCCCAAAGCCGACGGCAATCAACTTTGTCAAATGCGACTTTCGTTTGCCGAAGCAAATACTCAACTTCCCGCCGGTCTTAACGTTGATGTAGAAATCAAATTATCTGAAAATCAAACTTCTACACAATATTCGTTGCCGCTTTCGTCGATTTTTAAAGAGGGCGACAATGCTTTTGTTTGGATTGTAAACTCCGAGGGAAAAGTGTCAAAAAAAGAAATAAAAATCATAGGTCTTGATGACTTTGGTAACGCTTTGACAAACACGCCGTTAAACTCTACCGACAATATTGTCCGCGCCGGAGTTTCAATGTTAAAAGAAAACGACATTGTAAAAATCTTTAATCAAAATTCTAAAACCAACGCAGGAAATTTGATGTAATTATGAAACTATCATTTACAGAATTTTTTATTAAACGTCCGACGATTTTTTGGTCGTTTGTAGCGGCAATTTTGGTGGCGGGCGTGCTTTCTTTTGCGGCAATGCCCAAACTTGAAGACCCCGCAGTCTGTGGCAAACAAGCCATGGTTATAGTGCCGTATCCGGGCGCAACGGCTCACGAGGTAGAACTGAAAGTGGCTCTTTTGATGGAAGATAAACTCCGCGAATTGCCCAATGTCCGCCGCATAAAAACCGAATGTCGGCCGTCGATGGCGATGTTTACCGTAGAATTTGAAATGTCGGTTTTGATGACCGAATTGGAACAATATTTCGATTTCGTACGGCGTAAGGTCAGCGACGTAAAATCACAACTGCCGCAAGACTGTCTTGACCCGATTGTAATCGACGATATGATGGACGTTTACGGCATTTTTTATTCGCTCACCGGCGAAGGTTTTACGTATCCCGAACTTGACAAATATGCAAAATTCATAAGGCGTGAACTTCAAAAAGTAAAAGGCGTAAAACGTGTAATCGTATCGGGCGCACCAAGAGAAAACATCGACATCATTCTCAGCAAAGATAAACTTTCGAGAAACGGACTTATCCCAACGCAAATTATGCTGAGTCTTAATAATGCGGGAAAAACCGTCAACGGCGGAAAATTTGAAGGCGATTTTGATACGGAATATTCTATGCGCATTTCAGAAGCCATTGAAAACGAGGAAGATATAAAAAACATTTTAATTTCTACTTCCGATGGTAAAACGGTTCGTATCGGCGATATTGCCACTGTTAAACGTACTTTTGAAGACCCTCAGACCAACGGTTTTTATGTTAACAATCAGCCAGCCGTTGCGATTTGTATTTCTATGGAAAAATCGGCAATCGTTCCCGATGTCGGCAAGGCTGTTGATAAAAAACTCGCCGAGGTAATGCAAAAATTGCCTTTGGGCGTTAAGACAGATAAAATTTTCTTTCAGCCCGACAAGGTTGAAACTGCAATTTCGGGTTTTATGATAAACCTTGTGGAATCGGTTTTGATTGTGATTGTGGTGCTAATTTTTGCGATGGGATTTCGTAGCGGTCTTATCATCGGATTTGGTTTGGTGCTGACGATAAGTCTTTCGTTTCCAATTCTTTATGCGATGGGCACAACATTGCAGCGAATCTCGCTCGGAGCGTTTATTGTGGCAATGGGTATGCTTGTAGACAATTCAATCGTCATAATGGACGGCATTTTAATTGACAAGCAACGCGGATTTGGTCCGAAAACTTATCTTTTTAAAATCGGCAAAAATACGGCTCTACCACTTTTGGCGGCAACGGTAATTGCGATTTCAACGTTTTTAGGCGTTTATCTTTCGCCAGATACCGCCGGAGAATATTGTAGAGATATGTTTTTGGTGCTGTGTGTCAGTTTGTTAGCAAGTTGGATTTTAGCATTGGTTCAAGTGCCGATGTGTGTAAAATCGTGGATTGAACCCCGCCCGAAACCAAATAAAAAATCTGAAAACTTTCAAAATGGTTTTATTCAGAAATTAGTCAGCAAAACTGTTACAAAACTTATTGAAAATAAGGCTGTTACAATAATTTGCGCCGTTATAATTCTTGGTCTGAGCGGCTTTGGAATGACAAAGGTAAAAAATATGTTTTTCCCCGATTTTGACTACAATCAATTTGTGGTTGAATATTGGTTGCCGGCTCAAACAAGCAGCAACCGTGTAAAAAAAGACCTTCAAGAAATCACCGATACGCTAATGAAAAATCCTGACATTCAGAAAGTTTCGTTTTGTATGGGTGCAGCACCTGCGCATTATAGTTTGGTACGTCCGATGACAAACGGCGGTGAAAGTTACGGAGAATTGATTATTGACTGCAAGGATTTCAACACGATTAAGAAAATTACGCCTAATCTTAGAAAATTTTTACGGGAAAATTATCCCGACGCATATATAAGGTTGAGACGTTATAATTTTTCGATTGCGACCTCACACCCTGTTGAAGCGCAGTTTAGAGGTCCTGATCCGGAAGTTTTGCGCTCGTTATCCGCTCAGGCTGAGGAAATTATGCGTCAATGTGAGTATGTTGACAAATATTCGGTTCAAAATAATTGGCGACCGACTGGCAAATCGCTTACTGCTGAATATATCCGCGAAAACGCAATTCGTTGTGGTATAGAGCGTTCTGACATGGCGACAGCACTTGCCGCTGCAACCTCAGGCTCTCCAATCGGCGTATTGACAAATCAAGATAACATGGTGATTGTCAATCTAAAAGTAAGAAATGCTGACGGTTCTAAAATTCAGAACCTCGACGAAATACCAGTTTGGAGTACGATGAATTTGCATTTTTCGCAAAACGAGATTATGCAAACGATTCAGACACCAAAAGCAGCATCAACTTTGCAAGACAAAATTTTTGCGTGCGTACCGCTTTCGGCGATTGCGAAAAATGTCCGCCCCGAATGGGAAGAGCAATTTATCTATCGTGTTAACGGTGAGCGTGCTATCGAAGCCGAATGTGATCCCGATTTTGACCTTTACGATGCCACACAAGCCAAAGTAATGCAAGAAATCAAAGAAAAAATCGAACAGATTTCACTTCCTGAGGGCTATTCGCTTGTATGGGTTGGTGAAGGCGACACTGCTGACGAGGCGATGCAAAATATTATCGGCACTGTTCCTGTGATTTTGCTTTTGATTTTGGGAATTTTGCTTTTGCTTTTCAATTCATGGCGGAAAGTTATTTTGGTGATAATGTGTTTTCCGTTTGTGATTTGCGGCATTGTTCCGGCGTTGTTGCTGATGAAAATACCGTTCACATTTGTTGCGATAATCGGACTTATGGGTCTAATGGGCATGATGGTAAAAAATTCTATTGTACTTGTTGACGAAATTGGCCGATTGAAAAACGATGAAAAAATGAGCGATTTCAATGCCGTTGTAACTGCTGCCGTTAGCCGCACACGACCTGTCGTAATGGCCTCGCTAACAACGATTCTCGGAATGATACCGCTTATCTCGGACGCGATGTATAATTCTATGGCGATAGCGATAATGTTTGGACTTGCTGTCGGGACAATAATTACGCTTGTACTTTTGCCAGTGTTCTACTCCGCACTTTTCGGGGTTAAAAAGTAAAATATATACCATAAAAAAACAGCGAAAATAATGAGAAAAATTTTAATTATAATATTGATTTTAAGCACGATAACAGCAAATGCTCAACGTGTTCTCACACTTGATTCGTGTAGAACTTTGGCATTACAAAACGCAGAAGACATCAAAAAGTCAGCGAATAAACTCGTTGAATCCGACTACACGCTCAAAAACGCGAAGTCATCACTTTTGCCATCGTTGGATGCGAGCGGAAATCTTATTTTTATGTTTCCAAATATTGACGTAATGGGTTCAGACCTTGTTTTGAAAGGAGTTTACACCGCCGGCATTACGCTTACGCAACCGCTCTACACGGGTGGCAAAATTTCCAACGGAATCAAAATGGCACAAGCGGGCAAGGAAGTTTCAGAAATTCAATCCCGACAAACAAAGATGGAAGTTTTATCTAATGTAGACAACGCATATTATTCGTGCATTGCAGTCAGCGCAAAAGTTAAGCTCTTGGAAGCATATCAAAAGCAAATGCAACATCTTGAAGATGTGATAAAAACGAGTATTGAGGCCAATATGTCAACAGATTTGGACTTATTGAGGATCAACTCGAAAAAAAGCGAAATAGAATACAATCTGAAAAAAGCCCAAAACGGACTTTCGCTTTGTACAATGGCGTTGGCAAATTATATTGGAGCCGATTTAAACGAGGAAATTATCCCTGCTGACACTATTCTTTCGATTAATCCGCCGGAGAGTTTAAGCGAGGATTTGTCTTTGCGTCCCGAAATCCAACTGCTTGAAAAACAAGTAGAAGTAAAAGAGCGAGAAATCAAAATGCAACGTTCAGAAAGTCTTCCGCTTATTGCGCTTTCGGCGGGTTACACATACGCTGGAAATATCAAAATGGAAGGTAACGCCCAAGGTCCCGACGGCAATTATTATCCTTATAATCAGAAGTTTAACCAAGGTATGACGATGGTTATGTTAACGGCGCAAATACCGCTTTGGCATTGGGGTCAAAACAGTAGGAACGTTAAAAAGGCACGTTTAGAACTTGAAGATTCAAAACTTGACCTTGAAAAAAACACACGTTTGATGTCGATAGAAGTTAAGCAAGCGGTTCAGAATATTTCAGACGGTTATTCGATGTTTTTGACGGCGCAACTTGGGTTTCAAGAGGCTCAGCAAAGTCTTTTCAGTATGACACAAAAGTATGAAAATCAATATTGTACGCTCACTGATTTGCTTGATGCTCAGAGTCTTTGGCAGCAGTCGCTGTCAAACCTCATAGAAGCCCAAACACAATACAAAATTTACGAAACCGAATATCTAAAAGTAACAGGAAAATTAGAATAAAAAACGAGTTATGGCAACGGATAAATAATTATAAGTTGCCATAACTCGCTTTTTTTTTGAGTTATGGCAACTTATAAATTATAAAATTTCAAACAAATCGTCCATAACTACCTCATTATTAACGATTCCAGAATTTTTGCCCTGAACAATTCCGTATGTTGTAACCATCACTAAAGAGAGTGTTTTGTTGGTGGTAGTATCGGCGGCAAAAATTGACATCTTGTTTCTCAAATTGTCGGCGTAATCCTTTGATATTGTGTATTTTAATTCTGAATATTTTATTTCACAAACGTTGATTACACGGTCAGAACGTTCTATAAGAAGATCAATTTGTGCGCCTTGACTTTCATCGTTGCCAGTCTTGCGCCAAATGCTGCAAGTAGTTGATATTCCGCTGATTCCGAGTTTATTTTTGATTTGTTCAACGTGCGACAGACACACCGATTCAAAACTGAATCCGAGCCACGCTTTCACAGCAGACGATGTTTGGTTGTTGCTCCAAAAATGCGCGTCTTTGCCGTGTCTACTGCTGGTAAATTTAAAATAAAACAGCGTGTAACTATCTGATATTTGTAAACTGTATTACGCGTTGTGCTTTTGTATTTGGAGAATGACGTTATGAAATCGCACCGTTCAAGGTTGTCGAGAATTGTGGAAAGACCACCGCCGGAGATTTTTGTTTTTTCGATAATTTCACCGCGGAGCATACCTTCACGCTTCTGCGACAATGCCTTGACAACATTTATATAATTGTCAGACTGCACAAAAATCGAATTGAAAAGTTCGTCGAACTCCTCGCTCAAAACAGCATTTTTACCAAAAAACAAGCGGTCGATATTCTGTGCAAAACTTTGCTTGTGGTTGAGCAGACTCATATAAAACGGCACTCCGCCCAACGCCATATAGCATTGCAGCATCGTGTAGCGGTCCCAAACACAACCAGACGACTGCAAAAATTCCTCACATTCGCCAAGGTTAAACGGTCTAAGGTATATCTGCGAAGTGATGCGGTTGTAGAATCCGCCACGGTTTTTGAGTAGTTTATTGACCATCCACGAGGTAGCCGAGCCGCACGCCACAAACATAATATCAGAGCGAGCCGATGCCCACGAATTCCAAAAATATTCCAACGCCGACACGAACTTACTTTTGGGAGTATCAATCCACGGCATTTCGTCAAAGAAAATCACTTTGCGTTCTTTCTTTTTCTTGCTGTCAATCAATGTTTTAAGCATTTCAAACGCATCGTCCCAAGATTTGAGTTCGGGCGTGAAAGTGGATTTAGAATACGTTTGGAGTTGTTTGGCAAAACGGCCGAGTTGCACTTTCTGACTTTCGCCCCGTGTGCCGGTGTATTTGAATGTAAAACGTTTTTCAAACACTTGATTTACGAGGAAAGTTTTGCCTATACGACGCCGTCCATAGATGATTACAAACTCGCTTCGTGTTGATTTATAAAGAGTTTCGAGAGTCTCTATCTCATTTTTTCTTGCTATTATTGTTGCCATAATATAACAATTTTATGCCACAAATATACAAAAATTTTGAGTTATGGCAACGGATAAATAATTATAAGTTGCCATAACTCGATTTTTTTTTGAGTTATGGCAACTTATAAATTATAAAATCGTCTTTTTTAAAACAAAAAATTGCCATTGAACCCAAGAAAAAAAAATGTTTGTAGAAACAAAAAATAATTTCTATTTTTGCAATAAATGAATATGGAAATAGTAAAGTGCCGTTAGAAATTAAAATTAAATACCAATGAAAAAGAATAAAATAATCTTACTAATTTTGGGTGTTTTGTTATTGACATCTGTCATGTCATGTTCTAAGGAAAATGAAGATGAAAATACTAAAACCCAAAATCAAGAAAACCAAAACCAAGAAAATCAAGAAAACCAAGAAAATCAAGAAAACCAAGAAAATCAAGAACAACCTTCTAATTCTGAGGGTAAAATTACCGATTGGAAAGATGGTTATATAACTTTTTACGGTCAGCCCTCAGACAACGATAGTTATCCTTATCCGCTGCCTGAAATGGAAAAAGGTTATTATAATGTTGCTGTCGGAGTTTATTTTTTTCCTGACTATATTCTCGGCTCAGCATACGAAATTAAATATGGCGACAAAACTATCCGCGTTATCGGAAAAGACATTTGTCCCGATGGCGATAATTCTTGGTTTGACAACACGCCCGAAGGTTTTGAATTTTTAACAGGAGACAAAGGTCTCGGCAAAGTAAACGTAAAATGGAGAGAAACGCCTTATTACACTGATAAAAATCTCGTCTTAAAAATAAAATCCGGTTCAAACAATTGGTTTTTAGGGGCTTTTATTTTTAACGGTCGTTATGGTGTCAAAAAAGTAGAACTCTCAAAAGACGGTAAAACGTTTTACGAAATGAAACCTTTCAAATACAATGCGTTTTGGGAACTTCAATGTCCGTTCGACCAATACAACTGCAATCTGACAGTCAGAGTAACAGACCGTTACGGACACACGGTAACAGGCGTTATGAAAATGACTCAGGTTGAAGACGGCAAAACTTACGACCTCGGCAAAAATTTCGAGTATTAACTTTATAAAAAAAGTATAATTTCGCTGTTTTTGAAATAAATTTGTTATTAAAAAAAAATCCGATTATCTTTGCAAAAATAATTTTGATAACATTTTTAAGTAAAAATACATGGAAAAAAGAGTAGTAATTACGGGATTGGGCATTTATTCATGCCTCGGCAAAAACCTTGACGAAGTGAAACAATCACTTTGGAACGGTGTTTCCGGCATCGTTTTAGATCAAGAACGTAAAGAATTAGGTTTCCGTTCGGGTTTAACATCAAAGCTTGACATTCCCGATTTGAAAGGGCAACTTTCACGCGCTCAACGTGTTTTTATGCCCGAACAAGCAAAATACGCATACGTAGCAACCGTTGAAGCATTGAAAAACGCAAACATCGACCAAGAGTATTTGGACAAAAACGATGTTGGACTGCTTTATGGCAATGACTCAAGTGCAGAACCTGTTTACAAAAGCGTCGATACAATGTTCAGAAAAAAGAACACTACGTTAATCGGTTCCGGCGGAATTTTTCAATCTATGAACTCTACCGTTACGATGAATCTCGGCTGTATTTTTAAACTTCGCGGCATCAACCTGACAATTTCAGCCGCTTGTGCTTCATCAAGCCACGCAATAGGTTTAGGTGCATTGCTCATCAAAAACGGCTTGGAAGAAATGGTTGTTTGCGGTGGTGCTCAAGAAGTTAACCCATACGCAGTAGGCAGTTTTGACGGTATCAGCGCATTTTCAATAAGAGAAGATAATCCTACTGCTGCTTCAAGACCTTTTGACAGAGATAGAGATGGTCTTGTTCCGGGCGGCGGTGCGGCAACTGTCATCATCGAAGAATATGAACACGCCGTAAAACGCGGTGCTCCGATAATTGCAGAAATCTTAGGTTGGGGATTCTCTTCTAACGGCGACCACATCTCTTCGCCGAATGTTGAAGGCCCTGCAAAATCACTCGAAAAAGCAATCAAAAACGCCGGTATCGACATCAAAACAATCGGTTACGTTAACGCTCATGCGACTTCAACTCACATCGGCGATATGAACGAGGCTAAAGCAATCGCTCAGGTTTTCGGCGACAACAAACCGTATGTTACTTCAACAAAATCTCAAACCGGACACGAAATGTGGATGGCAGGCGCCTCAGAAACGATTTATTCGATTTTGATGATGAAAAACGACTTCATCGCAGCAAACCTCAATTTTGAAAACCCAGATGAAGATTCAGCAAAACTGAACATTCCGGGCAAAAGAATTGATGCTCATTTCGATACGTTCCTTTCTAACTCTTTCGGTTTTGGCGGAACAAACTCAACGTTAATCGTAAAGAACTTGTAGAAAAGCTTTCAATGATTTATATTAATGCGTTAAAGAACAAGACTTTAACGCATTTTTTATTCCCAATCAGAAAGAGAATAATCTGTCTTGATTTCCAAGGGAAGATTTGGGAAAAATGTAATGCCTGTAATACGCTCAATTTGAGAAATACTGTTAAGATAAAAATCCTTAGTGCGGTTTCCTTCAGAATTTCTGCAAATAAAACCTATACCTTTAGGTTTACCGTTAAGACAGACAACAACCTTAAAAAACGCCTCAGGGACTGTAACATTATTTTCTCCTATCGTTAAATGCTCTTGTTTGAAAAGTATAGGGCCAGAAACGATATAAATATCGCCGAATTTTTGCGCCCATGTTCTGCAAGCTTTTTCAATTTCGTTCCAATCTCCGCTGTTGAGTTTTGCGTGCTGAGGGCAGGCGTTAGTAAAAAGAAAACTCTCGTACATAACAACAGAATCCCATTTACAATCCCCCGCCGGACAAAGATGACCGCGTGTCCAGCCACTATTACGGTAATCATTATTAACGGCACGTGGTTTAGGCACTTGCGTATCCTCATGCCAAGCGTTAGAAGGACGTTTAAGAATTCCCAAAGTATGCTCCTTCGTTAAATGCCATGCAACCCAATTCGGAATTTTATGTTCCTGATTATAAGAAACTATATAACCTTTTCGATAAAGAATTTGCTCGGGAGTGTCTTTTAAAGGAAGAGGAATGTCAAAAGCGTAAATATCTTGCGTTAAACTGTCCTGCTCTTGAGCGTAAGTGGTCTTAACGCCAAAAAGCAAAACAGCCGAAAACAACAAAAATATAACGATAAAAGACTTTTTCATCACCGCTAATCAGAAATTTTTCTTGCGAGGGTAAGACCATCACGAATAGGCACTAAAACGTTTTCAACACGGTTATCCGCCTGAACCATATCGTTAAGTTTTATAATACCTAAAGTATAAGGATCATTGTTTTTAACCTCGGAAATTACTTTATCATACCACAAAACATTATCAATCAAGATATAACCGCCGATTTTAACCTTCGGAAAAACATTTTCGTAATATTCAGGATACTGACGCTTATCTCCGTCAATAAAAACCATATCGAACATAGAATCGCTAAATTCTTTTACGATTTGCGCTCCGTCGCCGATATGCAAAACAACTTTGTCTAAGATTCCGGCACGCGAAAAGAAATCATTAAGATGATCCTCCAATTCGTCTTTAACCTCTATTGTATGCAATTTTCCACCCGCTTTAAGACCTTTGGTTAAGCAATACGCTGAATAACCCGTAAAAGTTCCTATTTCAAGGATATTCTCAGGATTTATCATACGGGAAAACATTTCAAGAAGTTTACCTTGCACACGTCCAGACAACTGACGGGGCATAGTTGTTGTAAGATAAGTTTTACGTCTCAACCAAGAAAGCACTTGATCTTCCTCAGTAGTGTGATTTTCAATATATTCGTCAATATTCCACATTTTCTTTTTACAAAAAGTTTCTAAATACAAAAAAAGGTTGAAACTATTTTAGTTCCAACCTTTTCGTAGTCCCTACGGGAATCGAACCCGTGTTACAAGAATGAAAATCTTGCGTCCTAGCCGCTAGACGAAAGGACCGTCCATATAACCCTTTTAAATAAACTCAATACTATGTCGCAAAACCTTTTGTTTTTGCACTGCAAAGGTAAGTACATTTTTTTAATTCTACAAAATTTTAAAGCACTTTTTTTTACTTTTTTCGTAAAACTTTTTGCAATTGTTCGTATTCATCTGATAAATAAAAACTTACAAGAGCACTCAAACGCATCGAAAATGTTTTATTCAACACTTTTGAATCCGAAGAACGCGCCAAAGCAAGAGAAACGGCCGTATCCGTCTTCAAAAATTCCATTCCGCCCTTGATATATTTATCATTTTTTATAATGGCAGTTACCGAATAAACAATATTATTCGACATCAAAAGCCCTACCCTATCCGAAATAATATCAATTAAAAGCGAAAGTGCTTCAAATTCTTTTTCTTTTTGATTATTAGGTTTATTAACAGACTTAAAATCCAAAGCCTCCAAAGTCGATTTCAAAAGTTCCGCTGAGAGTTCATAATCCGTAACATCAAAATTCAAATATTCAGGCTCGTTATACATCAACTCACTAAATTTCATTAATTTAGCATAGTCTTTAACATTTTGGAAAATAAAAGAAGGATTCGGTGCATACTGCGAAATTATATCAATCGAAGAGCGTCCCAAAACGTCAAAATATCTGAATTGCCCATGTGAGGTAAGTTTTGAAAATCCCGATTTCAACAAGTAAAATTCCTTTGAAATCAGAAAAATCATTTCAGGATAATTCAAAGAATTTTCGCCTTCCTCTTCCAACATCTCAGCGTCGATAATAATGTATTTTTCCTGACCGTCATCGTTAGAGAAAAATCCCTGATTTCTGCCTTTTATTGCAAAAACCTCAACCTCAGGCATTTCAAAACATTTTCTACAACACTCAATCATAGAATCCAACTGAGGAAAATTCTCTTTCGTAATTTTTTCGGCATATTGACGAATAGAAGAAATACTCTGGTCAGGGATAATTTTTGCCAAATAATCCTTCAAAGAGCTGTATGGCATAGGTTTAAACAATTCCGGCGCATATTTTTTCTCCGGCAAGGCTTTAAACTGACAAGTAAAACTATAATCCGACAAAGACGAAAAACTATTAAATTTTTCCACATCAAAAATCGACATGGCGTTAAAAAAACGTATTTGAAAATTATCCTTAACCAAATATTTAGATAAAACTTCCATATTTTTTATAATCAACGGCTTATCCAATACAGATAATTTTGAATAACGCAATCTATCCTTATCAGATTGACAAGTTTTGAAAATTTCCTCCAAAGCAATAGTATAAAGCGCAGAGGTCGAAAATTTATCACCGGGAGTTGAGTTTTCTATAGGCAAATATTTGGGCTCCACCATATCGGGAAGTTTTTCAAGAGCATCCTCCAAAAGCGTAAAAGCTGCCTTATGTTCGCCTAAATTATTGAATTTGCAAGCAATACAAATTTCCGTAAAAGCTCTGTTAATGTTAGAATTATCAAGTTTAAACAACTTTTCTTTCAAAAGCATCAACGCCTCCTTAAAAGATTGTACATCTGAAATTCTGTTTTTAACCCTCAAAAGCACAAAAATCAAAGATGAAATTTCGTCGGAAGAAAATTCAAAAGAGGTTAAAAGTTTTTTCAGACCCGGCTCAAATTCCGTTTCCGAAAAAAGCGAATTTGCGCTTTCAATAACCTCTACGCCCGCTTGCGAAACATTTTCCGAACCTAATAAGGCACAATACTTTATGAAAGAGGATACGAATTTATCAAAAAGTTTTCCCGTCAGATTATGATATAGAGAAATCAAATTAGCCGAATACATTTTTTCGTCTTTAGTTTCAGACTTATTGAAACTCTCCGATGCAATGCCCCAAATTTTTTCTTCTTTTGATTTATCGTTGAGCGAAGAAATTTCATCAAACAAAAAATCGTTATCACGCATCGTAATCCATTTTGTCTGACCTACCGTAACGGTATCTCTGCCGATACGGCTCTGAACATTCATAGGAATACCGGTAAGATTTTCGATATATTTTTCTTGAGAATTTTTATCGGTAACAAAAAGATAACTTCCCAAAGTCGTTAAAACATAAAAAATTAAATCCGATTCCGAAACCTCAATATTCAACTTTGTTTTTTCGACTTTATAAATATCAAGTTTTGCTAATATTTTTTCCTGCTCCTCAATGTGAGATGCCAAAACAGTTGGCAGTGCAGGCGTTGAAGAAAAGAAATAACGCCCCTCTGGCTGTACGGTTTTAACAGTTTCTACAGGGTACAAACTCAAAATATACTCCTGAGCAAAAGAAAAAACATCAACATTTTTCAGAGAATTAAGCAAATCAGAAAAAACACCTGAAGTATAATTCAAATTTTCGATTTCCTTGAGCGGAACAACGTTAATATAAAGATGCGAATCCAAAACGGTAAAAATAACAGTTTTTTTCATCAGCCCCAATCCGATAGGCGAAAACTGATACGAATAAACATCACCGCCCAAAATTTCTTCCCGTGTATCAATCGAAAGCGTATCTTTTAAGTACGAAAGAAGTTTTTGACGGAAATCCCCGATCGAAAACCCCGAAGGCAAAGGACAAACGGCAGCACTATTCAAAAGAGCCGCTTTTATATTAGCATAACGGCGATTTTCGGTTACATTTGCATTAATAAGAGCGTTCAAAGCGTTCTGTTTCACTAAAATATGCTCTGTCTGAAGATTTTTCATAACATTTATTATTTTTATGCCCGAAAAATAATAAAAAAACCTGAAATGCCAAAAGAACTTCCGGCAAATCAGGCAAAAAAAATAATTTATATGCTTTTTCTACATATCTAAAAGAAACTATTGACTCTTCTTAAATTCCTTAGAAGACAAGAAATTAAAGTGCATTTCAAGTACATCTTGAAAATCTTCGCCGTATTCCAACAATTCGTCATCATCGTAATACCAAAAGACTTCAACCTCATAACCCGATTTTTTCAGCGTACTAAAATACTCCAAAAATCTCACTAAGTATTTTGCTGAACTCGAATTAAAATACTCAAAATTAATTCTGACCGTAGTTTTTTCCTGCGGTGTCTTGATATATTCTTCAACCCACTCAATAAGCGGTCTGTATACACTTTCAGTATTTTCGGGGATAGAACGTCCGCCGAGCTCCACAACACCGATTTGAGGATTCAAATTAACCCACGGTGTTTTCATATTTCCCGCACTAATTATATGATCCATAGCAGTTTATTTTCGAAAGAAGTTTCAAATCAATTAAAACCTCTTACATTTTTATTTTTGCAAATATAAAAACAATTTACTGTATTTCAAATTAATTTTAAGTTTTTTATTAAAAATTTTCTCATTTAATAATTCTCTCCAAAATCGCCAAATTTTCCGTACAATCGTTTTTTCCGTCTTTGGTGTACATTTTTTCAATAACACTTTTATAATTTTGTATAACCTTGAACCTGACAATTTTCATCGTGGAATTCACCATTTGATTTTGTTGAGAAAATTCTTCTTCCACAATATTAAAAACCGAAGGTATCCACTGCGTAGGAAAACTATTTTTATAAGCAGAATCCCTCGTAAAATTATAAAACGAGCGTTTCAAGACTTCAAGCATTTTTTCACTTGAGGTTATTTTATGCGCTAAAGCATAATTCTTTATCCTTTGCTTATCAAGTGTAATCAAAGCCGAAGTGTATTTGTTGTGATCGTTATACAAAACGCATTGATAAATAAATTCGGAACAATTAACGATAGCATCTTCGATTTCCTCGGGTGAATATTTTTCGCCGTCAGCACTTATCAGCAAAGCCTTTTCTCTGCCCGTAACATACAAAAATCCGTCCTTGTCAATAAATCCTAAATCACCCGTATTAAGATAACCATCCGAAGAAATAACCTCATCGGTAGCTTTTTGATTATTAAAATAACCTTTCATCACGTTAAGCCCCTTAATCGTGATATAACCTTTTTCTCCTTGCGGCAATTCTTTACCCTCGGAATTCATAATTTTGCAGTCTATACCCGAAAGTACGCCGCCAGAAGATCCGAATCTATGTCTGTGCCGTTGATTAACGCTAATTATCGGCGAGGCCTCCGAAAGTCCGTAACCTTGCATGACAGGCGAGCCGATACAGTTGAAAAACTGCTGCTGTTTGATTTCCAACATCGCCCCCCCGCCTATAAAAAATTTGAAATTCTTTCCGAAAATTTTACGTATCTTGCTGAAAATAATTTTATCAACAAAGCTGTAAACAGGATAATTCAAAGCACGTTTTATTACAGAAGGCTTCTTGAAACCGTCGCCAAAATAAGTTATTCCGCACTTCAAGCCAAGACGAAACAATTTATCGGTAAATTTGCCTTTTTGCGAAATGCTATCTTTAATCTTCTTCATAAAATTGCCCGTAATAGCTGGCACGGACAAAATAAAATCCGGCTCAACTTCCTGAATATTAGGCAAAATATTTTTTAATTGATTTCTAAGACCGCCTCTTGCGTCCACAAAACAAAGTTTTATGCTGCAAAGCGTTGCACAATAAAAACCTATCGTATGCGCAAAAGAATGGTCTAACGGCAAAATTACGAGCGTCGTCAAATTGTTTTCAAGACGGAAAAACTGAACGGCATCATGAGAATTTGCCCAATAATTAAGATGCGTGAGCATTATGCCTTTAGGATTTCCCGTAGTGCCGGAAGTATAACAAATCGTAACGACATCACTCTCCTCGATGCTTGAAATTCTTGATGTCAATTCGCCTGAATGTTCAAGATAATAACTTTGCCCATCTTTTATCAAGTCGTCATAAAAAAGCAAATTAGGAATTTCTTCTTTATAAAGCTCTGATTGAGCATCTTTTGCATCAAGATAAATCACACGTATTCCCAAGGCAAGGAGTTTTTCTTTCATCTGAAGAACCTTTTGGAAACAGTTTTTTGAAACAACGACATATTTTGTGCCCGAATGTTCCATTCTGAAAATAAGTTCCTCCGCCTGAAGTTTTACACTCAAAGGCACAGAAACGGCTCTTGATTTCAAAATAGCATATTCCGTTACAATCCAACGGCTGCACCCCTCTGAAATTATAGCAATTCTATCCCCTTGAGATACTCCCGCACAGATAAAACCTGAGGCCAAATGAGATGAATTTTTTTCCACTTGATAAAAAGTCAGCCCCTGCCAACCGTTATCAGTCTTGTCGGATACATAAATATTACTCCGAAAAATTTCTGCTGCCGTAGACAGCATTTCCAATACAGTACGTTTCATTATCTTGAATAAAAAACTTTACCGGAAATTTTACCCGGAACTTTATAATTAACACTCACTACTGATAGATTATCAATAATCGAATAATTTCCTTTAACAGAATCAGTTATGTCAATTACCGAAGAAATAGATTTAAGTGAATATTTTCCCGTTGTCTTAGCGTATGAAACCGAACATTTTATAACGGCTGAATTTGCTTGATTTCCTAAAGCAAGTGTCAAGGCAAGAGGTGAAAAATCTTTCACCTCCAAAACATAATCAGCTGTAAGTATTGCGTTATCCGATTTATTAACAGTAATTTCGCCGGAATATTTTTGCGGTTTCAACACGCCGGTATTAATAAGTTCGGGACTCTCGCAATTAAATTCTATAACATAAACCTCTGAAGTTTCACTTTTGATTTTAAAATCAAAACTGCTCAAACACGAAGGATTAAGCACGTTGAAAGAATATCTTACAATGTCAAACGAAGAGGTTAAATCAAAGAAATTAACACCGGTTTCAAAATCATCAACTTTGAAATTTCTTGAAACGGAAGAAAATTTATAATTCAAACTTTCAAAAGCACGGGATTTCTCTTTTGAAACATATCCTTGCGAATCATAAGCATTGAATTTATAAACGGATTTTTTCTCAATTCCGTTTTTTTTAACAATGCCCGTGTAATCGCCTGAATATGCAAAATCGCAGTTAATATAATTAGAAGAGAGTTTTTCTAAAAAGTCTTTTAAAACTTTTCGTCCCGCCTGACTTTTGTCGGTTACTACAACTTGTGAAATTTTTAAATCCCTCGGCTCAAGTTTTACCTCAAGTCTTAAACCCTTAACCGAAGAAATTTTGCACGTATAGGGTGCATAACCAACCGACGATATAGATAAATCCTTGTCTAAAAAGCTATCAGGAACGGATATTTTAAATTCTCCGTTAAGGTCAGAAATTGTTCCGACAGCATGACCCGACACCGCAATATTAACAAAAGGCATAGCCTCACCCGTTTTTGAATCCGTGATAACGCCCTCAATTATATTTTGCGAATAACCCAAAAACGTTAAAACAGAAAACAAAAAAGTAAGAAATATTCTTTTTTCTGATTTTTTCATAATTACCGTATTTTTTCAGTTACAAAGTTACAATTTTTTATTTATCTTTGCTAAAAAATTTTAGGCTTTCAAAGAAAAAAAACGTACTTTTGACAAATAAATTATTTAAAACGAAATGAGAAACACACTGAATTTTTTGATAATTGCATTAATTGGTACGGGCATGATGTTGTCCTCATGTATCGTCAGCAAGAAAAAATACGACACAGCCGTTTATAACGGGAAAAAATCTTTAGATTCTTTAAATCAAGTTTTCAACAAGACCGTTGCCGGTTTTAATACAGCTACAAACGCTTTAAAATCAGATAATGCGGCAAAAGACATTTCGATTGATAGTCTTAACAGAGAAAACTTAAAACTCTCAGGCGACAAAGAGGCTCTCAATCAAAGCCTTATCAATTCTATCAACGATTATAAAGAAGAAAAAGAAAAACTTTCGCAAAAAAGCCGCATGGCTGATTCTCTTATGAATATTTTGGTGGTTCAGACAGCATTAGAGGATTCCGCAAAAACGGTTTCAGATAGCAGAAAAAAAGAATTAGAGGCAATAACCTCAACATTCAACAAACAATTTCAAGGCAACAATCAAAGTGATGTTTATGCGCAAGTTACAGGCTCTAACATAACAATTACTTTAAGCAATGATTTCTTGTTTAAAGCGCAAACCACGGAACTGAGCGTTAAAGGCTCTGCGATTCTAAAAAAAGCCGCAGCCGTTTTGGACGGTTATCCTAATAGCCGCATAAACGTTATCTCTAACACAGACAACAACGGTCAGGCAAAAACGCTTTTGGAATTAAGCGTAAAACGTTCGGCCGCGGTAGTAAGTTTTTTTGCCGCTAATTGTACGCTTGCTTGTACGGCATACACCGCCTCAGGAAGGGGAATGTATTCGCCCCTGGCATCTAATGCAAACAGCGACGACAAAAAGAAGAACCGCAGAACAGAAATTATCATAATGGTCAATTAAGTTTTTTTTATGCTGACATTTTTTTTAATATTTTTGTTGATTATAATGCTGTTAAGGCTTTTTGCCGGAAGTTTTATCAACCTTTTTTTCAACGATAGGAGAAACGATTTTTGCGACGAGATTGATGATAATTTTCAGCAAAAAGAAGAAGGACAGATTAAAATCTATAAAAACCCCGAAGAACCTAAAAGCAAATCCAAAAAGGATTTACTAAAGGATTTCGGAGACTATACCGATTTTGAAGAGGTTTAAAAAAATAAAACAAAAAATCATGGACAAGCAAGAAGCGTTAGACAAGAGATACCTCAGAATGGCACGTATTTGGGCTGAAAATTCATATTGTACCCGCCGAAAAGTCGGTGCATTGCTCGTAAAGGACAAAATGATAATTTCAGACGGCTACAACGGCACGCCCTCCGGTTTTGAAAACGTATGCGAATTGGAGGACGGCACAACAAAACCTTACGTGCTTCATGCCGAGGCAAATGCGATTACAAAAGTTGCCAAATCCGGCAATAGTTCGCTCGGTGCAACGCTTTACGTTACAGCCTCGCCTTGTTTGGAATGTGCCAAACTAATAATTCAAAGCGGAATCAAAAGAGTGGTTTACAGCGAAAAATACCGTCTCGACGACGGTCTGAAACTTCTTGAAAGAGCAAACATAGAAACGGTTTTTATTAACATCGAAAACACTTGCGGCAAGGAAAATGAAAATTAAAAAATACACGCCTTTACAGGTTTTTGCAATTTTTTTATGCGGATTGTTAGCGGGAAAATTTTGTTTCAGCACTACAAAAGAAGGCATCGGAATATCACTTTTCAACGGTAAACCTTCAAAACTTCAGTCCGTAATCAATTTGATAGACAACCGTTATGTTGATAAAATTGATATTGATAGTCTTACGGAACTTATAATTCCGGATATTTTTCTAAAACTCGATCCACACACCAAATACGTTCCTTACGAGAACAGAAATTATTCTGAAAAAAACATACGAGGACAATTTTGCGGAATAGGCATCGAATATTCTTTTATGAACGATTCTTTACTTGTCGTTTATACGATGAAAGACAGCCCTTGCGCAAAGGCAGGAATACTTCCGGGCGACAACATTGTGAAAGCCGATACGGTTGAAATAAATTCCCTTAGCAACAAAAATTCCGTTTCAACGATTTTGTTAGGCGAAAAAAACAGCGAAGTAAAACTTTATGTAAAACGTCAAGGCGTGGATTCGCTTTTGGTTTTCAATATAAAACGTGATGACATTCCGATTCTTTCCATTCCGGCAGGTTATCAAACCGATAGTCTAACGGGTTACATAAAAATTACCTCTTTCGGAGAAAAAACTTACAACGAGTTTTTGCAAAAAACCAAAGATTTGAAAGACAAAGGAATCAAAAACCTTATAATCGATTTAAGAGACAACGGCGGCGGACTACTTTATACGGCAAGAGATATTGCCAGCGAAATCCTTAACACCGGCGATACGATTGTCTATACCGTTAAAAGAGAAAACGAAATAGAATACACGATAACGGATACAATCAGTCATCCGCTGTGCAAAGACCTAAAAATCATTTGTTTAGTAAATTATTTTACAGCCTCCGCCTCTGAAATTATGAGCGGGGCAATTCAAGACAACGACAGAGGATTGATTTTAGGACGGCGAACTTTCGGCAAAGGACTTGTTCAAACCCCCATTTCCCTTTCTGACAATTCGCTTATAAAACTCACGACTTCAAGATATTACACACCTTCGGGCAGAAGTTTTCAAAAGAAATATGAAGGTTATGCCACCGATTATACCACAAGAATCAAAAAGGGCGAATTCGACAGCGCAAACGCTTACGTTTTTGATACCACAAAAGTTTTCCGCACCAAAAACGGCAGAAAAGTTTATCAAGGCGGAGGCGTAATGCCGGATTTTTTCATCGGTGCTGACAAACGCTTTACAAACGGACTTTTGTACAAATTAGACTCATGTTCTTTGTTTTCAAAGTTCACGGCAAGAAAATACGGCACAATGTTTCAAAAGGATTCCGCTCAGACAAAGAAGTTTTTCGTCGAAAAATTATTTGAAAACGAGCAAAAACTTCTTGATGACTTTTTTAACTTTGCAGCATTAATGAACATAAAAATCGACGTTAAAAAGGATAAAAAAGAAATTTCGGCAATAAAACAAGATGTTTTAAACCAAATCAAAGCCTGCGCTTATTATATTATGTGCGATTATGACAATTATTATAAGTATTTGAACTTAGGCAATCCCGATTTGGATTCCGCAGGCAGCCTTTTCAACGACTTTTCAAGATTTGAATCATTGTTAAAACCCTAAATTACAATGGCATACGAAACAAAAACAGAAAAAGAAAAAGCAATAATCATCGGACTTATAACCAAAGATACCGACGAGAAAAAATTGGACGAATATTTTTCGGAACTTGAATTTTTGGCGGCAACCGCTGACGTGGAATGTGTAGGACGTTTTTCACAAAAAGCAGAATATCCCAATCCAAGAATTTACACTGGCAAAGGCAAAATCGAAGAAATAGCCGACTTCGTAGAAAAAAACGAAATAGATTGCGCAATTTTCGACGATGAACTCTCGCCGTCACAATACAGAAACATTTCTGAAATTTTAAAATGCAAAATCATTGACAGAAGCAATCTCATACTTGATATTTTTGCCAAAAGAGCTCAGACGGCTCACTCCAAAACACAAGTGGAACTTGCTCAATATCAATATCTTTTGCCGCGTTTAACAGGTATGTGGACTCACCTTGAACGTCAAAAAGGCGGTATCGGAATGAGAGGTCCGGGCGAAAAAGAAATCGAAACCGACAGACGAATCATCAGGGACAGAATTTCCAAATTAAAGGAAGAACTTCAAAAAATTGACAATCAGAAAAACGTTCAACGTCAAAACCGCGGAAAACTCGTAAGAGTGGCTCTGATAGGTTACACAAACGTCGGAAAATCAACGCTTATGAACCTTTGGTCGAAATCGGAAGTTTTTGCCGAAAACAAACTTTTTGCAACCCTTGACACCACTGTCAGAAAAGTTGTCGTAAAGAATCTTCCGTTTTTACTTTCGGATACGGTAGGTTTTATCAGAAAACTTCCCAAAAACCTCTTTGAAAGTTTCAAATCGACATTGGACGAAGTACGTGAGGCTGACATTTTGTTGTACGTAACAGACATTTCTCATCCTAATTTTATGGAACAAATGGAAGTCGTTGAAAAAACGATCGACGAAATCACAAAAGAGAAAAAATCAAAATTTTTCGTTTTCAACAAAATTGACAATTACAAATTCGAGCAAAAAGATGATGACGATTTAACAGAGCGCACAAAAGAGAATTATTCACTCAGCGAAATGGAAGATTTTTTAAGAATGAAATTTTCGTCTGTCGCTCCGTGCATTTTTATCTCAGCAAAAGACAAAACCAACATTCAAGAACTGAAAGAGGCTGTTTATAAAGAGGCAAAACGCATTCACACAGAACGTTATCCATACGACGATCTGTTATACGAGGATTAGGTTTTCTTTTTTTAAAAACATCACGCTACTTTCCCGAAATAACTTTCCGGGAAAAGTTTATTATCTTTGCAACAAAGATTTATCAATTTTTTTATTAACAATAATATGAAAAAAATACTGTTATCATTATTAATCATTTGTGCGGCTTTTGGTTGTTTTGCTCAGCCGCCGCAATTTCAAATGCCGGAAAACACGGCAACATTCAAGGACATCAATTATGCCGGCGATGACAAAGAGGCTCACCGTTTGGATATTTACTTGCCCGATTCTCCACAAAACAAATTCAAAACCATAGTATTAATTTACGGTAGTGCATGGTTTTCTAACAATTTCAAAGTTATTGCATACCAATCACTTGGCAAAGCCTTAGTGGATGCCGGATTTGCAGTTGTGAGCATCAACCACCAATCAAGCAGCGAAGCAAAATTTCCCGCTCAAATCCACGACGTAAAAGCAGCAATAAGATTTATCCGCGCTAATGCCGACAAATACCGTTTGGACACATCATTTATCGGTATTACAGGGTTTTCTTCAGGCGGACATTTATCATCGTTCATGGGCGTTACCAACGGTTTAAAACAAGCAACTTCAGGCACAACAACCATCGAAATAGAAGGTTCAACAGGCGGAAATCTTGAATACAGCAGCCGTGTTGATGCCGTTGTAGACTGGTTCGGTCCTGTTGATATGTCAAGAATGGAAAAATGTCAAACCGTTAAAGACGATAAATCTCCCGAGGCAGCTTTATTAGGTTTTGCACCCGCCGACAGAGAGGATTTAGTTAAACTTTTAAGTCCGATAAATTATGTTAATTCTTTGTGTCCTAAATTTTTAGTTATTCACGGAGAAAGCGACGATATAGTTCCTAATTGTCAAAGTAAATATTTTGCAGAAAAATTAAAACAAGCAGGCGTTTTGGAGGAATTTGTCAGCGTTCCTGGTGGCGGACACGGTCCTAATACATTCAACGAACAGACTTTCAAGAAGATGACTGATTTCTTCAAAAAAGAATCAGCACCCAAAACACGCATTATTGAAAACGGCGGTTCAGGCGAGTTCAAAGCCGTTATGACCGAAGAAAGTTCTTTGGCAGCACATACAATTTTCCGTCCGCAAAATCTTAACAGTTTTTCAGCACAAAAACCATTGCCTGTTCTCGTTTGGGGCAACGGAGCTTGCTCTAACTCTCCTTTTGAACACAAAAATTTCTTAAACGAAATAGCCTCACACGGTTATTTAGTAATCGCAACGGGTTATATCCCAATGACAGACGATTGGTACAAAGGGAAAATGTCATCACCACAGCAACAAATTGAAGCATTGGATTGGGCTTTCAGAGTAAATGAAGACAAAAACAGTCCCTATTATCAGAAACTTGATTTAAAACATATATGTCTTTCAGGAATGTCATGCGGCGGCTTGCAAAGCCTTTTCAACTGTGCTGACAAGAGAATTTCAGCGTTGATGATTTGCAACAGCGGACTTTTCAACGATCAAAACGCTGTTTCAGCAGTTCCGGGAATGCCAATGCCTAAAAAAGATAAATTAAACGACATTCATACCCCAATAATTTACATTTTAGGCGGCAAACCCGACATTGCATACGAAAACGGTATGGACGATTTTCACAGAATCAAACACGTTCCTGCAATAGCCATTAATCTTCCCGTAGGACACGGAGGAACTTATTTACAACCAAACGGCGGAGAATTTTCGGTTGCAGCCTTAGCATGGCTTGATTGGCAACTAAAAAACAATGTTCAAGCCTCTAAAATGTTTTTGGGCAAAAAACCCGGCATCTTAAACAGAAAAGATTGGACAATAGAGAAAAATGCTAAAGTGAAATAATTATACAAAAAAATCCGGTTCTGTTTTTTCTCCAACGAACCGGATTTTTCTTTTCCTTAAAATTATATCAAAACTATTTTTTCGGAGCGGAATTATTATAAACCCAATCCAAAGTATAACCTTCGTCAGTATTAGTTACAGCCTTTACCATAACGGAAATCATTTCGTCGGCATTGTTGATATATTCACCCGTTGCATGATTAAAATAACCATGAGCCTCTTTACCCGAGGCAGTTGAACCATTATCCCAAACAACAGGAACTAAAATATTTTCTTTTTTTTCGTTGTGAAACATTTTAATAATACAAAAGTTTTTTAAGAAAACCTCTGACAACAAAAATATATAAAAAAATCGGCGATAAAAGTTTTACCGCCGATTTTTATGTTTTTTTAGAAATCTTACTATTTCTTTTCAAATGATTCGCTTTTACAATCATAATTAATAAAATAAGTACCTTTTGGGAAAGAACTTACGTCAATTGAAGTACCTTTACCTGCCTTCAAACGTTTACCGTAAAAGTCATAAATTTCATAATCCGTTGAACGCGAAAACGTAACTTTTCCGTCCGTAGTCCCGTTGTTACCGGGCTTAAAAGTAACCTCAGGAACAGTATTAGTCCATGAAATCTCATTAGAATATCTCGGCTTACGAGTGCAGTCCAATTGCTTGATTCTAATCTTATTAATTCCGCTATGAAGAGGAATCGGCACTTGATAAACATTAGTACCCGAAGTACCTTTGCCTTGAACTTTTCCTACGGGAACCCATTTTTTCCATTTAAACTGTTCAATTTCAAAAGGAAGGCTGCCTATCTCGCCTTGCGTGGTAAAAGAAAAAGTGTTTGTTGTCTTGTCAAATTTTGTTGAAACAAGTGTAAAAGTGCTTTTCGGTTTGAGTGCATCTACATTCAGCACCTTTGGTGTACAGCCGTCCTTGTGCTGAATTATAACGGTTATCTGCTCACCTTTTTTGAGTTGATAAAGCGAGAGATTAAGCTCAATAGAAGACCTGTTGGTATCATCTAAAGCCGCTTTGCCGTTTACCGTAATTTTAGTAATGCAAAACCCGACACCCGTAGTGGCAAAAGGATTCATTATATATAAATTGACGCCTTGAAAAATGCCTTCAATTTTCATTTCCTTCTCTGCCTTTGCTGAAGATATTCCAATCAGCATTACTAAAAGCAAACAAACTATATTTTTGATTGATAGTTTCATATTTTTCATTAATATAATTTTAACCGGTTGTTTATTAAGATTTTGAACAACAAAATTGTGCCAAACTTTTATTATCAATATGAATTATCTATTAATTTTAACAATTCTTCAACAGCAAAATCCTCATCAATTCCTGTCTTAACAGGTTTTCCGGCTTTGTAAAGCGATATTTTGTTTCGCCCCGCTCCTACATAACCGTAATCCGCATCCGCCATTTCGCCCGGACCGTTTACGATACAACCCATAACGGCAATTTTAAGGTTTTTGTATTTTTTAGTTGCCTCTTTAATTTTTTTGACAGTATCTTGAAGGTTGTAAAGTGTACGACCGCAACCCGGACACGAAACATATTCGTTACCACTAATGCGAAGACGGCTTATTTGAAGAATTTTAAAGCCTAACCGTATAGTTTCAATCAAATCAGAACCGCTTTCAAGACAAATTCCGTCGCCGAAACCATCAATAAAAACTCCGCAAGACTGTGCAGTAAAAGCAAAACTTTTTTCGTATACTTGTCCGCCATCAGGTTTCAACAAGACAGGATTTTCGATTCCGTTTTGATTTAATTTATAAAAAATATACCTCAATGCACCCACTTTGTTGCGACTCAATGGCTCGGCAATAAGCAACCTATTACTAAGAGTATTTTTTTTCAAATTTTCATAATCTGTTTTCTCGGAAATTGTTAAAACCGAAAAAACTTCATCATCTGAATTTTTACCGACAATCTTAATACCTCTCAACAAGGATTTTGCTTTAAAGAGAATATCCTTGTTATCAACAATCAACAAATCGGGGAAATTATTTTCCTTTTGTAAAAGCTCTTGATTTTCTTGAAGTCTCAAAAGGTCTTTTTCTTCTTTTATAACGATAGCAACTCCAGGAACATTATCACCACCGAAACCATTGATAGAAAACGTTTTACGCTTTTGATAAACATACGGATTGTAGAAAAACGGAATTTCAGGAAGTTTTTCCGCTTCTTTTACCCAATCGTTAAAAGCGATAATTTCATGAGCGGGAAGTATCTCGTTTTCAGGGTCTTCCGTCAATGAAACACGTATCGTTCCGCCGATTCCGTCCTGAAGCAAAGGAGAGATTCCGGCAGCAGATTTTTGTCTGCCATCCTGACCCTCGCCAGCCTCCGTAACACCGAGATGCAACGGAAAATTCATGTTTTCGTTTTTCATCGCCTTCACTAAAAGCCTTGCTGAACGGATTGCAACAGTCGGGTTTGAAGATTTCAAAGAGATAACAATATCCGAAAAATTCTCTTTTTCTGCCACCCTCAAGAATTCCAATACCGATTCAACCATTCCTTCAGGTGTATCGCCGTAACGGTTTAAAATTCTTTTAGATAACGAACCGTGATTTGTTCCTATTCTGACAGCCGTACCGTATTGTTTGCATACTTTTAAGAAATCGGAAAATGTTTTCTTCAAGAAATCACCTTCCTCATCGTACTCTTTTTGAGAAAGACATTCAGCATTGTGATGTCCGAAATTTCCCGGATTAACACGAACTTTTTCAACAACTTGAGCACATTTAAAAGCAATTTCCGCATTGAAATGTACATCGGCAACAATAGGAATTTTAATACCCAAAGCCCTGACTCTAAGATGAATTTGTTTTAACGGTTCGACGTCTTTTAATGTAGGAACGGTTACGCGAATAATATCGCACGAAGTTTTTCTCGCAACGTTTACTATCTGATTAACAGTTGCTTCAACATCGTCAGTTGAAGTATTGCACATAGTTTGGACGGCAATCGGATTTTGATTTCCGATTTTAACGCCGCCGATATTAACCTCTTTTGTCAAAAAGCGGTTGTAATTAGTCAGTGATTCCGTATATTCCATTTTTACTCAACAAAAAGTACAAGACCTTTTAAATATTCTCCTTCCGGATGGTAAATGCTGATAGGATGATCCTCAGGCTGCGACAACTGATGAAGGATTTTAACCTTACGTTTTGCTTGAATAGAAGCCTCCATAACAGCCATTCTGAAAGTCAGCTTATCAATAGCCTGTGAACACGAAAACGTAAAGAGTATAGAATTCGGAGCTATTTTTTCCATTGCAGCACGGTTAATTCTTTGATAACCTTTAACGGCTTGATTGACCACGTTAGCGTGTTTTGCAAAAGCCGGCGGGTCAAGGATAATAAGATCAAAACGGTTTTTCTCCATTTTGTCCAAATACTCAAAAGCATCGGTTGCCAAAGCCTCGTGATTATCCTTAAAACCGTTTAATTCTCCATTCTTAACTGTCAAATCTATTGCAGTTTGAGAAGCATCAACTGAAGTAACGCTTTTAGCTCCACCCTTCAAGGATGAAACCGAAAAACCGCCCGTATAACAAAACATATTCAAGACCGTTTTACCTAAAGAATATTTTCTTAAAAGATTACGGTTTTCTCTTTGATCGATAAAATAGCCTGTTTTTTGTCCCTCGATTACGTTCACTAAAAATTTCATTCCGTATTCTGAAACTATTTTTTCGCTTTCAGAACCGAAAAGAAATCTGTTTTGAGGAGTTACGCCTTCGGATTTAGGCAGCGTTTTGTCGGATTTGTCATAAATTGCCGTAATTTTATCCGGCCAAATTTCCAAGAAAATATCTTTGAAAGTCTCTTCCAACTTCCACATACCGAGACTATGAGCCTGAAAAACCAAAATTCCGTTATAAAAATCGCAAATAAATCCCGGAAACCCGTCGCCTTCACCGTGAATAATTCTAAAAACATTAGTTTGAAGATTATCAATATAACCTAAAACCTTACGAGTAGAGATTGCGTTAAGAATTTTTTCTTTCCAAAACTCCCTTCCGGGGAGGATTTCGTCAAAACTATAAACCCTAACCGAAATACTTCCGGTCTTTTGATAATGTCCTAAACCTAAAAATTTTCCTGCATTGTCATAAACGACAACGTCTTCGCCGTCCAAAGCGTTTCCGATATTTTTTTTGATTGCACCGGAAAAAATCCAAGGATGAAACCTCTGTAATGAGCGTTCCTTACCTGACTTTAATATAATTTTCGGGAAATTGTATTCTTGCATTTTTTTATTATTTTTTTCAATAGCAAAAATACGGAAAATGTAAGAACTTAGGAAATTTTTTTTTAGTTTTTTTATTCGGGCAATTCTATTCTAAAAGTAGTTCCCTTACCGATTTCGCTCCATTTAACAAAGATTTTGCCTTTGTGATAATCCGTTATAATACGTTGAGCCAATGACAAACCCAATCCCCAGCCGTGTTTTTTGGTCGTAAAACCGGGTCTGAAAACGGTCTTAAAATTTCTTTTAAGCAATCCCTTGCCCGTATCGGTGATTTCGATGCAGACTTTTTTGTCTTCTTCAAAAAGTTTAATATTAAGACTGCCTTTTCCTTGCATGGCATCAACGGCATTTTTGCAGATATTCTCTATCACCCACTCAAAAAGAGATACATTTAGAAGCACAATTATCTCATTTTGAGGAATTTCCATTGAATAATTTATATTTTGAGAAGTTCTTGACTCCAAATAATTAACGGAATTTTTTAGAATCGGACAAATATTTTCTCTATCGAGTTCGGGCTTGCTACCGATACGGGAAAATCGCTCGGTAATTTTTTCCAAACGTTTAACGTCTTTTTCAACTTCCGATGTCAGCTCTAAATTATAATTGTCCATTTTAAGAATTTCAATCCACGCCAAAAGTGAAGAAATAGGCGTTCCGAGTTGATGAGCAGTTTCTTTGCTCATACCGACAAGTATTTTGTTTTGATCGGCTTTCGTTGAATATCTGACGGCAACAAACGACAACAAAACAATCATTATCGTTACGATTAACTGAATTACGGGATAAATTTTGAGTTGTTTCAACGTATCGCTGTCGTCATAATAAAGAATGTCATACTGTCCGGGACGATATTCCAAGGCTATCGGCTCATGACGGCTGTGCATTTCTTTGGTTTTTTTATTAAGAAACTCCTCCTTAGTAATTTTGGAGGAGTCAATTTCAAAATTTCTGTACGATAAAAAAGTTTTATCATTCATAAGAATTACAGGCATATCGTTAGTTTCCAAAATACGATACGCAATAAGACTTATTTCACCGTCCAAATCACCGTACTCAGTTTCCATAACGGCATCAGCCCAAAGTTTACCATACTGAATTTCCTTTTCGGCAAGTTTCCCGGTCAAATGATTGCTGTATATCCATGTTGCAATGCTCGCCAAAGCAATCAGAATATACAGCACTGTCCTTAGTAATTCTTTTCCGCTCATATCTTCTAATAGATTAAGCAGTTACAGGTTTTGCTTCAGTTTTTTCTTTAACCTCTTCCGGCTTAGATTCTTTGGACTCTTTTACCTCCTTTATAACTTCCTTAACAACAACATCTTTGCGTTCTTTTCTGAAAGGTTCGTTTTCAGGGTCGTATTTTTTGAAAAACGATTTAGCCGTTTTTTCAAGGAATTGCAACAAGTATTCTACGCAGTAACCGCCCAAGAACGCCAACAACATAGGCGAAAGCGATGCCAAACCAAATTGCTGAACACTCTCAATATCGCCCCAAAACAGTCCGACACTCAAACCGGCGATTGCGCCCAAAAGTATCCTTAAAATATATTTAGTATTGCTGCCTTTTGTAAAAGTGAGCTTTCTGATGTCCTCCGTTAAATCCCTCAAGACAAACGTAAATCCGCCGATAATACCGTAAAGCAACGGCAAAATATAAATACCTATTATAATAGCGAAACTTTTAGCCTCTTGAATAATAGCAGTATTGGCTTTATCACCGTTTCTTGAATTTATACCGATAGTATCCGTATAAATCGTCGAGTTCAAAGAAATTTTTCTTGCGTGTTTTACCCACGGTCCCAACAAGTCAATATTACTTTTGCGTTTGTTGTCGATTTCGATACAATCGTTATAAACCTTATCACATTCTGACTGAATAGCAGCATCTTCAACCTTTCCTGAAAACAACATAAGTTCGTTAAGACGTTTTTGCTTTTCCTCCAATTGTGCCTCACATTCGGTAATACTTGCCAAACGAGTTGAGCCTAAATAGAAGAAAATCTGCGTTACCAACAGCAAAATCATCATAACAGCCGTCAGAAACGAATAAATTCTCACTGAACGCAAAGAACTTGCGACACGAAATTTTTTATGAAAAATTTTCTTAAAGAATTTATTGATCGGCGACGGGTTTTCATCGTCTTCCACCAAAGTTGGACGACTCGAAATAATAGAATCAACCGACAAAGGTTTTATAAGTTTTACAAGTTCGTTGTATGACATTAAGAAAACGGCTTCCGTTGAAGGTGTCCACTCGCCTTTTTTGGCAATATATTTACATTTAACGACGGTTCTCAAAAGCTGTTCAGGAATATCAATACCAGAATTTGTTATAAAATTAAGCATTAAATCCGCCTTTTGAAGTCTGTCTCTTCCGTCTTCCGTTAATTCGTATTTTTCCTCTTTTTCAACCTCAGCAAAGGCCGAAGTCAAATCAGAATCCGATCTATCATCTGTTTCCTGTCCGATAAGACCTGCCAAAGAGTCCTCCGTATGAAGTTTTTCGTCCTTAAGTTCTTCTTGATGATTGTGATTTTCCATGATTATTTCTCTTTTTAAAGTTCTTTTATATATTTAACGCAAAAAAAACGCATCTATTAATTTTTTTTTTACAATTAACGTTTTTAAACATTATGATACAAAGTTAGAATATTTTTTTTAATTTTGCTGCAAACAGAAATACAAAAAATGAAATTCAAATTATTTTTTTCAACGCTTTTATTGGGAAGTGTTATGAACGTATCGGCACAAGATAATGTAAGCAAAGTAGTTACGGAAATAAAAAACAATGAATATTTTGCAAACGGACAAGTAGCCCTACTCGCCGTAGACATGAAAACCGGCGAAGAAATAGCAAGTTACAACTCCGATATGTCAGTGATTCCCGCCTCAAACACGAAACTTTTTTCAACGGCAGCGGCTTTAGAGCTTTACGGACCCGACTTTAAATACAAAACACAACTTGTTTACACAGGCAAACTTGACAGTGCTGGCGTTTTAACAGGAAATGTTATAATAAAAGGTGGTGGAGATCCGACCTTAGGTTCTAAATTTTTTTACGACCAAGATTGCTTTAAATACAACGAATTGTTTTTGAAAGCGGTAAAAAATGCAGGAATCCGCAGAATTACGGGCAACATAATCGGCGACGGAACCATTTACGCAAAAGAAATGACCCCTTCGACATGGAGTTGGGAAAACATCGGAAATTATTTTGGTGCTGTCCCAAACGGTCTTACCGTGCATGACAATTATGCAACCTTGCATTTTAAAACCGGAAAAGAAGGCACTACGGCGGTTTATATGGGTTGCGAACCCGAAATCAAAGGCCTGAGAGTGGAAACGGCAGCCGTTGCAGCTGACATCAAAAGAGAAAACACCAACACTTTCGGCAAAACCTATCAAAAAGAAAAATACATTGAAGGTCCTATGCCACAAAACAACATGGACGTTACCGTCAGAACCATTATTCCCGATCCGGCACAGTTTGCAGCATCGCAACTGCTTGACAGTCTTAACTCTAACGGAATTCAAGTTTTCGGACAAGCCCTCAGCGCGTTTGAACATAACAGATACGTTCTTAACGAGGAAACGCCTCAAACTGTTATCTGCACGATAGAGTCCCCTACCCTTGCGGAAATTATTCAACAGACTAATTATTACAGCATTAACCTCTATGCTGAACATTGTTTGGCTCTTGTAGGTTTAAAACAAGTTAATACCACAAACGTAGACCTTGCCTGCTATGCTTTAATGAATTTTTGGAGAAACAAAGGCATGGACATCAAAGGCATGAGCATAAACGACGGTTGCGGACTTTCGCATTATAATATCGTAACACCCAGACAGTTATGTTTTCTTTTAACATATATGCACAATCAATCGAAATATTATGAAAGTTTCAATTCGAGCCTTACAATGTGCGGCGGCAAAGGAACAATGGCTGGAATGTGTCCTAACACGAGAGCCGTCAACAACGCCCGCGGCAAAAGCGGAACAATACGCCGTGTAAAATCTTATTCCGGATACGTAACTACACGAAGTGGCAGAGAGTTAGCCTTTGCTATCTTAATTAATAATTTCACTTGCTCTGCCAACGATACCAAACGTGAAATGGAAAAATATATCGCTGCATTAGCCGATTATAACAAATAAAATTTTTAGATGTTTTCTTCTAATTTTAAAAAAAATAGGGACTGTCCCAAAAGCCATCTTACCGCTTTTTGGAACAGTCCCTAAAAATTAATCTTTGTTTTTAATTTCGATTTCCATTGCTTTAAAACTTGAAAATCCGGCTTTGTCGGTAACCGTTATCATAAAATGATAATCGCCGGCTGCAAATTCATCTCCGTCTGAAGATTTTTCGGGAATAGAAATTTTTTGATTCAAAAGATATTCCCTCTGTCCTGAAGGAATTGAAAAATCCTGCGAAAAATAAAAGGCATCACCATCTTCGCCTTCCTCGTGATGATGTTCATGTTCTTCGTGATGATGCTCTTTAGATTCCTCAGTAGAATGAGAATGATGGTCAAAATTGCTATGAATTTCAATGCTGTAAGAGCCTAATTCTTGATTGTCTTTCAACAACATTTTAATCGTAAAATCCTCACCGAAATACAATTGAGAACCGTTCAAAGGAAACGCTTCTTCAACAGTAATATCAATTTCGGGTTTTTGCGTATCTACTTCTTCCTCATCTTTGTTACAAGAGGCAAATGAAAACAAAAATACTGATAATAATAAAGTGTAAATAATCTTCTTCATGATTTTTTTTTAAATATTAAACAATAAACTAATTGTAAGGTTGCGTCCTTGTTCGGGTACGTTAATCAACCTGTAATAACTTGTATGATTGTAATATACGGTATTGAAAATATTGTTGATACCAACATTAAATTCAACACTCCGCCCCAAAAATAAGAAAGAGAATCCTCCGTTAAAATTCAAAACTGAATAACCGGAAGTCGGGTTTTCGGGCGGGACAATTTCCTCCTGTCTGAACGCTTTTTTTAAAGAAAGGCCTACAAAAAACTCCTTAGGATTATAACGTTTATTTTCTGATGTTTTCTTCAAATTGCGTGTATAGACAGTTTCCAAACCACAGGTTTCAGGCGGAGAAAACGGCAGGGAATATCCTTTCTTTTCGCCGCTCAACTGTCTGGATTTCAGATATTCTCCACTCAAAATAATTTCGATTTTACTTTTTCCGAAAACAGAATAACGGTTGTCGAGAACGAATTTTATTTCCGCCTCACCGCCCAACCTCAAAACTCTGCATTGAGTATAATTGTAAATCTGATTACCGTTACCGTAAAATCTGTCGAAACTCGGAGTAGGATTTAGGAAAATATAATTAGAAAACCAACCGGCAAAAGGCGTTAAGGTTACAGTGAAAAGCCTTGACACATAGTCGATTTCACCGTCCAATTGATAAGATTTTTCGCTTTTTAAATCTTTGTTTCCAACCTCATAACTAAAATTATGATAATTTACGCCGTTAGAGGCCAACTCCTTTGCAATCGGCATTCTGAATCCTTTTCCCAAATTCAGTTTTGCAGAAAATCTACCTCTACGCATAATAACGCCACAACTGAAAGTAAAATCGTTGAAAGTCCGCTGAAGATTTTCAGCCCTTAAAACGTACTGACCCTCTGAGGCAAACCAATCCCTGTATTCCATAGTTTTAATACCGCCGAAATCATATCGCAAACCACCTTGCAAACGCCAGATTTCATTCAAAGTATAATCTGAAGAGAGAAAAACTCCCGCTTTAACACTTTGATATTCAGGTATTATAAAGCATCGTCCGCCGATTTCATTATTCTGAAACTCTATATCACTGCCCGTTTTAAGGACAAAACTTTCAAATGGAAAAACCATTTTGAAATTAGCCGAGAGAACATCTTTTTCATAAAGATATTCCGTATCGGGATTTTCCAAAAAAGTTTCAGGGCAATTCAGCGGCATATAACCGTGGCTGACATAAGGACTGAATTCTTCCCGTCTGTTGTGTTGATATGCTAAAGTTGAAGAAAAAGTACAAAAAGAATTCCACTTGTCAAAATCCAAAGATGTTTTCAAATGATTGACTTTTTGTTTCGGGTCAAGAATATCCCTTGAAGATTTATCGTGAAGATTTTCATCGACTCTGCGCGGCTCAAGACCGTGGGCATTAGCAAAAAAACCTCCATAAGAATTAACTTCAGATACATTCAACCTCAACTTTTTATCCTTTCCAATATAGCCGGCGGATATTGAAAAATCGGCTTCGCGACCTGCCGTATTTCGCAATCTACCATCTTTAAAGGCACTCTGTAAGAATAAACAAAAACATGATCCGTCGGGACTTTGTAATCTGCAAAATCCAGATAAGTAATCCTTGAGAGAAAGAAAAATTTATCTTTTCTGCCTTCAAAGGCTACCGAAGAGCCGAAAAGCGAATTAACACTTTTGGAAAAAAGTTTGAAACTTGCACCAAAAGTATTTTTACCCGGCATTTTCTGTGTTGAAATTCTTACAACACCGCCTAAAGCGTCAGAACCATATTCCAAAGACGAAGGACCTTTTAAAATTTCGGCCTTTTCAACAGCGTACTGATCTATTTCAAGACCATGATCGCTGCCCCATTGTTGAGACTCGTGTTTAACATTATCTTCCACAACAGCCACTCGGTTGAATCCCAAACCCCTAATTACAGGTTTTCCCTGAGCCGAGCCGATATTAATGGAAGAGAGTCCGGGAATTTTTTCAAGACTTGCACTAAGGCAACCGCCCGCAGCTTTAGTCAAAAAATCCCCATCCACGCTCTCAATAGTTTTAGAAACGTTAAGACGCGTTTTTATTGCATCGTCTTTTACGATAACGGTTTCATGCTCAACGTCTTGAGCTAATACAATCAACCCGTTTACGCAAAAGCACAATGCTAAAGCATATCTGTACATTATTTATGTTCGTGATTTTTTCTACTCGTAATTTCTAAAAAAAATTCTTATTTTTTAAGGGGCGAAAGTTTTTTTCGCCTTACAGATTACGAATTATAAGGAGGGCCTCTAATTACAAAAACATTCTCAAAGGCCTTAAAGAAGTTTTCCGTTGTAAGCGGAACATACAAGACAATTTTAGGAACTATTACAGAAGGAAGCTCTGAAAGTTCAGAAGAGTCAAAGACTGAAAAATCGAAATTACATAACGGACAAGACTCTTCAACCGAAGTTACAACCAAATTATCGACCTCGGCATGAGCCATAACGTGATAATTTTTCGCAACGGGGGTAAAAAGCGTCAAAAGCGCAAAAACAACTGCTGCAAAAATTTTTATATGTCCTAATATTTTCATTTACATTGTCAGTCTTATACGACCGTCTTCTTTTACGAAAATTTGCGGATTTTTCATAATAACAGCATAAACTTGCTTTAGACTAATCGGCAAACCGTCTTTACGGATATGAAGTTTTCTTGCGTTGATTTCGTCCGTAATCTTTTCGAGAGTCATTCCGTGCCCGCCGGAGGCGATTAAATAAACAATTGCTTCAGCAATAGACAAGTTCATTTTTTTGATTAACCCGTATTTTTTCGTAAATTTGCCGCAAAATTAATAACTTTTTCCAATATGAAAATATTTTTTTTGTGTGCCGGAGTTTTTTTTTCGGTTTTAACAGTAGGATGCAATCAACCTGCACAACAGCCTCAAGAGGTAAAAACAACTTCAATTAAAGATTCAATAATACCTGAAAACCAATCATTAAAGCATTGGAAGGTTTATGAAACAGTTACGATGAAAGACATTGAAAAATTCGGTTTTGAAAAATGTTTTTGCATAGAAGAAATTTCTGATAAAATTTTTTCGCGCATGAAAGGTAAATCCTTTGCGGATAATTGTACCCTCAAAAGAGAAGATTTACGCTATTTAAAACTTCTCCATTACGACTTAAACGGAGACATACGTTTGGGCGAAATGGTTTGTAATAAGGCAATTGCAGAGGATTTAATAAATATTTTCCACGAACTTTTCGTTAAAAAATATCCGATAGAAAAAATCCGTTTGATAGACGATTATGATGCCGACGACGAAAAATCCATGTCGGACAACAATACCTCATGTTTTTGTTTTAGAAACGTTTCGGGTTCTAACTCTCTGTCGCTTCATGCGTTAGGAAAAGCTGTTGATATTAATACACGTTATAATCCGTACATCAGGACTTTCAGCAACAAAACTGTAATTCAACCCGCTAACGGCGAACCGTATTGCGACCGCTCAAAGGATTTCGATTATAAAATCACCGCTGAGGACGACTGCTGCAAAATTTTCAAAAAATACGGTTTTCTCTGGGGCGGAGAATGGGGAGCGTACAAAGATTATCAACATTTTTATAAAAAGTAATGCAAAACTACAAAATCACAATCTCATACGAGGGCACAAGATATAACGGCTGGCAAATTCAAAGGGACAAATCGGTAACTATTCAAGGCAAAATTTCCGAAGTACTAACCAAACTTGCCGGTGAAAAAATCGAAGTTATAGGCAGCGGACGCACCGATAGCGGCGTTCACGCAAAACAACAAACTGCTTCTTTTCGTTTAAAAGAAGGTTTCAAAGAGGCGGAAATTTTAAAATATCTCAACAAATATCTTCCTGAGGATATTGCAGTTAATACCATTGAAAAGGCAGAGGAGAATTTTCACGCCCGTTTTTCTTGTAAATCAAAGACTTACCGTTACAGAATCCACACTTCTGAAATTCCGGAAGTTTTTGAAAGAAAATACGTTTATAATTACAGCGAAAAAAAATTGGACGTTAATTTAATGCGGAAAGCCTCTGAAATTTTAATCGGCAAACACGATTTCAAAGCCTTTTGCGGCAATCCTCATTTCAAAAAAAGTTCGGTTAGGGAAATTTTCTCTATTTCGATACAAGAAACTGAAAATGAAATTGTTATAGACTATACCGGCGATGGATTTTTACAAAACATGGTTAGAATTTTAACAGGAACATTAATCGAAGTTGGCAATCTAAATATTTCATTATCAGATATTAAGAAAATTTTAGAGAGCAAAAACCGTCAAAACGCAGGTTTCACCGCTCCGGCGCAAGGTTTAATGTTATTAAAAACAGAATATATGTAAAGAAAATCTTAAAATCAAAAGTTTTTAATAAATTAAAATAACAGTTCATAACTATCTAAAAAACATCAAATTAAAAGTTAAGGATAAAAAAATATTAATTTTTTTTGAAAAAATATTTGGTTAAGACGAAAAAAAATTCATAAATTTGGCTCAAAGAATATGCATTAAAAAAACATTGACGCATGGAAAATAATTATGGCGAAATAGTACAGGTCATAGGCCCTGTAATTGATGTCAGTTTTGAAAAGACGGGTGCGGCTCTACCAGCAATACTTGACGCACTTGAACTTTCCCGCGACAACGGAGAAAAACTGATTATCGAGTGTCAGCAGCATATCGGAGAACACACTATCAGAACAATTGCGATGGACTCTACCGATGGTCTGCACAGAGGCATGAAAGTATATCCTACCGGCTCTCCCATCAAAATGCCGATAGGTGAAAAAATCAAAGGACGTTTGATGAACGTCGTAGGAAACGCTATTGACGGCCTTAACATTTTGGACAAGGAAGGCGGCTATCCTATTCACCGCGAACCGCCACAGTACAAAGAACTTACAACCGAAACTCAACCTCTTTTCACAGGTATTAAGGTCATCGACCTTATAGAGCCGTATGCAAAAGGCGGTAAAATCGGACTTTTCGGTGGTGCCGGTGTAGGCAAAACGGTGCTAATTATGGAGTCAATCAACAATATCGCAAAGGCTTATTCAGGTCTTTCTGTATTTGCCGGTGTAGGCGAGAGAACTCGTGAAGGCAACGATTTGTTGAGGGAAATGCTCGAATCAGGCGTTTTGGATTACGGCAAAGAGTTCAAAGAAGATATGGAAAAAGGCGGTTGGGATCTTTCAAAGGTTGATTACAATGCCGTCTTAAATTCCAAAGTGTCAATGGTTTTCGGTCAGATGAACGAACCGCCAGGAGCAAGAGCAAGAGTTGCTTTGTCGGGTTTGACCGTTGCTGAATATTTCCGTGACGGCGACAAAAAAGGCAAAGGCAACGATATTCTTTTGTTCGTTGATAACATTTTCCGTTTCACGCAAGCCGGTTCGGAGGTTTCAGCACTTCTTGGACGTATGCCTTCGGCAGTAGGTTATCAACCGACATTAGCCTCGGAAATGGGTGCAATGCAGGAAAGAATTACTTCAACTAAACACGGTTCAATTACCTCAGTTCAAGCGATTTACGTACCTGCCGACGACTTAACTGACCCTGCTCCGGCAACAACATTCAGCCACTTGGACGCAACGACGGTGCTTTCAAGAAAGATTGCTTCTTTAGGTATTTATCCGGCTGTGGACCCGTTGGATTCAACTTCAAGAATTTTAACGCCCGAAATCGTCGGAAATGCTCATTACGAGTGCGCTCAAAGAGTAAAACAGATTTTGCAGCGTTACAACGAATTGCAGGATATTATCAACATCCTCGGTATGGACGAACTATCTGAGGCTGACAAACTTACGGTATCAAGAGCAAGACGTGTTCAGAGATTTCTCTCTCAACCGTTCCATGTTGCAGAGCAGTTTACGGGACTTCAAGGAAAACTTATTCCGATAGAAGACACCATAAAAGGTTTCAATATGATTATGGACGGTGAGGTTGACCAATATCCTGAGGCGGCTTTCCACTTAGTCGGCACGATTGAAGAGGCTATCGAAAAAGGCGAGCGTTTACTCAAAGAATCGAAATAATTATGAAAGTAGAAATAATTTCACCAGAAAGCATAATTTACTCCGGAGAGGCTGAATTAATCAGCCTACCGGGTGTAAAAGGTGCATTTGAAATTCTACAAAACCACGCTGCAATCATTTCATCGCTGACAAAGGGCAAAATAAAAGTCAAAAATAAAAGCAGCGAACAATTTTTTGATGTCAGCGGCGGCTTAGTGGAATGCAGCAACAACAAAGTAAACATTTTAGTAAACTAAAATTAGTATAACAATGAAAAAAATCTTATTATTAGCAGCTTTTGCCGCGTTTGCGTTCAATGTAAGTGCGCAAAACGGAGAAAAACATGAAAGACCAACACCGGCTCAAATGGTTGAAAAATTAGCCAAAGAGTTGAATCTTACAGACGACCAAAAAGCAAAAGTATTAGCTCTAAACGAAGAATATGCTGATTTTTTTGCAGAACATAAAGGTCATCACGGCGGTCCTAACAAAGACGGCAAACCCGGTAACGGCAAAAAAACCGAACTCACTGACGAACAAAAAGCCGAATTTGAAGCCCGTAAAGCAAAACACGAAGAATACAACACTAAATTCAAAGCCATCTTAACGGATGAGCAAGTTGCAAAATGGGAAGAGAACATAAAAAAACGTCATGAGGAACACGGTCATGGTAATGGTCATGGCAATGGTCATGGTAACGGTAATGGTAACGGTAATAAATAATAAGATTTCTACATTATTTATAATAAAAAAAGACCGGTTCATTTTATTGAATCGGTCTTTTAATTTTTAATAAATAATTACTAATACCAACTTAAACCAATATTATGAAAAGACAATCTTAAAATTTTGATACTGCAAAATAACAAAGATTTTTTGTTAATCGGTTTAAATTGTTTATAATAAATGTTAATGATACAATTAAAACCATTTATGAAACAAAATCCACCAAAAGAATTTTATAGCCAAGATTCCGTTCCAAAATGTTGCCCTAAACCATCCGAAATGCCTACACATTATCTTATAACGCTCTTTCAGACCGGGAACAATAGTTTTTTGCGTTTGACCGCCTTCCATAAAAAGCGAAATTGTTTTATGAGAATTAAAATTTTTCGAGGACTTTTCCAAAACCCTCAAGCACCAATCGTAATCAGCAGCATATCTGTAAGTTAAATCATATCCTTCGCAAAGTTCCCGTCTTGCAATAAAGGATTGATGACAGACTAACATTCCTTTCAAAAAATCCTTTTTGCGTAAGTTTTCGGGCGGGCGATGACGGCGGGAATGAATAATATTCCCTTGAAAATCAATTATATCCGTATCTCCATAAATAACATCTTCATCTCCCGAAAGATTAGAAAAAATTTCACTCAAAACTTTTCCGCCTGCAAGTCTATCCCCACTATTAATAAACATTACAAAATCTCCGGTGGAAATTCTAAGACCTTTATTCATAGCATCGTACAAGCCGGAATCATTTTCAGAAATAATTTTTGAAATTTTTTCCGAATATTTTTCAACGATTTCCATCGTTCTATCGGTGCTTTTTCCGTCAATAATTATGTATTCAAGATTGCCGTAATCTTGATTTATAATACTTTTAATCGTTTCCTCAATGAATTTTTCGCTATTGAAGACAACCGTTATAACAGATATTTTCGGTTTTGACATACAACTTTTTTTTGCAATTCTAAAAAAAAAACTTCAAACTTAAAAAAAAATTTGTTTAATTGAATTATTATTTATTACTTTGCAGACTGAAAAAAACTATTAAAGTATCTACATTTTTAATAGTTAAATCGTTAGTAAATAATTAATTAAGTTAAAAAAGATAAAAGTTAAAAAAGAAATGGCTCATCATCATTCAGCAAAAAAGAGAATCAGACAGGACGAAGCTATCAGACTTCGCAACCGCTATTATGCTCTTACTATGCGTAATGCAGTAAGAAAATTGCGCGCAAACGACAACAAAGAAGAAGCTGCTCAAAGCCTTCCCGGTGTATTCAAAATGATTGACAAACTTGCTAAAAAGAACATCATTCACAAAAACAAAGCAAGTAATTTGAAATCAAAATTGCAGCATCATGTCAGCAGTCTGGCATAACTTCTATATGAATTGAAAAGAAATAAAAGATTCTTCTAAAGAAAGATAACCTCCCGAAATATTTTTTCTACGAAAATATTTCGGGAGGTTTCTTTATAGAAAAAAATTACTAACTTTGCATCGTAAAAAAAATTATTTAAAACGAAATTTGAAATGGCAAAAAAAGCACTTTTAATGATACTCGACGGCTGGGGTATCGGCAATAAGGGCAAAGGCGACGTTATCTATCAAACGCCTACCCCTTATATGGATTATCTTAACGCAAATTATCCTCATTCACAACTTTTAACTTGCGGCGAAAACGTAGGTCTTCCCGATGGTCAAATGGGTAATTCCGAAGTAGGACACCTTAATATCGGCGGTGGAAGAATCGTTTATCAAGACCTCGTAAAAATCAATCGCGCTTGCAAGGACAATTCTATTTTGGAAAACCCTGAAATCAAAAACGCTTACGGTTACGCTCAAAAAAACAACAAAAGCGTTCATCTTATGGGTTTAACATCTACCGGTGGTGTACATTCTTCTTTAGATCACCTCTTCAAACTCATTGATATTGCGAAAGTTTACGGTATTAAAAATACTTTCGTTCATTGTTTCATGGACGGTAGGGACACAGACCCGAAATCAGGAAAAGGTTTCATCGCCGACCTTCAAAAACATATTGATACAGTAGGTTGCGGACATATTGCTTCTATTATCGGACGTTTTTATGCAATGGATCGCGACAAACGTTGGGACAGAATAAAAGTTGCTTACGATCAGTTAATCGAAGGCAAAGGTAGAAAAGTTTCTGATATGGTTCAGGGTGTTCAGTCTTGTTATGATTCTCATACTGAGGAACATAAAAACACTGACGAATTTATGGAACCCCTCGTTAATTCTAACATTGACGGCACAATTAAAGAAGGCGACGTTGTAATTTTCTTCAATTACAGAAACGACCGCGCAAAAGAACTCACCGTTGTTTTAACGCAGCAAGATATGCCCGAACAAGGCATGAAGACGGTTAAGGATTTGCAATATTATTGCATGACTCCTTACGACGCTTCTTTCAAAGGTGTTCACATTCTTTTCCCGAAAGAAAACGTTGAAAACACTCTCGGTGAATATATTTCGTCAAAAGGTTTGAAACAACTCCACACCGCAGAAACTGAAAAATACGCTCACGTTACATTCTTCTTTAACGGTGGACGTGAAGCTCCTTACGAGGGCGAAGACAGAATTTTGGTTAACTCTCCGAAAGTTGCAACCTACGACCTCAAACCCGAAATGTCAGCTTACGAGGTAAAAGACAAATTGGTTGAGGCTATCGGTACAAAGAAATACGATTGGATTGTTGTTAACTTTGCTAACGGCGATATGGTCGGACACACTGGCGTATATTCAGCAATCGAAAAAGCGGTAGTTGCTGTTGATAACTGCGTTAAAGACGTAGTAGAGGCTGCAAAAGCTGCTGATTACGAGACTATTATCATCGCTGACCACGGCAACGCCGACAACGCTTTGAACCCTGACGGCACGCCTAACACTGCCCACTCTTTGAACCCCGTACCGTTCATCTATGTTACTGAAAACAAAAATGCAAAGGTTAAAGACGGCGTTTTAGCAGACGTTGCTCCTTCAATTCTCCACATCATGGGACTTGAACAACCCAAAGAAATGACAGGACACGATTTGATTACTGACTAATCAAACATCCATTTTACATAAAAAAAACGGTTGCCTAAAAAGATTTTAGGCAACCGTTTTTTTTATGTTTTTCCTAAAATTAGAAGAGACTATCTTTCATAAATTAAGAAATTTGGTTTTTATGCTGCGAAATATTACCAAAATATTAAATTTTGAAACATAAACATAACTTTCCGATGCAAAAAAAGATATAATTTTAGCAAATATTTTTTTTAACAATTACAAATGAAAAAATCACTACTTGCATTTATGTTATTAGCGGGAGGTGTTTCGGCTCAAAATCCGATTATCAGCGGACAATTTACAGCCGACCCTACAGCGAGGGTGTTCAACGGAAAAGTTTATCTCTATCCCTCGCACGATATTCCTGCACCTCAAGGACAGCGCAAAGACTGGTTTTGCATGGAAGACTATCACGTCTTCTCGTCCGAAAATTTAACAGAGTGGACAGACCACGGTGTTATCCTCAATCAAAAAGACGTGCCGTGGGGCAATCCTAACGGTTACAGTATGTGGGCTCCCGATTGTGTCTACCGTAACGGCAAATATTATTTTTATTTTCCCGACGGAGTAAAAGAAGGTATGGGTTTCGGTATTGGCGTTGCAATAGCCGACTCTCCCGAAGGACCTTTCAAACCCGTTGAAAGCAACATCAAAGGCATCAGCGGTATTGATCCTTGCGTTCTTTTAGCCTCTGACGGCAATGCTTATATTTTTTGGGGACCCGGACGTTGCGCAAAACTAAAAGACAACATGACGGAAATCGAAGACGATACCCCGACTGAAACCGTTAAATTCGGTGACAGAGAATTTCAAATGAGCGGAGTTAATTGTCTTAAAGACTCACCCTCAAGACAAGCTGAAGGCCCGTTCGCATTTGAATACAACGGCAATTATTACTTGACCTACCCTTACGTTAGAGAAAATACTGAAGTTTTAGGCTATGCAATGAGCAAAAACCCGATGGGTCCATACCAATACAAAGGTCTAATAATGAAAGAACATGCCTCGGGTTGTTGGACAAACCATCATTCAATCATCAATTACAAAGGCCAATGGTATTTGTTTTATCATCACAACGACTACTCGCCTCAAGACGACAAAAGACGCAGCGTGAGAATAGAAAAACTCTTTTTCAATCCGGACGGAACGATTCAAGAAGTAAAGCCGACTTTGCGCGGAGTAGGCACTGTTGATGCGCTTTCAAAACTTCAAGTAGACCGTTACTCAAGTGCATCTAACGATGTTAAAATCAACTTCTTAGACACAACAGACAGATTCTTAGGATGGGAAGTTACACTTGACAAAAAAGGAAGTTACGTAACTTTCAGCGACGTTGATTTTTCTAATATCAAAGACGGCTATTTTACGGCAGCTGTCAAAGCCAACAAAAACACAAAATTCACTATCCGTGAGAAAAACTCTTCGGGCAAAATCATCGCCGGTGCCGATGTTATTTGCATTACCGAAGGTCAGTTCAAAAGAGATTACAGCGGACAATATTTAACGGTAACAGCACCGCTTAAATACACTCCTAAAGGAATCACCGACATTTGTATAGTCTGCGAGGGCGAGGCGGTAACGGTTGATTACGTTCAGTTCAAAAACAAAGAAAAATATTTTTCAGAACCAAAAACCGCTGAAAGTAAACCAGATAAAGACGGTTTCTTAAAGCGTTGGTTATTGTTGGAACCGATTACTAACGGTATTAATACCAACGTAATTTTTGTGGACTCTTATCTTGAAAAAACCTTCAACGAGGCTAACTACTTAAAATTATTTGATAAAGTTCCCGTTAATAATCAAAAAGTTAAATACGGCAATCAAAACCTTATCTGGCACAAAACCGATAGCGAAAACTACAACGTAAAACTTTTCCGTTTTGCAGAAAGTTACAACAAACCCGTTTACGGTGTATTGTTTTCGGCAGTTACGGAAATTTATTGCGACAAGGAAATCGCTGACGTACGACTTTTAGCAGGCAGCAATTCGGCCTCAGCATGGTATCTCAACGGAGAGGAAATTCTTTTGATGTCAGGCGACAGAAGAATGGTAAAAGACGACTGCGCTTCAAAAGTTGTTACCTTAAAAAAAGGCGTTAACGTTTTAAGGGGAGCAATTATCAACGGCCCCGGAATGAGCGATTTTTGCGTAAGATTTGTTGATAAAAAAGGTAATGCAATAACTGATTTTACTATTAAATAAACGATGAAAAAATTTTTATTTTCTATTATAACGGTGTCGCTCAGCGGCGTTTTATCGGCACAGACAGGCGCACCATACATACACGACCCATCAACGATAGCCGAATGTGAAGGTAAATATTATACTTTCGGAACGGGCGGCGGCGGATTGATTTCAGAAGACGGCTATGTTTGGAAAGGCGGTGCAGAGCGTCCGGGCGGCGGTGCTGCTCCCGATGTCATAAAAATTAAAGACCGTTATTTAGTGCTTTACAGCTCAACGGGCGGCGGACTCGGCGGCGGACATTACGGCAAAATTATGACTATGTGGAACAAAACGTTAGACCCGAAATCGCCTGATTTTAAATTCACTACGGCTCAAGAGGTTGCCGCCTCTGACGGCTTTGAAGACTGCGATGCCATCGACCCGGGCGTTTTGTTAGACCCGACAACAGGACGCTTGTGGGTAAGCTACGGAACATATTTCGGAAATATCCGCTTAATAGAACTTGACCCCGAAACAGGAAAACGTAAAGCCGGCAACCAAGCTTTGGACATCGCAATTGACTGTGAGGCAACGGATTTGATTTATCGTGACGGATATTATTATCTGCTTGGAACTCACGGCACGTGTTGCGACGGTGTTAATTCTACTTACAACATCGTTGTAGGACGTTCTAAAAGCGTTACCGGCCCTTATTTGGACAATATGGGACGCGACATGAAACAAGGCGGCGGCAAAATGGTTGTTGCAGCCGAAAACCGTGCCGTAGGTGCAGGACATTTCGGAAGATTTATCGTTGATGAAGGCGTTGAACTTATGTCTTTCCATTGGGAAGCCGATTTTGACATGAGCGGACACAGCGTTTTAGCAATAAAACCTTTGATTTGGGTTAATAATTGGCCAAAAGTCGGAACACCTATTAAATCAGGCATTTACGAAATAGAATCGGAACGCAGAGGCTACGCTTTGGAATTAGCCGTTGATTTTCAGAGGTTGGAACAAGAAAGACAATTCTTCTGGAGAATTAATCCCGATGAACCAATTAAATCACTTGAAACACAAAAGCTTAGCGATGTAGAAAAAAATTGGTCAAAAGGTACAATTGCCGTTCGTACGGGCGACTACATGAATCGTCCTCATCAAAGATGGAAAATCGAGCCTCTTTCTTCTCAAAGCGGATATTTAGGTTCGCCGTATTTCAAAATAACGATTGAGGGTACAGACAGAGCTTTGACCGCCTCGGAAGGATTTTCAATAACGGCTGAAGAAAAATTCAGCGGCTCAGATTATCAACTTTGGAGAATAGAACAATTAACGGACGGAACATATAGAATTATGCCTAAAAAAGTACCCGGCGTTGATGGTATCAACAAAAAATACGTTATCTATTCTATCAGCGACAGCAATCCCATTTTAGGAGAATACGATTTCAAGAGCGACAATTCTAAATGGAATTTCAAACAATAATTTTCACACATAGTTTTTTTAATAAAAAAGGCTGACATCTAAAAAAAGTCAGCCTTTTTTATTTTTTACCAAACTTTTGTTTTTTTTCCTTTTTTTTTCTAACTTCGCAAGTTGATAATTATCTTCTACCGTAAAAAAAATTAAAAACAAAAAGTATGAGAAAATTTTTTATCATATTAGCGGTTGTTTTATGCGTAAAAATCTCTAACGCTCAAGAAGATACACTAAAAACTACCGACAAATACATTCCTATTTTCGAAAATCTTCAGTCCGATGACAGGGTAGAAGACGGCGAAGAGGTCGAAACCGGTATTTTTAATGCTCACGGACATACCTTCAGAGTCGATGACTCGACAACACAGACCGATTTGCTTTTATTAAAACTAAGACACAATTATTCGGCCGGCAAATATCCCGATGCTTTGGAGGCTGCAAGAAAAATAGCAGCAAATTCAAAACTTTCAAACGAAGAAAACAATTATTTTTTAAGATATTACATAGCTGTACTTAAAGAAGCAGGTTATGACAAAGAAGCAGATTCCATGACGGTACTTTTCACGAAAAAATATCCTTTTTACAAAATTAAGGACGAAGACCCGGTATCGTTTCAGCAACTAACAGAGAATTATTACACAAGACCGAGAATCGGTGTTTGGCTTAGTTTCGGGGCTATCGATCCGCATATTAGCGTAGATACAATCCACATAATCGGAGATACGACCAAAATCAGTCCTAAATACTCCGAAGATGAAAGCATATCATTTGAAACGGGTTTGCAATTCTATTTAACAAAATATTTATCCCTTTCGTTAGCCTCGCGTTATTCCAAGACAAAATACACACGCAACGAAGAACACGAAATGACAAAATTTATTTACTCGGAAACTAATAAAATAATTTCGTTCCCTATAAATGCTATATGCACAATCCCGACTAAAAAAGAAAAATGGGTTCCTGAATTTATGTTAGGGGCGGAATTAAACTATATTTTCAGCAGTAAATACGAGGCCGCAACACAATACGGAGAAAATCAGCAATATGCCGCCACCAAAGAAAAAATAGATTTGAAAGAAAAAAACAAACTCAACTATTCAGCATCTTTAGGGGCAAGAATCAATTTTAATTACAAAAGACTGACATTTTTTGCTGAGGCTTCCGCAAGTTATACAATTAAGCCTTTTAACAATCCGAAATACAACCAAAACAACAAGAACTTAGTTTTCAATCAGTTGTACATTCCGGATGCTATCCATTTGGCATATTTAAGAACCCAAATGGGCATTAAAATAAATCTTTGGTACAAAACCGTTGCAAAATACGGTTACGGACATTTTTAAGAAAAATGATTAAGACATGAAAAGATTACTTTACATATTACCGTTTTTAACGTTGTTTTCGTGCAAAGACACTGTTTATTCGGACTATGAGGACTCCCCGATTAAATCAGTCGAATGCCGTCCGATGTTTATGCCGCTTGCCGCCTCTGACGGGACGTTAGTAACAATAACCGCTGATACGGCAGACAATACTTATAATTTTATTAAAATCGACAAAAACGCCAAAACAACGGGCCAAACCATAAAACTATCGTGGAATATGAGCGATAGAAATGCCCCGAATCAAGGCGGGGAAATTCCTCAGCACGAATCTCAATCCAAACAAAGTTCCACAATGCAAAACACTACAGTTGTGGACATTTCAGAGGGTCAATTCAGGAAAAACTCTAACGATGAATTTTTCTTGGATTTTTATTCAACCAACGATTTCGGACGGGAATATTATGCCGTTGTAAAATTCGACAAGGATTGCAACATTATTTTTCAACACGACAGCACCGTTAATGCCATGGGCGGTGGTATGGGTAGCGGTCAAAATCAAACCGTTAACAAACTTCCAATAGGCGGAACACCACTGAACAACGGCGGATACGCAATGATACTCCAAACTCCCACAATGGGAATGATGCAAAATTCCTCTTACGATTTGTCATTAAGATACATAAACTCTGGTGGCGAAATCGAAAAAACCTCAACACTAAGTTTTTCGGAAAACATCAGCATTGTTTCTGTTAATTCCGTAGATAACAACGTCATAATCTTCTACAAAAACTCCGATGAAACATCTTTTGTCAAAGTTTTTACGATAGATGGTACTGAGGTCAATTCAATAGAAATTCCAACAACATTCAGTCTGCTGAACTTTTTGACATGGTACAAGTACGGATATATTTCGGGATATAATTCAGAAACAAAAAAATTTATCATCGCCCAAATAAACAGCAACGGCGAATTTGAATATCAAAAAGACGTGGACTCGGTTGCAGTTTTCGTCAATATCACCGAAGTTGATAATCAACTATGCTTTACGGGATTCAATCAACCCTCAAACACGACTTTAAGTTCGATTGAAGCGTACATGAATTATATCAGCGATTTAAACGGAATCATTGTCATGGGTAATTTGGAAGAAAAAGCCTACAATACTACAATGGCGGATTACGGCTGCGGAGTTATAGTTTATGCCGTTTTCAACGATTCTGACGGTTATTACACAGTGTTTTTAACACGCGTAACGCCGCTTGACTTATTCTCACAAAAAAATACGACTTACGGCGGTACGATATACATTTATAAAACCAACGACATTAAAAATTTACAAATAAATTGAACACAGATGTTATAAACATAGTTTTAGCGGCATTGCTTTTTATAGCATGCGTTGTGATAGCGGTTTTGTTTTTAATGCGCAAAAATGCAGGAAAGAAAGCCGCACAAAGGGTTGAAAACCGTTTAAAGCAAGAAATACGCATTTTAAAAGATGACTCAGAACGTATTAAAACGCTTTATGAGAACCTGAAAAACAACGCTCAAACTCCCAAACAACCTTTAAAAACGGAGAAAGCCTCTCTTAAAGAAATTACTTTAAATGCAGAAGCGTTACTCCTTGAACAAAAGAAACTTGAACAAGACAAAAAAGATTTTTCTGAGAAGAACCGTAAACTCTGGGACATGAGTCTTTCGATTCAAAAAGAGAAAGAATACATAACGGCTCTAAAAAACGACATTGAGAAAAAACACCGCACCGTAACAGACAGTATCCATTATGCGAGGAGAATTCAAGTTGCAGTTTTGCCACCGGAAATGATTTTAAAAGAGTGCTTTTCGGATTATTTTCTTTTTTGGCGTCCCAGAGAAATCGTATCGGGAGATTTTTATTGGATGAAACATCAAGACGACATAATAGCCTTTACGATAGCCGATTGCACGGGACACGGTGTTCCGGGAGCTTTTATGAGCTTGTTCGGCATCGCATTTCTGAACGAGATTTGCGCGAATTTAAACGAAAATACTTTACCCTCTGATGTTTTAGAAAAATTAAGAAAGTGCATCATAGATACCTTAAGTCAAGATTGTTCCGAACACGAACCACAAGACGGTATGGACATAACGTTTTGCATTCTTAATCTAAAAACCAAGAAATTGCGTGTTTCAGGAGCTAACAATCCGCTGTACATCATCAGAAACGGAGAATTAACGGAATACAAAGCCGTAAAAACTCCCGTAGGTGCACATCCCCGTCCCAAAGATTTTGAAACCCAAGAAATCGAGGTTTCAGCAGGAGATTATTTGTTTATGTTTTCAGACGGTTTTGCGGATCAATTCAGCAGCACTACAAAACGCAAAGTAACTTACGGAAAATTCAAAGAATTATTAACTAACATTTTCAAAGAAAATCCTTCCGGGGAAAATTTCAAAAAAAGGCTCAACGAATTTATTGAAAATTGGAAAGGCGATTTTCAACAAATGGACGACATTTTAGTCGGAGGATACAGAATTTAAACAAAAAAAAAGCGGATTTTATTCCGCTTTTTTTTGTTTATTCTTACGAGAGTGTTTTTTCATTTTTTTCAACGCCTTACCGCCTTTAGCTTTGCCTGATTTCTTTTTCTTCTTTTTAGGCTCTGCAACAGAGGCAATACCGCGGGGATTCTTCTTGCGTTCAAGTTCGTCCGCTTTGTCAGGATCGGTTTCGATATGCTTTTCAGAGGTTGCAAGTACGAAATCCAATTGTTTGCGTTCAAGATTAGCACGAGCAATTTTTATTTGCAATTTATCGCCCAACTGATATTTTTTCTTAGTATAATGTCCTATCAAACAATAATTTTCTTCGTCAAACATATAAAAATCATCGTCCAAATCCCTCATAGGAATCATACCTTCGATTTTGTTTTCCTCCAATTCGCAATAAATACCCCACTCCGTAATGCCGGAAATCAAAGCATCGTATTGTTCGCCCAAATGATCGCGCATAAACTCAACCTCTTTGTATTTATCGCTCGCTCTTTCGGCCTGAACCGCTAAATATTCACGCTCCGAACAATGTTTACAAAGTCCTTCGTAATAAGATTTTGAAGCAGATTTCTCACCGTTAAGATAAGAAAACAAAAGTCTGTGAACCATCAAATCGGGATACCTTCGTATCGGCGAGGTAAAATGCGTATAAAATTCAAAACCTAAACCGTAGTGTCCGATATTATCGGTAGAATAAATGGCTTTTGCCATACTGCGTATCGCTAACGAAGAAATAACTTCCTGCTCTTTCTGACCTTTCAGCTTCGTTAAAAGTTCATTCAAAGTGCGTGAAATCATTTCATCACTCTTCATGTTGATAGAATAGCCGAATTTCCCGATAAATTTCTGGAAATTAGAAAGTTTTTCCAAATCCGGCTCGTCATGAATACGGTAAACAAATGTTTTAGGAGGATGATTTTTATCCTTTTGTTTTCCGATAAAAGCAGCTACGCTCTTGTTAGCAAGCAACATAAACTCCTCAACAAGCCAGTTTGCCTCTTTGCTTTCCTTAAAATAAACTCTAAGAGGTTTACCGTTTTCGTCAATATCGAATTTAATTTCGCTTCTCTCAAAAGAAATTGAACCGTTTTTGAAACGTTCGTCCCTTAAAATTTTGGCTAATTTCCAACATTGAAGAATCTCGTCTTTATAATCGCCGTCATTGCCCTCAATAATTTCTTGAGCCTCCTCGTAACAGAAACGTCTATTGCTTCTTATAACAGTTTTTCCGAACCATTGGTTTAAGACCTCAGCCTTGTCGTTGAGTTCAAAAACAGCCGAAAACGTAAGTTTGTCCTCGTCTTGACGAAGCGAACAAATACCGTTGCAAAGTTTCTCAGGCAACATCGGAACAACTCTGTCTACAAGATAAACACTCGTACCTCTTGACAAAGCATCTTCGTCAAGTTTTGAACCTTCCTCAATATAAAACGAAACATCAGCAATATGAACGCCTATTTCCCAATTACCGTTTTTGAGTTTGCGACAAGAAATCGCATCGTCAAAATCCTTTGCATCCTTTGGGTCAATAGTAAAGGTTGTAACATCACGCATATCACGACGTTTTGCAATTTCTTCGCTCGTAATACCAGCCTCCAATTTGTCAGCTTCCTCCAAAACCTCTTTCGGGAAATTGTACGGAAGTTCAAACTCCGAAAGTATAGCGTGCATTTCGGTTTCGTTGTCGCCCGTTGAGCCGAGGACTTCTATAATTTCACCAATAGGATTTTTTGCATCTTCAGGCCATTCCGTAATTCTTGCAACCGCTTTATCACCGCTTTGAGCTTTCATCAACTTGTTCAAAGGAATGAAAATATCATACGGCATGGTTTTATGGTTGGCAATCAAAAACGCAAAATTCTTGTTTTTCTCTATCGTGCCGACAAAAGTAGTACGGGCTCTTTTTATAATTCTTACAACCTCGCCCTCTTGTTTGCCATGTTTGGAGCCGGCATAAAGCGAAACCTCAACTTGGTCGCCGTGAAGACCGTTATGAAGATTTTCAGAGGGAATAAAAATTTCAATATCGCTATTCTCAGGCAAAACAAAAGCCTGACCTTTGCGCGACAAATCCAAAACACCGATTACAACGCCCGTTTTAATTACCGCCTGATAATTTCCAAAAGAATTTTTCGTAATTCTCTCCGAGGACTCAAGTTCTGATACTACTAACTGTAACATCTCTTTCGAGCCTGAATCTTCAATTCCAAGCAATGCAGCCAAATCCTCAAAGGAATAATCCTTCATCGGATTGTCCTTGAAAACGTCCGTTAAAATACGGGTTATTGTCCGGCGGTTATATCTTTCCGCCTTATAAGTTTTTATATCATCTGCCATAATTCTAAAATAATGTTTTTTTTAAGTCCCTAAATTTAAACCAAATTAGGAAATTTAGGAACTTCAATATCGTTAAAATCTGTTAAATATATATTTACCAAGAAATTTGATAAATGGAATTTTTTAGCGGTGAAATTGCAAAATCCGTTTCCAAAACACTAAGACTTGAGTTTAATGCTTTAAGATACTGACTTTTATCCTCAATAGCTCCGCAGCCGGAAAAATTTCCCGAAGAAAAAAATGCAGGATTTTCAAAAAGTTTTTCTTTTTCCTCGTTATTTTCATTTTCCTTTTCGTCGTTACCTTCTTTTTTGTCTTTGTCTTCCTTCTCAAAAAGTTTCAACCATGAAGGATACAATTCTGTCAAGAGATCGCCGGCAGCATTATCGTTGATAAGAATTTTTGCATTTGAAATTTCCAAGGTATTTTTAACAAGCCCGGTGTGCATAACAGCAGAATTATTGGAATCATCAAGCGCACCGACACAACTTATGCAATACCCCGCTTTAGTTTTATCATCAAACCAAAGATTAGGCATATCAATCAAAGCCTTGAAATCAATGGTATTGTTTTTCAAATTTTTCCTCAATCTCAAATAAAAATTATTGATAAAATAAACCGAATTTTTGTTTTCAGACATTGAGGTAATGTACAATTCATTAACAAGCGAATCGTTAGGATATTCTTTGAAAAATAATTTGCACATAATGTCATGACCGTAAATTTTTTCGGGATAATTTACTTTATCGAAATTAACGGGAGAAAAAACAGCAACACCGCAATCCTCAAAATTTTTGTTGTAAAAAAATTCAAGTGCATTGGTTTTAGAAACCTCCGGACCCGAACCCTCAGGCATATCTGAAATTTTCAGGGAATAATTATATTTAACACCTTCAAACTCTTGGTCTTCAATGACTTCCCATTGTTTAATTCGAGAATCCAATGAAGACGTATAAGTTGCAAGATACGGCTCGTAAAAATTCATCCACGAGTTTTGTTTTTGGCTTGAATAAAAAAGTATGTTTACAATCTGATAAGCCCTGTCATGAGCGTTACAAATACAGTTTTTAACACCCGTAAAAAAAGTTTCTCCGGTAGGAAATTCTTTAATTGTATCCTCCTGCTGAGATATAAAATCCAATTTATTAACAAGCGGTTTCAAACCCGAAACATCTATCAAAAAATCGGCATAATAAGTCATTGAACCGTCCGGATTGGTATACAAACCTCCCAAAGAGTTATTATTAGCCCCCTCAGAGGCATCCTCATCGTCCATAGAACATGAAGATACAACACAAACAGCCATAATCAATTGTAAATATAAAAACAACTTCAACTTGAACATTGTTATTGATAATTTGTTTAATTTTGCGCTCTGTTTTAAAATATAAAACACATTAAAACACAAAAACCCTAATTTTATTTTAGTAAAATAATGTTGCAAAAAGGTATTTTAACAATTATTATGCTAATTGTCAGCAATACGTTTATGACTTTAGCGTGGTACGGACATTTGCGTTTGGCACAAATTCCTAAGTATTCCAACCTGCCGCTTTACGGCGTGATAATTTTAAGTTGGCTGATTGCATTAGCCGAATACAGTTTTCAAGTCCCCGCCAACAGAATCGGTTTTATTGACAACGGCGGACCATTCTCTCTCATTCAGTTGAAAGTAATTCAAGAGGCATTGTCGCTAATAGTTTTTACCATTGTCTCGGGAATGCTTTTCGGCTCACTCAATCTGCATTGGAATCACGTTTTGGCGTTCATACTTTTGATAGCAGCGGTCGGATTAGTTTTTTGGAAATAACTAATTTTCCACCCTCAAATAGATTTTGTCGCCACGACGAACCAACTCGGGAACGGGAATTGAAATCACCTGACCTTTAAAAGCCGTTTCTACGGGTTTTAAATCAAAACGTATTTCCTTGATTTCAGTTTCCAATGTTCCCGTTGTTTGACCTATTATCAAAACGGTATCGCCCACTGAAAGTTTGCCCGAATTAAGGTAAACCTCTGCAACAGAAATTTTAGAGAAATAATTATTGACAACTCCTATAAATTCCTTATGATATTTTGCTTTAGAACCGTGAGTATCAGTCCATTCGCCAAGTCTTTGTCCGAGATAATAACCGTTCCAAAAACCTCTGTTAAAAACCTCAGAAAGTCTTTCCTTATCTTTCAAAGCCTTCTGCTTTGTGTAAGTTCCATTTAGGATTTCTTTAACGGCGTTACAATAAACCTCCGTTGTAAGTTTCACATACTCAGGCGGTCTTGCCCTACCTTCAATTTTTAAGACCTCAACTCCGGCATCCAAAATCTCATTCAAAAACTCTATCGTACACAAATCCTTCGGCGACATAATGTACTCGTTTTCGATAGCAAGCTCTTCGCCTGTTTCTTTGTCAGTTACCAAATAACCACGGCGGCAAATCTGAAGACAAGCTCCACGGTTAGCAGAATAGTTCATTTGATGAAGACTCAAATAACATTTTCCCGATACTGCCATGCACAAAGCCCCGTGCACAAACATTTCCAAACGCACAAGTTCGCCCTTTGGACCTCGGATATTTTGTCTTATAATCTCCTGATGAATATATTTTACTTTGTCCAGCGAACATTCTCTTGCTAAGACCATTACATCACAATACTTAGAAAAGAACTTTACCGCTTCAACGTTTGAAATATTAAGCTGAGTCGAAGCATGAATTTCAACTCCTTGTTTAAGTGCATACTCCAAAACACTTGTATCAGAGGCTATTATTGCCGTAACATCATTTTGTTTTGCCAAATCCACAAGTCTGTGCATCTGCTCAATGTCAGCATCATACATTATAGTATTAATAGCAAGATAAGACCTAACATTATGCAATTTGCAAATTTCAACTATTTTCGCCAAATCCTCTTCCGTAAAATTTACGGTGGATTTTGCCCTCATATTAAGAACACCGAGTCCGAAATAAACGGCCTGAGCACCCGACTGAATTGCCGAAGCAAGAGTTTCAAAACTTCCGACCGGCGACATTACTTCTATCATTTCTTTCTTTTTTTTTAATAAACCATATACAAAAGCCAACCCAAAACGGCAGCAAAAATTATACTCCTTACAATAAAACTGGTAATTCTATCCTGTTCTTTCAATTTGCGTTTTTTCAGAATCAGCAGTCCGACCGCCAACGCTAAAAAGACCAACGAGGCTATTATCAACGGCCTCGGATTGACCTCACCGTCAAATCTCAGCGATGCCATTATCGAAAGACAACTCAAAAGATAGGCTATGAAAACAATTCTGCGCGTTACGATTCTAATACCTGCAACTTTTTTTTCAAAAGGTCTTATTCCCATAAGCCAATACAAAAGAGATAAGCAACCAAGCGAAGCATAAACAAAATAATGCGAATTAGGCGTAGTCCTTATCATAAAAACCAACGAAACACTCAAAACCACTATAAAAAGCGATTCCAAAGCGTCAAAGTACTTTGTTACAAATGAAAATAGTTTAGTTCTGAACATTTTAATTTAATTAATTGTTTTTTCCTTAAAAGTCATAATAAAAATTTGACGGACACATCGACAATCCAAAACTCAAATATCCTTCAGAAATATCACGTCCGTAAAACTCCTTAGAACAATCGTGCTTTAAGTAAGTTACGAAAATATTCCATTTAGTTTTCTGGTTTAAATAATATCTTAACGTAAAATCCTTATACTTAGAGGAATTACGTTCAAGAAATTTCAACTCCGCAGCCAAGCCATGACATTGCGCTTGAAGAAACACAACGGTTTCCTTTCCTGAATTTTTATCCATAAAAAACGGAGTCGTAATAGGATAACAATAACTCCAAAACGAAGTAGCCTGCTCAGGAGAATCCAATCTCGAAATAGTCTGCTCCGCTTGAAAATGTGTTTTCAAAAAAGAAAACCACGGACTAAAAATATCAAAGACATGAAAACCGTACTGATAACTCAAAAGTTTAGTTTCAGAGCCGTCCTTTTCGGTTTTCTTGCCGGCATAATTCAACTGATGATAAATTTTCAAGAATTTAAATGGCGAATAATTAATATCGTAGCCCAAAGACACAGAATTTTCGCCGTTAAAACCGTAAGAAAGAGCCGGATAAAAAATTATCGGCAACAACATATCCGCATTCGGTTTGTAACGATACTCACCGGAAGATTTTCTGTTGTTCCAGATAACAGTTTCAATTACAGCAATTTCCAAATTTTTCAAAGGTTTATAACCTGCAACATGAAAACTTGAATATTTCGGTTGTAGCTTTCCTGCATTATAATAGGCAAAAACCCCGTCCTTTAAACAAGCATGAATTATATAATAATAAAATTTTGAAAATTTCAAATCGTATCTCAAATACGGAAACGGGAACGTTAAATCACTCAAAATCACTGATCTATAACCAGAACCGATAAAACATCTACCGTTAGAAAGGCTCAAACGGAAATTCTTTGTAACATCAACTAAGAAACCTCCCGTTACGTATGCCCAATCCAAACCGTCGCCTTTATAAGCTTTAGCATAACCGCCGGCAGGAATTACAGTTTTTCTAAGCCTTATAATACTATCCTGAAATGGTAAAAAACGGGCTTGATTTTCATAAAACTCAGAATAAAAATGTACCCTCTCTCCTAACCTTCCGAAAATTTCAACGCCGCGGTTGTTCCAAAAATATTTTTTTTCACCGCTTAAATCATCATCGTTATAAAGGACAAGATTAAAAATAGGATTTATAGTCAAAGAAAAATCCTTGCCCGCAAAGCACAAAAAATCATCTTCAAAAAAATGTTTTTTCAGCCATAACGGAAACTTCAATTTTTCAATAGTATCTATCTTATATTCAGAATATAAAACAGGCTTAATTGAAGAAAAACTTTCAATAGAATCTTTTATGATTTTTCCTTGCAATTCTATATCAAAAGCCCTTCCCAAAGGTTGAAAAAACCGCTGGGAATAACAATTGAAAATCGGAAAAACCAACATTAACAATATTTTGACAATTCTATTCATTTGCATCTAACAAAAAAATCAATCCCTTCCGCGTGAAGTGTTACGATATTTCTGATTGTTGTCCTGAGAAATTATCGAAAGATAACTTTTGTAACGCAAAGGCGAAATCTCTCCCGAATCTACAGCCTCTTTAACGGCACAACCCGGTTCGTGGGTATGTGTACAATTATAAAATTTGCAATCTTTCAGTCTTAAAAATATTTCGGGGAAATTGTGAGCAACGTCCTCCGCCGTCATGCCCGTCAAACCGAAACCTTTGATACCCGGAGTGTCAATAATCCTACCGCCAAAATCCAAATCAAACATTTCGGCAAAAGTAGTCGTATGTTTTCCCGCCAAAGAATACATAGAAATTTCACCTGTTTTCAGATTCAAACCCGGATTAACGGTGTTGATAAGCGTCGATTTTCCCGTACCCGAATTGCCAGAAAGCAATGTCGTTTTGTCTTTCAACAGCGATTTCAACTCCTTGATGCCCTCTCCCGTAACGGAAGAAACTGCAAGACATTCATATCCGATTTTCTGATAAATCTCCATCGTCTCACTCAAAACTTCTTCAAGTCCGTCGGTATAAATATCTGACTTATTGAATATTAATATTGCAGGAACTTTATACGCTTTTGCCGTCACCAAAAATCTGTCCACAAATTCGAGCGGAGTCTCTGGCATAATAAGCGTAGTTATCAACATACATTGGTCGATATTAGCAGCAATAATATGAGCCTCACGGCTTAAATTAACGGATTTCCTTATAATATAATTTTTTCTGTCCTTTATCTGAGTTATCATTCCCGGTCCGGGCGATAGGAAATCAAACTCTACAATATCGCCTACAGCTACGGGATTGGTCGTCTTTAACATATCAAGACGGAGTTTGCCTCTACATTTGCAATCGTAAACTGCATTGTCAGAGGTTTTTACCAAATAATTGCTGCCCGTTGATTTTATGATTGTACCTTCCATTTTCCAAAGAAAACAAAAATTAAAAAATCTCAATTCCGACCGGGCAATGATCACTATAACGCAATTCCGGACGAATAAAAGCGGACTTCAATTCACCTTTTAAATTTTCCGTAACCATGTTGTAATCAATTCTCCAGCCCAAATTTTTCTGATACGCACCCGCACGATACGACCACCAACTGTATTGTTTTTCTTCTGAAGAAAACTCCCTGAAACTATCCACATAACCCAAATCAACAAAACGCTGAAACCATTCACGCTCTTCAGGCAAGAAACCCGAATCCTCCTGATGTTTTTCAGGACGGTTAATGTCAATCCAAAGTCTGCAAATATTAAAATCTCCGTTGATAATCAATTTATTACGGGTTTGTCTTAATTCTTGAACATATTGCGTAAAATCCTCAAGCCATTGCATCTTGAAAGCTTGTCTTTCGTCGCCGCTCGTGCCAGAGGGGTGATAAACCGAAATCACGCTCAAATCACCATAATCAGCTCTTATAAAACGTCCTTCGTCATCATATTTTTGAATACCCATTCCGTATTCCACATTATCAGGTTCTTGTTTTGTAACGATTCCCGTGCCAGAATAACCTTTTTTCTGAGCTGAAAACCAATAACATTTGTAACCCAAACGTTTGAATTCCACCTCGTCTATCTGACTTGCCTGTGCTTTGGTCTCTTGAATACACAATATATCAGGCAATTCGTCTTTCAACCACGAATACAAGCCCTTTGTAACGGCGGCTCTAATTCCGTTGAGATTATATGATACTATTTTCATAATTTATAATTTTAACTTCTGTAAAAAAAACTCAACATTTTAGACAATCTGTCAAGATGAAAACTCTTACATTCTGACTTAAAGGCCCGCATATCCTTAAAAAGCGTATACGAGGCACCCGAGTCTTTGGCATCAAGGACAACCGTAGAGGGAAAACCCTCCAAAAACGAAAGCAAATGATAAATCAAAAGCAATCTTCCGTTTTCCGAGTCAATACCTTTGGTTGTTTTAAGGAACGGAACAAAAACATAATTATCAGAAAACAAAGCCGTTACAAAGCCTACCGTTTGAGATTCCAAATTTTTCAAACAAAAGGCAACGCCTGCTTTTTTCTTAACGGCACACCTTATAATACTTTCCAGACCTCGAAAATCATTATAACAAATATTCGGATTTAGTTTTACAAATTTAATAAACGTATCCGCATCAGCTATCCTTTCAAGTTTATAATTCTTAACATCTGAGGCAACCATATATTTCTTTAGATCCGGAGTGCTGAGAAAAAGTCTTTCTTGCAACGGTTTTAATGTATCAAACTGAAAAACATCATGTTTAGAAACCTTACCTAAAGTTTTTTCCGGGTAAAGAAAAAACTTATCCGTTCTAAAATCGGCATAAGTGAATTTCTGGGAAATAAAATTCAAAAACTCTCCGTAAACTTCCTTTTCAATTATCTCGTTAGAATAAATTCCCGTCCAAAAAACGCCTTTCGGCAAATACATTTTGCTGCCTAAAGAAAAAACCGGCATCACAGCGCGGTAATCCTCCCAAACAAGAGCACCCCAATCGGATTGAACGGAATCCAAAAACCATGAATGCGAATAAATACATAAATTAAGGGACCCGGCAATATTGTCTTCCCATTTTATGCAATCAATTTCGTTATGGTTGAGATACTTGATGTCCACTGACTTTAAGTTTTTTTCGAGCACAAAATTAACAATATAAAACGTCAATTCAAAAAAATGCCCCATAAAAATTATGGGGCGGTTAATAGTTTTTTAGAAAATTAAATTCTTAATTTTTATACATACTATGCTTATATATAAACTGTTTCAATTAATTTTGGTTTTAAAGAAAGTTCTTATTTTTGTTTATATAACACCTCAAACGAGATAAACCCTATGTTTTTTTCGCATTTTTTTTGCTAAAAAGTTTTTTTTTCATAACTTTACGCCCAAAGTCCTCAATCTGATGAAATTATTTTATCTGTTTTGCATAGTATTTTTTCAAGCATTTCTGTCGTTTTCCCAAACAGAAAGCCCTTCAACGGAAAAAAGCCGCAAAAATGGGCATATAGTTTTTGAAAAGGAAGACGAGCAGTATGGCGCATTGTTTTTGACTCTAAACAACGGAGCAAAAATCGTTATCAAAAAAACCGACAATCCCAAAAACAAAACAGAATTTCTCGCCTACTCACGCAAAGGCATTTCTTTCAACAAAGAAAGGGATTTTTATAATTTCAAATTCGAGGATTTAATAATCCAAAATACCGTTATCAACAATTTTATCGACAAAGTAAATACCTCCGCCGTGTTAAAATATAATCTTAAAAACGGCGGCGTATGGTTTCAAGGCGGTTGTTACGACGACGGGTTAAAGGACTTAATCAAAATGATATATTCTTCCTTTATCTCCAAAGGCTGCAAAAGTCAGGATTTCGATTTTTGCAAATATCATATTATAAGACAATTAAAAGAAAGATGCGGATATGAAGGATTAGTTTTTGAGGATTCCGTTTTCTTAACCCGCTATCCCAAAACGAAACATTTCGTACAAGAAGACACAAAAAAAATCAAAAAGAAAAAACTCTTTAAAAATTACACAAAACGTGTAACCCCAACAGGAGATTTTACGTTTTATTTCTGCGGAAACTTCGAGATTGACACTTTAAAAAAATATATTTGTCAATACATCGGAGCTTTACCAGAAAAAAAATCCAATGGAGGCTCGCCGAAAAACAAATTGGAATTCAACAACAAAACTTTTGATAAAACATTTCATATTCAATGCGATGAAAATATTTTTCAGACGGATTATATTTCAAAATCCTTAAAATACAATCTTGAAAACAAAATCAAAACCCAAGCTCTCCAAAATTACATCAACAAACGCCTCAAAACTTTCAATGCAGATACAATAAAATGCAACATAAACTTTTTGCACTCACAAAAAGAATTATTGTCCGAAATAACATTAAGCATAATAGCTTATAAAAGAAATGGTTGCAACAATCAATTAAACAAAGAAATTAACTCAATAATTCAGGACATCAGCCAAAACGGTTTCAACAAAGAGGATTTGGAAAACATCAAAACCTCACTTATAAAAGAACACAGACAAGACATTCTGAAAAATAGTTATTGGATTTCGGTCATGCACGAGAAATATAATTTCAACTGCGATGCCGATTCTTATTACGAGAAAATAACGGAGGAGCTTACGGGGGAAGAGCTTCAAAAATTTTTCAACTATTTTCTTTCAAAAGCGGTTAAGCACACTTACTCTGCCCAACCGCTGAAAGTTGTATCAACAAATTAATCTACAAAAACATCGTCGCCGTCAGAGGAAAAGTTTTCACCGCCATTAGACAAAGCCTGACCTTTGTAACGGGAAACCCAATCATGATTTTCCATACAAGACAAAAGCATAAAACACAAATCGCCGTAACATACACTGCTAAGCCTTTCGATACCGAATTGTTTCAACATTTCAAACTGCGCAGGACTCGGCATTTCGGGATATTCAGCATTGTTTGACCATCCGGGTTCGGGCTGACCTTTGGTCTGATAAGGATATTCCTTGTATCTGAGTTTCCATAATTCACCTACGATTCCAGGATTCTTAATTCCAAACTGAGAAAAAAAATTCACGCCGTTAGGATTAGCGATAGTACGTTCTCTGCCGGCTGCACGGTTTACAAAGGAGTCCATGGTAAGTTGAGTGTATTTAAACGAGCCGTCCTTATTAATATGAACTTGATAAAACCGCATTAAATCGCTGCTGCCGGGCAAAAGCATAAATCCCAAAAAATCTTTTTGATCCTCTATAAGATCTTCGCCAAAAGTAGCAAATCCTTCGTCGTCCTGCGCCTTAACAGAAAAACAAAGGCATAAAAAAAATATTATCAACGTAGCAGTTTTTTTCATAATCAATGTTTTTTTTCTAATTTAAACGCAAAACAATACAAAAATATTATTTTTATCAACGATTATAAATATAGATATGTGTTTTAAAAAAAAATAAAAAAAGAATCCGTCTTGTCGGGATTAAAAAAATCTCTCCAAGGCGGATTCGTGTATAGCAGGCAATAAATAAATACGATTTTAATATCTGTAATGCTCAGCTTTGTAAGGACCATCAACCTTTACACCGATATAATCGGCTTGAGCCTGAGTAAGGCGTGTAAGTTTTGCGCCGAGTTTGTCTAAATGAAGTCTTGCAACCTCTTCGTCTAAATATTTTGGCAATCTGTAAACACCGACTTCATACTTTTTCTGCCACAAATCAAGCTGTGCAAGTGTCTGATTAGTAAATGAATTACTCATAACAAATGACGGATGACCGGTTGCACAACCCAAATTTACAAGTCTTCCTTCCGCTAAAACGACAATCGAATGTCCGTCAGGGAAATAATATTGATCGACCTGAGGTTTAATGTTCACTTTTTTAATACCGGGAACTTTTTCCAAGTCTGCCATCATGATTTCGTTGTCAAAATGTCCGATATTGCAAACAATAGCTTTGTCTTTCATTTTTGACATGTGGTCAGCAGTGATAATGTCCCTGTTGCCGGTACAAGTTACGTAAATATCGCCTTGTGAAAGCGCATCTTCAACGGTTGTAACTTCAAAACCTTCCATGCAGGCTTGAAGCGCACAAATCGGGTCGATTTCTGTCACCAAAACTCTTGCGCCAAAACCTCTCATACTTTTAGCACAACCCTTGCCTACATCGCCGTAACCGCAAACTACAACTACTTTTCCGGCAATCATAATATCGGTTGCGCGTTTGATACCGTCAGCCAAAGACTCTCTACAACCGTAAAGATTATCGAATTTTGACTTTGTAACCGAATCATTAACGTTAATAGCAGGGAAAAGTAATGTACCTTTTTCAAACATTTGATACAAACGATGAACGCCCGTTGTGGTTTCTTCTGAAACGCCACGAACATTCTTTACCATATTGTGCCATTTATTTTTAGAGCTCTCAAGAGAGAATTTAATACGTTTGAAAAGTTCCTTAGCATCTTCACCTTCGGGCAAAGTATCAAGAATTGAAGGATTGTTTTCTGCATCAACGCCAAGATGAAGCATAAGAGTTGCATCACCGCCGTCATCGACAATCAAATCAGGACCTATGCCTTCGCCGAAGGTCAAAGCCTGCTCCGTACACCACCAATAATCTTCAAGACTTTCGGCCTTCCACGCAAAAACAGGAACACCACGCTCAGCAACAGCAGCTGCAGCCTCGTCCTGCGTTGAAAAAATATTACATGAAGCCCAACGAACCTCAGCTCCAAGAGCAGTTAAAGTTTCAATCAAAACAGCAGTCTGAACAGTCATGTGCAAACTTCCCGTGATTTTAGCGCCTTTGAGCGGTTTTGAAGCCGAATATTTCTCTCTTAAAGCCATCAATCCCGGCATTTGGGATTCAGCAAGTTCAAGTTTTTTTCTTCCCAATTTTGCCAAAGTCATGTCTTTGACCTTGTTAGGAAGCGTTAAATCGATTTTCTCCATTTTTTCGTGATAAAATATTTCGCCAAAGTTCGTAATTTTTTTTGGATTAGAAAATTTTTTTTCCACACGAACTTATTTTTCCCAATACCCCTCTTTAAGCCGCTTAATTATTTCCTCAATAGACATAAAGGAATTCGGCAAAACCTGTGTAGGTATAGGTTTTGTATATGATTTAGAGACAAGAAATCTTTTACATTCCAAATGTCTCTTTCTCAAGCAATAAACATTTTTATAAGAATCGCCCGTTATAGAATTCATCAAAACTCCTTCCCTAAAAATCGGGCATTTTTCCAATTTAGGACAAACTTCTGAATTTTCCATAATATAAACTTTTTTTTTATTATCTTTAATTGTTAATTCCGTATCAATACACTTTAATAATATAGATTCATATTTATTGTAACAGCTTTTTTTCTAACAGCCTTTTACGTTTTAGGCTGCAAAAATAGCACCGAAATACAAGTATAATTAGAAAAAATGCAGTGTAAAGTTAAAAAAAACTTTTTACAAAAAAAATTTTTTTAATTCAATGATTTATTTCTAACTTTGCTTCGCTTTACAACAAATCCTGCGGGTAAAATTTTGGAATAATATGAACTACAGAGACATTTATAACAAGATAGTAAAGAAGAACTCTTTTCTATGTGTCGGTTTGGACACGGACATCGAGAAAATTCCCGAATGTTTGTTAAACGAAGAAGACCCTGTTTTCGAGTTCAACAAACGGATAGTTGATGCTACTCAACAGTTTGCGGTAGCATACAAACCTAATACTGCTTTTTATGAAGCCTTAGGTGCAAAAGGTTGGACCTCGCTCCAAAAAACTGCCGAATACATCAAAAAGAATTATCCGGGTATATTTTTGATTGCCGACTGCAAACGCGGCGACATAGGCAACACTTGCAAAATGTACGCTAAAACGTTTTTTGAGCAAATGCCTTTTGATGCCGTAACATTATCACCGTACATGGGCAGGGATTCGATTTCTCCATTTTTGGAATACGAAGGCAAATGGGCAATAATTTTAGCATTAACCTCAAATCCTTCGGCATCGGATTTTCAGATTATCCAAGAAAAGGAAACCGATGAATTTTTGTTTGAAAAAACATTAAAATTCGGTCAGTTGTGGGGCGATGAAAACAGAATAATGTATGTAGCCGGAGCTACACAAGCTTATAAATTTCAACAAATCAGAAAGATAGCCAAAAACAATTTCCTTTTGGTTCCGGGTGTAGGTGCACAAGGCGGCTCGTTGGAAGATGTTGCGACTTTCGGCATGAACGAGACTTGTGGTCTGTTAGTAAACTCTTCAAGAGGAATAATTTACGCCTCAAACGGCAGCGACTTCGCTGAAAAAGCCGGCGAACAAGCCGAGGCAATAAGCATAAAAATGAAAAAACTTTTGGAAGACAACAAGAAGAATTCTCAAAGAAAATAAAATTTTCTTATTTATCTTTTTTTAACGAACAAAAAAACGAATTGAATTTTCTTTCAATTCGTTTTTTTTGTTTTCACAATTCAGGCCACTGATGTTTCGGATAGCGGCGTTTTAATTCTTTTCTAACCTCTTTGTATGCGTTTTGCCAAAAAGATTTCAAATCCGAGGTTACTTGGACAGGTTTGAAACCGGGAGAAAGCAAGTGCATTAAAACAGAAATTTTTCCGCCGTTGATTTTAGGCGTTTCCTGCCAAGAGAAAACCTCTTGAAGCCTTACCGCTAAAACAGGCTGCAAACCTAAAGCAGAATATTTCAATTTTATTTTGTGTCCGGTAGGCACTTCAAGAAAAGCCGGCGCAAGTTTTTCTAAATCCCGCTGCTCAAGAGGTGTTAAAGAATATTTCAATGCCGAAAAAATATCTATTTTTTTTAGTTTTTCAACAGTATTAACACCGCTAAGATACGGTAAAAGCCAATTTTGAGCCGTTTCAATTAAAGTTTTGGTTGAAACATCGGGCATAAAATCCTCACCGTTCCAAATTCTTAACGAAAGTATACGGTTTTGAAGATTTATAACCTCATCATTAAAATCCAAAAGCACCTCGCCTTCTTTTTTCACCGCTGACAAAACAATTTGTTCAACCTCTTGAGAATCTGGCACAAATGGTTTTTCCTGCAAAACCATATTTCCTATTTTCAACTGTTTTAGGGCAACGATTCCGCCTTTTTTAGTATTCCAAAGAACAGACTCTTTTTCTCTCAACATGTTTTTCAAAGAAACGGGATTAAGAGGAGAGGCAAGAAATATCTTTGCGATTTTTTCTTTCGCATTTAGAGCTGCGACGGCAAGCCAAGATTCTCCCGCTAAACTATCTTCGTGTCCCAACATCGCAATCGTACCGTTTGAAAGCATGAATTGAGCATTGTTGCCCGGTTTAGCCGAGGCAATTCTCTCGGGGAAAGCCTCAGCTAAAAGCAGCCCCGTATCATAACTGTCAAACTCGGAATTATCCTCCTGAACCTTGAACATTTTTCTTAATTCCATTGCATAAAGCTCTATTCTGTCAAAACTTTTGTTATGACGTTTTTCTCTGCGGTTGAGCCTTAGGCGTTCGATTCTCAAATTAATATCCGTTCCGTAATCCCTCGGCAAAGGATCGCGGTTGTCAAGTATTGCGGCAATGTCTGAGGCAAGCGGCAAGAGTGAATACTTCCGCGCTTGAACCAACATCTTTGCAATTCGAGGGTGAGAAGGAATTCTGCTCAGCTCTTCGCCAAGTGGAGTTAAAGAATAATTATCATCTACGGCTTCAAGAGTTTTCAAAAGTTCCTTTGAAAGATTGACGGAAGTTTTATCGGGCGGAGTCAGCCAAGTTAAATTTTCTGGATTAGGTTCGCCCCATTTTATTAAATCCAACATAAGCGGAGTTAAATCGGCGTATTCGATTTCCGGCAAACGGTTTTTCAACATTCTGTCCTGAGTTGTTAAATCCCAAAGCCTATAACAAAAACCGTCAGAAATTCTGCCCGCCCTGCCCGCTCTTTGACAAGCCATATCAAGAGATATTCTTACGGTTTTCAATCCAGACAACCCAGTATCGGGAGAATATTCCTGAATTTTGCTCAGTCCGCTATCAACAACGATTTTAACGCCTTGAATCGTAAGCGAAGTCTCGGCAATGGAAGTTGCTAAAACTATTTTACGCCTACCGTTTTTGTCAGGCATGATAGCTTGTTGTTGAAGATTAGGCGGCAACATTCCGTAAAGAGGACTTATCAAAACGCCGTGAACAGAGCTTTTTAAAAATTCTTCGCATTTTCTGATTTCGCCTTCGCCCGGCAAAAACGCCAAAATATCGCCCTCGGGATGTCTTTCCAAAGCCTTCAAAACGGTTAAAGCCGTCTGACGTGATACTGAAAACTCGTCGCAGCAACCTTCATAAAAGATTTCAACGTTGTAATTTTTTGCCGTTGCGCTGATAACAGGAGCGTTAAGCATTTTGGATAGATTTTCTGCATCAATCGTTGCAGACATAATTATAATTTTCAGATCGTCCCTTAAAATTTGCTGAGCCTCCCGCACCAAAGCAAGTGTTAAATCGGTGTTGAGATTGCGTTCATGAAATTCGTCAAAAATCACGGTCGAAACCCCTTTCAACTCGTTGTCTGCAAGTATTCGGCGCGTTAAAACGCCCTCCGTTACAACCTCCAAACGCGTATCCTTTGAAACACAATTTTCAAATCTTATTGTATAACCGACAGTTTTGCCGGGCTTCTGTCCCATCAAATCCGCCATTCTAAAGGCAATCGCCTTTGCTGCAAGTCTGCGCGGCTCAAGCATAACGATTTTTTGAGAATCTGAATTGCGTTTCAAAATCTCCAACGGCAAAACCGTACTCTTACCCGTGCCGGTCGGCGCAGTTATTATAATAACTTGATTGTCAAGGTATTTTTGATAAACCTCATCAAAAATTTCTTCAATAGGATACATTATATTTCTCTAAAAAATTAAATAAGCCGTCTTGATAAAGTATTGTCAGTTAATCTAAAATTATGCAAATCAACGTTTTCCAACAAAACAACGCCCGGGGATTTTCCTATTTCAAAACTTCCGAGCTTTGATTGAAGACCTAAAGCCTTTGCACCATTTAAAGTAGCAAATTTTATTAAATCTTCCAATTTCAAATTTTCAAATTTCTTTGACAAAAGTTTCACCTCCTCAATCATTGAAAGGTTGTCGTTAGAACTCAAAGAGTCCGTTCCGATACAAACCGTTAAATTTTTCTCCAGCAAAACATTAACGTCAATTATTTTGTTCTCCAAAAAAATATTCGATTTTGGACAAACCACGAAAAACGGATTTTTAAAATTCTCAGCGGCAAAATCCAAATCCTCCTTAGAAGAATAAATATTATGAACCAAAAGTGTTCTTTCATAACCGCCTTCACAGAGTTCTTTCATGGATTTCAACGAAGTTTTTCCAGTTACGGGAATCAAGGACAAATCAAGCGGAAACTTCTCTACAAACTCTCCACTGTGATTTTCGTACAAAAAATTCTCATTAAAATTCTCCTGATTATGAATTGAAATTATCTCTTTTTTACCTTTATTAAGGCGGTTAATCACAGAAAAAAGCTCAGGACTTACCGAATACGGTGCGTGCGGAACTGCTGAAATATCATTCGCATCAATACCGAAAGAAAGATAATCGTTTTTAACATTTTCAAACTGCAAAATATCTTTTTGACAACGCTCCGGAGTTGTCCCTATTAACTCCACAAAATTCTTATAATGTATCTTGCTTTTTTCTTTAACTCCAGCCGTATCCGAAGTATTGCAAATATCCCCAACGGCAGATACGCCCGAAGAATACATCAAGGAATCATATTTCAAAGTAAGTTTTTCATCATAAGAATTTGCATCTAAGCGGAACATCGCAAGAAGAAAATCTATCAGACTTTTGGGATTTTTAACCTTGTCTTTCAAATGACAAAGTTCCAAATGACAATGCGCATTTACAAACCCCGGAATTAAAACCCCATTATAAAACTCCGTATAAGGAATTTCGTTTGTAAGCTGTTTGATTTCGAGTATCTCACCCGTTGAAACATCAACGCTAACAACACCGTTTTTTATCGGCTCAGAAGTATTTGTAATAACGTACTGAGCTGCAAAAGATATTTTTTCCATCGTTTTTTAATTTCAGAATGCAAAGGTAAAAATTTTTAAGTAACTTCAACAATCAAAATTTCAGACGTAAGTAAAAACTTATTTCAGTGCGTTTGTCAGAATTGATTTTGTTTTTTCCTGAGCCTAAAGTTTTTCTGTCAAAATATTGCCATTGAGATAATTTTGTCTGCAACTCCATGAATTTCCAAGGCTTAAAAACCAAAACTGCATAATATCTCGCACCTTTATAATAGTAGCGTTGCAAAGCGTAAAAACCCCTGACATCGGTTTCATAATCGTAAATAGCCGCCGAATAAGGTGCTGAAAACAAAGCACACCCCAAATCAAGCGAAAGCGGCAGACCTTGAAAATTCCAAAGGCAGCTGTGCGACAAAAGATAACCTTTTTCAAAGAGTTCGTCAGTTTCAAAATAACTCCACTGCAAAACCTCCGACATCGAAAAATTATCATTAGAGGAATATTTCAAAAGAAATCTCAAATAGGAATTTCTGTTAAAAATTCTCTCCTTAAATTCCTTGTTTTTGTCCTTAAAACGAATGGTGGCGGAAAATCCTTTTGAAATCAAAAACGTGTTTTGTAACGAAAAATCATAACCCGAAGACATTTTTTTAGTTTGAAAACTCGGCCACGGAAAACTGAAAATATCGGTTTTAGCCTCAAATATCCAAAACCTTTTCATAGAAAATTCAAGTCCTAAATAACAACCCTCTTCATTTGAAATTTTGGAACTTTCTCTAAAAGGATTTGCCAAGAAAGAAAAATATCTTTTGGAATAATTACGGTACAAAACGCTCATTTTAAGTTGTGCTAAGGGTCTGAAACCCAGAACAGTAATCAGTGCGGGATTAAAATTTTTATCGAAAGCTAATTCGCCTGAAATACCGTATTTTTTCTCGGAACAACCCCAATTCAAAGAAAAAAATCCGCCGTTTTTGACACTAAAATCCCTCAAATTCACTAAATCGTTTTTCGGCTGAAAACTTTTATCAAAACAATAATAACCACCTGAAAGTCCAAAGAAAAATATCCGTTTCCTAAAATTCAAGGTCAAACCCGAAATGCTTTCTTTTAAGGAATTTTTGTCGTCCAACTCCTTTGAATTTCTATGATAACCGTCGGTCTTAAAACTATAAAAACTATCTTTTTCACCCAAAACATCAACGGCATTATGACTTAAAAACGCAGTGATTTTCAAAGCTTTAAGATTTATCGAAGTAGCAGTCCCCCTCAAAAAACCGTATTCAGAAAAAGAAGAATATTCCCTCAAATCAGTCAAAGAATTTCCGTAATCCTCGCCCGTTGAAATATATTTTCCGCTCGAAAAACCGCAGCCTAAACTCAAACCTAAACCAAAACGCAAAGTATAATCACCGATTATAATTTTTTCTAATTTTCCGTTTCCCAGAATTTTTAAAAACGCCGAATTAAAATCAAAACCGTATTTTTTGCCTCCTAAAGCGATTTCCTCGCCCGGGTCTTTTTCCGAAGAAAAGCCGAAAGTTACTCTTTTAACAGGTCTAGAAAAATATTTCAAACGCATCAAAAAACGGTTGCCTTGATATTCCCCCGGACTGTAATATGCCAGGGGTTTTTCTAAAACATTTTTGGTAACAAAGGTAACGGAATTATTAGCCGAGCTAAAATTTTCTTTTTCATTAAGCTCAGAATCAGAAACATACAAAAAATATTTCAAATAATTCAATTCCTTTTCGTTAAGGCTTTCAATACCTTTCAACTCGCCTAAAGAGAAAATCTCTCCAACCTCAAACCTATAATCCAAAATGTCCTGAATCTGAAAATCCGTCAAAAAAGGCAATTCTTGCAAATCAGAAAAAGTACATGAATTAACAGAAATTTTTTCCTCTGAAAGTCTTTCAAGATATTCGCCTAAATTTTCTACGGAAGAGGAAAACTCCTCATCTTCGGTTTCTGCCGTCTCCTGAAGAATTTCCTTGATAATATCGTTTGCATTTTGAGCTGTTAAAACATCGTAAAAAAAAGCAAAAACAAATATAAAAAACGTTTTTTTCATCATTTTCTCTTATTTTTTTAACGCAAAAATAACAATAAAAGTCCGTTTTTTCTAAAAAAATAAAAACAAACCTTAAAAAATGCAAACGTTTGCGGTTTCGTTTGCGGTTTCGTTTGCAGATAATTAACATCCGTTTTTCACGTAAAAAAAGACCCAACTTTTTTTTTGAATATATTTTTGCGACGTCATCGACAAATTTTTATTTAATTTAAATCTATACAAAAAATGAAAAGCAAGTTTAATTTTTCTACGCCGCTACGGTTATTGGCTTTACTTTTAACAGTATTAGCCTGCGGCGATGCCTTTGCACAGAAAATTACTGTAAAAGGTCATGTTGAAGATTCTTCAGGCGGCGAAATTATCGGCGCAACAATCAGAATCGTAGGAACTACCGCCGGAACAATAACCGACCTTGACGGTAATTTTGAAATCGAAGCCGATTTGAAAGACAGTCTCGCCGTTTCATACATCGGTTATACTGAAACTATAGTAAGACCGAATGCAAGCTTACGTATTATCTTACAAGAAGATACCCGTGAAATGGAAGAAGTTGTCGTAATCGGTTACGGCAAAGTTAAGAAAAACGACCTCACGGGTTCGGTAACGGCTATCAGTGCTGACAAAATGGTAAAAGGCGCGGCAACCTCCGCCACGGATCTTTTGGCAGGAAAGGCAGCCGGCGTAAGCGTTATCAGCGACGGCGGTGCTCCGGGTGCGGGCGCAACCATCAGAATCAGAGGCGGTTCGTCTCTTTCAGCTTCAAACAATCCTCTCGTTGTCATCGACGGCGTGGCTGTAGATGACGGCGGTATTGACGGTATGGCAAACCCGCTTGCAACCGTTCACCCCAACGACATTGAAACTTTTACAATCTTAAAAGACGCTTCGGCAACCGCAATCTACGGTTCAAGGGCATCAAACGGCGTTATCATCATAACGACAAAAAAAGGCAAAAGCGGAAAACCCGCTGTAAGTTATGCAGGTACGGTTTCCGTCAGCACAAAACGCAACGACATTGACATTATGAACGCCGATGAGTTCAGAAGCTTTGTAATCGAAAAATTCGGCGAAGACAGCGACAACGCAAAAGCTCTCGGCAACGCAAACACAGACTGGTGGAACGAGATTTTCCGCACCTCTGTAAGCACAGACCACAACCTGAGTGTTTCGGGTACTTTCAAAAATCTTCCTTACAGGGTTTCTGTAGGCTACACCAACGAAAACGGTATCCTCAAAAACTCAAGCATGGAGCGTCTGACAGGCGCAGTAAGCCTTAATCCCACTTTCTTTGACAAAAAACTCAGCATTTCGGTCAATGTGAAAGGCATCAACAACAAGAACCGTTTCGGTTCGACGGATGCCGTAGGCATGGCCTCACAATTTGATCCCACACAGCCCGTATACATGTCGGACAACAAATACGGCAACGGCTGGTTTATCTATATGAACGAAGACAATACCGCTCCCGTTGACATTGCGCTTACAAATCCCGTCTCTATTCTTGAGGATCAGGATGACAGGTCTACCGTCAACCGCAGCATCGGCAACATTCAGGCTGACTACAAATTCCATTTTCTTCCCGACTTGAGGGTAAATGTAAATTTGGGTTACGACGTATCACGCAGCGACGGCGAAAAAACAATTGCCGACAACTCACCTTTGACATGGTGCAGCGGCAGTTTCAAAACCGGTTTCGGCGAAAACACCGACTATTATCAGAAAAAAACCAACGGACTTTTTGAAAGTTACTTGGATTACGACAAAACTTTCGGCATTCACTCTCTCGATGTAATGATAGGTTATTCATGGCAGCATTTCTATTCTGACAAAGGCACAAAATACTGCTACTCTGCTGCCAAAGCTCAGGAGTTCGGAAAGGAATATTACAAAGACGAATACACTTACAAAACGGAAAACTATCTTGTATCGTTCTTCGGCAGAATCAACTACACAATTCTTGACCGTTATCTTATCACCTTTACTTTAAGGGACGACGGTTCTTCACGTTTCCACAAAGACAACCGCTGGGGTATTTTCCCGTCGGCAGCTTTGGCTTGGAAAATCAGCGACGAGGCATTCCTTAAAGACAATGACGTTGTTTCTGACTTGAAACTCCGTTTGGGTTACGGCGTAACAGGACAGCAGAATCTCGGCACAAACGATTATCCGTACATGCCGCGTTACAAATATTCAGAAGCCGGTGCTTCTTATTTCTTCGGCGACAAACAGTACCGTTTGATTACCCCGCAGGCTTACGACTTAGGACTTAAATGGGAAGAAACAGCAACCTACAACGCAGGACTTGACTTCGGTTTCTTAAAAGGCAGAATTGAAGGTACGGTTGATTTCTATATCCGCAAAACCACCGACCTGTTGAACTCGGTAATTATTCCCGCCGGAACAAATTACTCCAACGAGCTTCTGACCAATGTCGGCGAACTCGAAAACCGCGGTATTGAACTCTCTCTTACCGGACATATTCTCAACAAGAGAGATCTTGAATGGACTTTGAGCTACAATGTCTCTTACAACAAAAACGAAATCACTAAACTTACAATCAACGACGATCCCTCTTACAAAGGCGTTATCCACGGCGGCGTAGAAGGCGGTACAGGCAACAACATTCAGATTAACGCCGTAAACGAGCCGTACAATTCGTTCTATGTTCACAAACAGATGTATTATGAGGACGGCAGCCCGATTGAGAATGTTTTTGTTGACAAAAACAGCGACGGAAAAATCGACGACAACGATTTGTTCATTCTCAAGAAATCCGCTCCCGATGTCATAATGGGCTTGTCATCACAGCTGAGCTGGAAAAACTGGTTCTTCAACTTTGCAATGCGTGCCTCAATCGGCAACTACGTTTACAACAACGTAAGATCCAACCGCGAGGCATGGGGCGGCTCTCAGATGTTTGACCCTTCGGGATTCTTGAAAAACAGAATGACCTCGGCAACCGAATCCAATTTCAAGGATGCCTACTACAAGTCAAATTACTACATCGAAAACGCCTCATTCCTCAGAATGGACAACATGTCTCTCGGATACAATTTCCAGAGAATATTCAACACAACCCAAAACGCAAAAGTTTACTTCACGGTTCAGAATCCGTTTGTAATCACAAAATACAGCGGACTTGACCCCGAAATCAGCGGCGAAGGTATCGACAGAAACATCTATCCGCGTCCTGTAACTTTCATGCTAGGTGTTAATCTTAATTTCTAAACTTTTTTAAAATTCATTGACAATTATGAAAAACATTAATCGTAAATTCAAATATATACTTCCGGCAGCTGCAATGAGTCTTGCGCTCGGTTTTTCGTCCTGCGTAAAGGATTTGGACACTGTTCCCTTGGACGAGAAAGAACTTGTGGCGGATGTCGTATTCGGCAGCCAGATTGACGCATACGAAAGCAATCTCGCAAAAATTTACGCCGGACTTGCCATAGGCGGCAACGGCGGCAGCGATTCCGATCAGGACGTTGTCGGCATTGACGGCGGCTCACAGGCTTCTTTCTTGCGCGTGATGTGGAACATGCAGGAGCTTGCCTCAGACATTGCGCACTGCTGCTGGAACGATGACGGAATCCCCGACTTCAATAATCTTACATGGACCTCGTCAAATCTTTTTCTCAAAGGCTATTATTTCAGACTTTTCTACGAGATTAACCTCTGCAACTCGTTTCTGAAAGAGACAACCGCCGAGGAACTCTCCGGAAAAGGATGTTCGGAACAGGACATAGCCGTGATTAACAATTTCAGGGGCGAGGCAAAATTCATACGTGCGCTTATGTACATGTATGCGCTTGATTTCTTCAGAAACGTGCCTTTTGTAACGGAAGAAAACAAACTCGGAGAAAATCCGGAACAGATTCAGGCGAAAGACCTTTATGACTTTGTTGAAAAACAACTTTTGGAAAGTGCCGAGGAAATGGCAGATCCCAAGCCCGGATTTTCAGACAGTTACGGACACGCCAACAAAGCTGCCGCATGGGCTGCGCTTTCAAGGCTTTATCTGAACGCAAAAGTATACACAGGAGTAGAAAAATACACCGAATGTATCACTTACTGTCAGAAAATAATTGACGCAGGCTACAAACTCGAACCCGTTTACGGCGATATGTTCAGGGCTGACAACGACCAGTCGCTTGAGATGATTATGCCTGTCCGTTACGAGGGCGACCAGACCATGACATGGGGCGGCATGACGGCGATTTTGTGCTGGGGCTCTGAAAAATATACAACAGAGACAAACGCAAAAGGCGGCTGGAACGGTGTAAGGGCAAAATCTTCTTTCCTTGATGTTTTTGAGAGAGAGGAAAACCACGAAAGCGACCAGCGTATGGCAATGCTCCGTCTTGACGGTACTACAAGCAGCGAGATAAAAGACGAGGCAACGTTCAAAAACAACGGTATTCCCGTTACCAAATTTTACAATGTCTACAAGGACGGCACACTTCCTCCCTCGGCTGAGGCTTACGTGGATTTCCCGTTGTTCCGTCTCGGAGAAATTTATCTCAACATTGCGGAGGCACTTTTGCGCACCAACAATGAAGTTGACGCTTTGAAATATATCAACGCGCTTCACGAAAGAGCGGGCATCCAATCACCCATCGACGCTCTCACTCTTGACTATCTGCTTGACGAAAGAGGCAGGGAAACATTCTACGAGGCTCAACGCCGCACGGATCTTATCCGTTTCGACAAGTACACCTCAGGTTACAACTGGCCCTGGAAAGGCGGCGTGGCTGAAGGCAAAGACGTTCCCGCTTATTATTCGGTTTACCCGATTCCTTCCGACGAAATTGGAAGCAATCTTAATCTTAAACAAAACGACGGATATTCCGCAAAATAATTTTAATCAATTATGAAAGCATTAAACAAATATATTATACCGGCAGTTCTTTTGTTTTCTTTGGCTGCCTGCGAGGACGAACAGACTCCCGTTCTCGGACTGCAAAAAAAGGCGGAGTTCAATCCGATGGAGGTTTCCGCTGTTGCCATCAACAAAAGCAACCTCACGGAGAAGTTTCCAAAAATAAGCTGGAGTCCCGCAGATTACAACGGAGCTTCGGTAAGTTACACCGTTAAACTGAAAAGTGCCTCAACGGGCAAGGAAGTTGTTTTGGGCGAAACGGTTGAAACCTTTCTCGAGCTTGACAATTCGGCAGTAAACACTATTTCTTCCGGCTTGGGTGCGCTGCCCGGCATAGAAGGCGGTTATACGGTCTCATTGGTTTCTTCAGTGCCTAATACTGAGGTTTCGGACGAGGCTGAAAACACTTTGGACCTTAAAATCCAGCCTTACGACTCCAAGTCGGAGGGCATTGACTGGAATTACGCATACGTTGCCGTAAACTATCCCGATTTCGACTTTGAAAAATCGTACATAATCGGCGACCCCGAAGGCGACGGCACTTACCAAGGCTATGTAAACATTCCCGAAGGTGCTGAATCGTTCGCAATTTTGGACGGCAAAACCCTTGAGGTAATATCTCAGGACAACACTCTGAGTTCAGACGGTTTCGTTGAAATAGTAACGGATGCCGACGGCGGTATCAATATCAGCGAAAAAACAGAATGGGGACTTGTCGGCAGTGCCACTTCAGGCGGCTGGGACAAAGATACCAAAATGGAATTTGACGAAAAAACCGGTCTTTGGACAGTGGTTACATCTTTGATTGAAGGTGAATTTAAGTTCCGCGCCAATGGAGGCTGGGATATTAATTACGGCAAAGGCAGCGAAGATTTTACACTTGCTCCGGGCGGCGACAATATCAAGATAACAAACGCCCATGCCTACATCATAACATTGAACCTTGCCAACGCCGGCAAATACACCTATTCGCTTGAAGAAACCGACATTCAGCTTTCAAGCTCAAGCCTGACGCTTCCGGGTACATTCAACGATTGGAACAAGGCAACCAAGGATTATGTTTTGACATCAGAGGCAAGGGACTTCATTTTCGACGGTGTTGTTTACATCGACAAGGCTCCCGCAGAATTTAAGTTCTACGACGACGGCGAAGGCACATGGCTCGGAATTGCCGGCGACATGGCGGAAGACGGCAGTTTCAAAATTGGCGAAAGCGACGGCGAAAACATCAAACTCGAAAAAGCCGGTTATTACAAAATAACTGTTGACCAAAAGAAAATGACGGCATCAATTGTTGCCACCGGCTGGGAGCTCATCGGAGATGCAATGGAATTTGGTTGGGACAAAGGCATTGTAATGGATTACGATCCTGAAACCAAAATTTGGTCAAAAACCATTACGGTAAAAGCCGGTAAATTCAAATTTCGTTGGGCAGGCAGTTGGGATATAAATTTCGGTGGTGAATTAACAGGACTCACACAAGGCGGTGCGGACATTCCAATTTCTGCCGGAACTTACAAAATCGTACTTGATCCCGAAAATGCAACGGCAAGCGTAACAAAACAATAAGATTTATTCACAGTTTTACAGTACATCAATTATCTCACACCCGCCTTCAAAGAATTTTTTCTTAGGCGGGTGTTTTTGTTATAAAAAAAATTTCAAAAAAAACAAAAAAAAATTACTTTTTTTGAAACCTTTTTTTTTCGAGTTCGTATAAGTTAAGTGTAAAGATTCCTCATCTGTGAAGACAAGGTTTTTTTTAATGTCAGAACTCTTTTCATAATAAGATTTAGGTTAAACTAAAAGTTTCTCCGCTTTTCGTTGCAAGGGGAAAGCGGAAAAATAAAAGCCGATTGAAAAAAAATTTCAGTCGGCTTTTTTTAATTTTTGTGTATGATGATTTTGTTTTAAGTTTACTTTTTTAAATACACGCTTGCAATCTTTTGAATGTATTTTCCGATAATATCAAATTCGAGATTTACTTTATCACCTTTTTTCAAGTTTTTGAAATTAGTATGTTCAAAAGTGTAGGGAATAATTGCGACACGAAATTTTCCCGTTTCGGAATTGCAAACGGTAAGACTCACCCCGTTTACGGCAACAGAACCCTTTTCAACCGTTATATTTCCTTGACTTGGATCGTATTCGATTGTAAAATAAGTACTTCCGTCAGCATCTTCAACATTGGTGCAGACGCCTGTCTGGTCTACGTGTCCCTGAACGATATGACCGTCAAGCAAAGAATCGGGTTTCATACTGCGCTCAAGATTCACCTCGTCCCCTACCCCTAAAACGCCGAGATTAGAACGGTTAAGAGTCTCCTGCATGGCTGTAACGACATATCCGTTTTCATTTTTTTCTACAACAGTAAGACAAACGCCGTTATGAGCAACACTCTGGTCGATTGTAAGTTCTTTTTCAAACGGACAAGTTACTGTAAAATCTATGTTTTTTTGATATTCTCTAATTCCGACTATTTTGCCGGTACATTCTACTATTCCTGAAAACATATTATTTTGCTATTTTGCCGTAAGACGATAAAATACCTTGAATTACCGACGAAGAAAAACCGTTTTTCTCCATTTCGTTAAGGCCTCTGATAGTAGTGCCTGAGGGCGTACAAACACGGTCGATAAGTTGCTCTGGGTGAACACCTTCTTCAAGTAAGAGTTCAACCGTGCCTTTCATAGTTTGAGCAGCAATTTCTTGAGCAATCTTGCTCGGGAAACCAATTTCGATACCGCCTTCAGTCATTGCACGCAAAAATCTTAGAATGTATGCAATACCTGAACCCGTTAAAATCGTAGCGGCGTTGATTTTGTTTTCATCAACAACGATTGTTTTGCCCAAGATATTGAGGATTTTAAGAGTTTTTTCGATGTCCTCATCCTCTGCATCATGACTGACGCAGGTTACTGACTGATTGATTGAAGCGGCAATATTGGGCATAATCCTAAAGACAGAAACTTTTTTGGACGAATAAGCATTGATTTGGTCTATACTCAGTCCTGCCACCGGCGATACCAAAACTTGAGAATTGTTGAGAGCCGGCTCTATCTCTTCGATAACATCTTTTGCAACCCAAGGTTTTACGCACAAAAATATGATTTCGCTGTCCTTAACGGCTTGAACGTTATCTCTTACGGCATTAATACCGATTGCACGAATTCTTTCGAGGTCGGCTTCGGGGTCGGTAGCCGTAATGTTCAGATTAAATTCTTTTTGCTTGTTAGCAAGGCCTTTGGCAATTGAAAAACCTAAATTACCGCAGCCTACAATAGTAATGTTCATAAAATTTTCCGATTATTTTTATGCCCCAAAATTAAAGCATTTTTTTTATTAATCATTAACTATCGCTTAAAATTCTGTTAAAATTTTAAATTTAACTTTGCCACACAAGCTAAAAAAAGGAATAACCCCTATGAAAATTGTCTTAGTATCTACCTCAGACCGCAAAGGAGGAGCTGCAATTGCCTGTTCGAGAATTTTTCAGGCACTAAAAAAAAACGGCACGGATGTAAAAATGTTGGTAAGAGACAAAATCTCTTCAGACAAAGATATTTACACCCTGAACACGAATATTTTCTATAAGATACTCAACTTTTTGAGCTTCTCTTTAGAAAGGCTTCAGATACTACTAAAATTGAAATTTCGTCGCAAATATCTTTTTCATATTTCCTTGGACAATTTCGGTGCGGTAAATTTGCTTAAAAATCCGCTTATAAAAGAGGCTGACGTTATCAATTTTCATTGGACGAGTCAGGGGCTTTTGTCGTTGAAACAGCTTGAAAAACTTTTGCTTGCTAACAAGAAAATCGTTTTCACGATGCACGATATGCATTATTTTACGGGAATATGTCATTACGCTCGCAAATGTGAAAATTACAAAACGGGGTGCGGAAATTGTCAGTTTTTGAATTTCGGCAAAGATAAAAACGATTTGTCAAAACGATATTTTAAGAAAAAATTAGAATTACCGGATCGTCATAAAATATTTTTTATCTCGTGCAGCAACTGGCTGAAAAACATTGCTAAATCATCGCTTATTTTTAGTAATTCTCAAGTTTTTTCGATACCGAATCCCATTGATACGGAAGTTTTTAAACCCTCTGACAAAAATTTGGCAAGAAAAAAATTCGGCATCGAAAAAAAATACGTAATACTTTTCGGAGCGGTAAAAATTACGGATAAGCGCAAAGGTTTCAAGTTTTTGGCTCAAGCCTTGAAAAACATTTACGAAAAAAATTCGAATATCGCCAAAGACATTGAACTTTTGATTTTTGGCAGCGGCACTTCTCAGGCTGTAAAGAATTTGCCTTTTCCTTGCAAATCAACGGGTTACATCGGCAGTGAAGAAGATATTTCAATGGTTTACAACGCCTCTGACGTCTACGTTACACCAAGCCTTGAGGACAATCTTCCTAATACCGTAATGGAAGCCCTTTCGTGCGCTGTGCCTTGCGTTGCATTCAATACGGGCGGACTTCCTCAACTAATTGACAACGGTCAAAACGGTTATCTCGCACCTTTAAGAGATTCTAACGCATTGGCAGAATGTATTTTGAATGTTATTCTCAACAAGAATTATACGGAACTTTGCCATAACGCACGCAACAAAGTTGAGGCTAATTTTTCTCAGACCGTTATTGCGATGAAATACAACGAAATTTACCGTCAAGTTTCTATATAATATTTTTTTTGCTTGCAAAATAAGTTTTTGTTTTTTATATTTGGCAAAATTCTTAACACCTTAAAAAAACAAAAACTATGGACGATAACATTTATTCAATTATCATGGCTGCTATGGGCATCGGCATACTTTTGTGGTCGGCTTTTGCGTATTTAAGCGGCGAAATGCTTATGCCGGAGCATTACTTGGTATCAGCAAAAATTAAAGACAAAAAAGCTTACGCCCGTCAATTTGCAAAATTAATGGCATTGATAGGTTCGGCATTTTTGTTAAGCAGTTTGGTAGGCTTAACGGAAATTTATTGGTTAGCAGTAATAGTTTTGATAGCAGGAATTGTGGTTGCTGCCAAAATTGGAAGTAAATTAATGAAAAAAGTTACATATTGAATATATTAATCTACTAATTAATAAATTTTTTCTACCAAAAATTAACAGTTTTTTCTTTTCAATGGCGTATTTTTACAGAAAGTTTTCAAACAAAATTTTATTAAAAATACCAGATGAAAAAACTGTTTTTAAATTTACTTGCGGTTTTTGCCCTGAGTGCTTCGGCGCAAAACCCTTACTTACCGCTTTGGGAACATCTTCCCGACGGCGAACCCCGCGTTTTTGAAGACCCCGACAATCCGGGCAAATATCGTGCTTACATTATCGGTTCGCACGACACTCATTACACCGAATATTGCGGAAACGATATTCGTATGTGGTCTGCACCCGTTGAAGACCTTTCTCAATGGAGAGACGAAGGCCCTATTTTCAAGTATTTTATTGACGGACATTGGGACACAATGTTTGCTCCCGACCTCGTGGAAGTAAACGATCGCGAAACCGGCAAACGCACTTATTATCTTTATCCTCATTCAAGAGGTTGGAGAAGAGTGCCGATGGTTTGTAAATCAGACCGCCCTGACGGCCCTTTTACACCGATAAATCTAACAGAAGACGGACACGCTTGTCTTGAAGGTTCTTTAATAGATTTTGACCCGTCAGTTTTTATCGAACCCGTCAACGATAAAAAAGACAAAGATTATAAAAAAGGATTCCGCGCATACGTTTTCTATGGTTTTCAGCACTCTACGGCTTGCGAGTTAGACCAAAACACGATGTATTCAAAACGTCCGGGAACTGAACTTATCGACCCTTTTATTCCGGCATGCAGTTGGGACGGAAAACTTCTTGACAAGGGTGTTACCAAATACAAGGCTCTTGCCGCAGACCAAGACCCGCTTGACTTCAACTTTTTTGAGGCTTCTTCAATCCGTCAAGTCGGAAACAAATACGTGATGGTTTTCTCCGGCTATTCGGGAAAAGAATACGGCGTTGGCAACACGAACTCGGCTTTAAGATATGCTTACGGAGATTCTCCGCTCGGTCCTTGGCGTGCCGGTGGCGTTTTGGTGGATTCTCGCGGAGTTGTACTCAACGAAGACGGTTCGCATTTAACAACAACTAACGCAAGCCACAACACTCACGGTTCTATTCAAGAAATCAACGGTCAGTGGTACGTTTTCTATCACCGTCCGCCAAGAGGATTCGGGAATGCACGTCAAGCAATGGTTGCTCCCGTTAAAATCACTTGGGACAAAAAGAAAGTTTCTGAGGGCGGCAAAGTTAAAATCACCGCTTACGACCCGTATGCAGCCGACAATGAATGGTCAGCAAAGGCAAAAGACGGCAATCATTACACCGGCGCAGAAATCACAAGTGAAGGTTTTCAAATTTTCGGTCTCCCGCCTTATAAATATTATTCAGCCGGATATGCTTGTTATATGACAGGAAACCGTTGGATGCAAGACAATCACGATGTTTGGAACAACAGCATGGACGTTGCCGGAATTACTAATAAAGGTGTTGTCGGTTTCAAATATTTCGGTTTTGGCGGTTTGACTGCTGATACAAAAGGCGTAAAAGCATTTGAAGGTATCAAACAAGGCGACGGCGCAACCCTCAACCTTAATCTTTCGTCGCAAGGACACGGTGCATTCAAGATTCACGTGATGATGGACGGTCCTTACGCTAATTCAACATGGAACGGAAAAGAAATCGCCGTTATTGATATTCCAGAAAATGCGCCGAAATTTCCGACAGTTTATTCAGTAAAAGTTCCTAAGGTAGAAGGTCTTAGCGGTAAACACGCTATTTATTTGGTTTGCGAAGGCCCTGAGGTAAAAGAACCCGAACCCAAAAATCCTTGGGAAAAACGTCAAGTAACTCCTTACGGTTTGTTTGACCTTCACGGAATAGGTTTTACCAAATCAGGCGAAAAATTTGATGTGCCGCAAGTGCCGCAAATTACAATCACTGTTGACGGCAACGTTTTAACAATTCCAGAAAAACCCGTATACTTTACAAACTTCAATGGTTATACCGAATGTAATCATTATCAGGTTTACGGACCGATGACCGACAAATCGGATTTGAAAGCAACTTGCAACAACCCAGAGGTTAAAATCTCAGTCAGCAAAATAGTTGAAGGCAGAGCAACTATAAAAGCCGTTTACAAAGGTTTGGAAAAAGTATTTTTGATAAACTAAAAATCTAAAGCCTCGCAAGTAGTTTAATATACTGATAATCAGAGTAACAACTTCAAAACAGTTAGATTAAATAACTGATTATCAGTATATTTATCATTAATAAAAATATCATTCATTAGTACAAATAACCTTTTTATATTATCAATTAATTCCTTGATAAACAATATATAACGTCTTTTCCAAACTTAATTTCGCATAACAAAAGTCTTTTTGATATTTCTTTGATTTTTTTATTGATTTTCAACATTTTAAATCACTTACGAAACTTTAGTTTTATACTCCGTCTTAACGTATTTTAACAAAAAGCAACAACGTGTTTCTTGACACGCATCTTTTGTCGTTGTAATTTTGCGGTGTCAATAATCAACAAAATTATCCACATTATGGAAGTAAAAGAAATTTTGAAGAATCTCCGCGAAAAACACAACCTCACACAGCAGCAGATGGCGGAGCGCGTACACACCACACGTCAGGCGATAAGTCGCTGGGAAACAGGCGAAACACAGCCCAACACCGAAATGCTCAAAACTCTTTCTAAGGAGTTTGGCATAACAATCAACACCTTGCTCGGCTCGCCGCAAACTCTTGTTTGTCAGTGCTGCGGAATGCCGCTAACGGACGATTCGATGGTAAGCCTCAATCCCGACGGCAGTTTCAACGAGGAGTATTGCAAATGGTGCTACACCGACGGCAATTTCACCTACAAGACCAAAGATTCGTTGCTCGATTTTCTCGTCAAAAATATGCCCAATCCCGAAAATCAGAGCGACACCGACCGACGGACAATGTACGACGGACATCTCTCGATGTTGAAGCATTGGAGATAGACTCCCTAATACCTCAACACATACCCCTCATGCGGCAGCGTGGCATACCGCTCTTTTGCGGCGGCGAGGAAGTCTGTGAGCGGTTGACTTTCGCGGATGTCGCTGGCAAAACAGCCCCAAGCGAGGTTCACCATTTTTTCGATGATGTTTGGGTCGTTGAAAAAATCGTCGTCCAAATCGTCGGAATGTTCGCCGCCGCCCATGCCGCCCGCCGATGAGCCTTGCGCCCTGCAATCATTGTGCAAGGCAGCGTGGTCTTCCCAAAAACGAAGCGTGAGGATATATTTCCCATATTGCGTGAAATAGTCGCCCGATGCAGAAATCGTCAGGTCGGCTGGCATAAAACGCAAATGGAGTTTCTTGGCGAGGTCTTCGGCGTAGGTGTTGAAATAGCCTACAATAATGGTGTCGTTTTGGTGTAGATGGTCGATGTCGCCGTTGCTGAGCCCAAAATCCTTCATCGTGGGGAGAATGCAGAGTTGACAGAGATTGTTGATGCGGGAGACAAAACCAGCCTCCACACATTCAACCTTTTGGTCGAAACGGATGCAGACAACTTTTTCGTTGAAATGTGGGTATGTGAGCGGCGAATCGGCCTTGATTACACCTGTCTCGTCGTTGGAAATATGGAGCCAACGTCCCCAACAAAATACGTCGAACAT
>JAFYDK010000055.1 GCA_017544805.1 Bacteroidales bacterium | reverse complement strand
CTCCGCATTGGAGTTTTCAAAATCGCCGTCGGTTACAAAGCCCTTTTCGCGAAACTTCGATGCAAGAGCGTCGGTTTCGTAAAGATTCAAACGGCAGCCGAGGGTTTTAAAAGAGATGGTTTTCATCGCGAAAAAATTTTTCGCAAAAGTAGCAAAAAAAAATGAAACGACAAAACAGCGATTTAACAACGGAAAACGCAGAAAAACAGAAATTTAAAATGCTGAATAAAATTTTAAATACTTTAAAATTTTGCAGAATTCTCGGAATTTAAATTTCCGAATAAAACTCATATGAATATTTTTTATTTTCCGTGTTTTTCGTGTTTTCCGTTGTTAAAATAATATCGTGTTATTCAATTCCTTTTGCAATAATGTCGTTCATAATTTTTTCCAATTCGGCATCGGATTTGCCATAAAGTTCTTCTTCCTTGTAAAACTTGGTCAGCATTGTCGCAAAAACTTTACCACCGCTTACAAATACAAAATCATAATAACCGGGCGTACATTCTTCTGGATGCAAATAAAACGAACCCCAGTGCCAGTTATCATCTTGTTCGGGATCTTTATGTATTTCGCAATACTGCGCAAAACCGGGAAGTTCGTCGCTAAGTTCGTTTTTTAAATAAAAACTCTGGTCATTCTTGTGCTGAAAAACCCAAACAACAAATCCTCCGGAGTTTTCAGTCTGAGGATAAAATTCCACCCACTCGTTGAGTTCAAAAATAAAGCGGATTTTTTCGGTGGAATACGGATAGGTGTTGATGCCTTTTCCTTCTTCTTGATTGCCTGCACGGTTACCAAAAAGTCTGAGACCTTTCAAAACAGGCTTTTCACCGTCTTTGAGGTTTACAAAATAGAGTTTTCCGGCTTTCATAGTGTCTTTTTCCACCTGCGCAGAAACATTTCCGGCAAACAACATCACCACCGCTATAATAGTTAATATCAGTCTTTTCATACTTTTAATTTTTTTATCGGTTAACACTATTATAACGGCGGTAATTGCGTTTTTGGTATCGAAATTTAGTTAAAATTTTACTTCAAATATTCTTACTTTGAATTCCGTGTGAAAAAGTTTTTGCAATGTCAAAACTAATTGCTAACTTTGGGTGCAATAATAATTACGCTATGAAAACAAACAAAGAATATCCCGCAACGCACTCGATGTCAACGGCTTGGTTTGCTGCTGACGAGGATGGTAATGTGGCGATTTTTGATTTCAATGAAAATGGACCTGTGCCGCAGTGTGCATCGGTGGAAAATTTATTTGAGTCTATGATGGCTAATGAAATTGCGGAAGAACCGATAACCAACGGGATGTTGATGCCATCAGTAAAATTCACTGATGAACAATTATGGGAATTAAGTAGCAATTATCTTGATGAAGATATAAGTAAATATAAAGTTGGTGATTGCATTGACAAATCATACATAAAAATCAAAGAAAATAAATTTGATGAGTTTATTGAGGAATTAAACAACAATGGCGTTTTTGATTCGGAGTTTTATTGTATAGACGATATAGTCTGCCTTTCAAAAAATCAGGGTATCTTATACATACAAAGTGGAATCGAAATAACAGAAAAATTGTTAAGCCTTATTGAAAAGGTTGGATATGCGGCAGAGTTTATAGTTTTTGACAATTCCAATGAATCAACCAAAAACGATGATTATGATTGCATTAAGCCATATATGCCTTTTTATATTTTTGCTCAGCCGTATTGTACGCAAAACCCAATGAAAAGGGTGTTTGAACCTAAATTCCCGTTTAAGATTGCACAATTGCCTAAACATTCACAAGGTTCAATTACAATACTGCCGATAAAGTTTTCTGAGCATAACTATTTACAGATTGCAGAATATTTGCCTATTTTTGCAAGAACCGATTGGGGTGAAAATGATGTTTCCTATGAAGTGTTCCCACAACAATCTTTTAGTTTCAAATATGCTAAATTGAGCAATGCAACGGAAGGAACGTCATATTATCTGATGTCAAGCGTATTAAATGCACAAATTTTCGTATTGGCTCAGACAGAGCATCAGGCTTCTTTTGCCCCGACTATTTTTGTAATTGCCGAACCGTTTGATGGTATGTATTGGAAGGGTACTGAGGGGTTTATCAATTTCTTTGCAAAAAACTATGTTTATTTGCCAATAATTTGGTCTTCTTCGGAAGATTACGAAAGTAAAGAACGTTATAGAAATTATTCTTCGGAAGAAAAAATCAAAAACTTTTCAAAATCATACATCGAAAACAATATCCGTTTTTTCAATCCGTATTTGATTTTGATTAAAGACGAGATTAAGTTTGTATTGGAGCATTATTATAAACTTGAAAATCATCAAATTACAATTAATAATCAAACTTTCCCATATTTCTTGTTCTCGGAAATGGAACAGCACCGCGACGAGATTTTGGAATATTCAAACAAGGAGTATCGTGGCATTAAAATTCCGACAAAGTTGACAAAAAGCGAAATGAAAAAGTATTAAACTCAAAAATAATTTGTACATTTGTGCAATACAAATTATGCATTATGAAAACAAACAAAGAATATCCCGCAACGCACTCGATGTCAACGGCTTGGTTTGCCGCTGACGAGGATGGTAATGTGGGAATTTTTAAATTTGGTGATAATGGTCCTGTGCCAGAATGTATTTCGGGTACACAAGACTGTGTTGATGATTTTTTGTATGATGCTTTCGTGGAAACAAAAGATACTTGCCCTTATAGAATTCTTAATCTAACAGACGAACAAGCATTGGATTTTTATGATAAATCGTTGAAAAAGCTGGATCGTTATGATGATTGGATTCTTTCGGTTGTAGTTAAAATAAAAAAGGAGATGGAAAACATTTTTTTTGATGAGATATCAAAGATGGATGTTTGGAAAGAGGTTATTTGTTTGTCGCAAAGTTTGGGTTTGTATTACATTGATTCTATTAAAGAGCCATCAAAAAAGCTTTATGATTCAATTGATGACATCCGTTTTTTGGATTTGTATATCAGTGATATGTTCAATCGTACTGATTCGGATACTGCAATTGAGTTCAATAAATTGCCATATTACGTATATGCACAGCCTTATAACAGGGCAATCCCAATTACGAGGTTAATTAAACCCAAAAGCCCCGTGAAAAAATCTCAACTTCCTGACAATGTTAAAGATAAAATTGTATCGCTGCCAATCAGATTTTCAGAAACTGAGACTCTGCAAATTGCTGAGTATTTTATTTCCGATTGGAGTATGTGGGATAAAGATGAAAAAGTTGAACTTCCAATTGAAATTTCTGAAAATAAAAAGTTGGTGTTTACGTATTACAAACTTTCAGACGGACAAAATTCGTTTGCTTATTATTTGAATAGTTGTCCTTTGGCTGAAAAAGAAAAATTTGCGTATTTATCATATTCATATCAAAGCACTATTTTGATGCTTTCTGTACCAGGGAACATCATCAAAAATGAAAATAAAAAATTGCGAATATCTGCTACTCCTGCCTTTTATTTGGAAGAACAACACAAAAAGTTGTTTTGGAGTGAGTTAGAGACTATTTTTAGAAATATGACAGAAGAAGAAAAGGTTGCTAAGTTTCAAACAGAGCCTATTGAAACAATTGTAAAATTGTTGAATCCTTATCTTCTGATTATTGATGACGATGTTATTTCGGCGGCTTCAACAATATATAAACTTGAAAATCATCAAATAACAATCAATAATCAAACTTTCCCATATTTCTTGTTCTCGGAAATGGAACAGCACCGCGACGAGATTTTGGAATATTCAAACAAGGAGTATCGTGGCATAAAAATTCCGACAAAATTGACAAAAGATGAAATCGAATCTCTCAAACATTAAATTGTTGTCGATTGACCTTTCAAACTTTTGCAGCAAAAAGTGCAGTTTTTGTTACAATAAAAGTTCCGCCGTGGGGCAGACACTTTGGAAACCTGACGATGTGATTTCTTTTGCCAAAAGTTGCATAGAAAACGGTATTGAGGCGGTTTCGCTTGGCGGTGGCGAACCGTTTGAGTATCAGGGCGTTTTTGAAATTATTGCGACGTTGCAGCCGTTGGTTTATCTTTCGGTAACTACCAACGGATTGAAGTTGCAGGACGAAAAGTTTTTTGCAAAGGTAATCGAAACTCCGCCCGACAAAATCCACATCACTATTCATTTCCCCGACAACGCAGCGGAAGTTTCGAGGGTAATTAAAACGCTCGAAAAACTTTCAAAGACTGATATTACTCCGGGCGTTAATCTTCTTGTTAACAGCAATAAGACAGACGTTTGCAAACAAGTTTATGGACACCTTCTTACTTTTTTGACGCCGAAACAGATAATCCTGATTCCACAAAGGTTTTCCGATACGCCTACACCCAAACAGTTGGCAACGATTGCGGGCGGCAAACCGTTTCAAAGTCCGTCGTGCCTATTGAAATGCACTCCGCCGCAAGATTTTTGCAGCGTTTCGTGGGACAAGAAAGTTAACTTTTGCAGTTATGCCACAGGGAAACAGCCTCTGCAAACTCTTGATTATCAAGGTTTGATGGCGGCGTTGGAGCAGGTGAAGTTTGGGTGTTGTACGCTGTGAGTCTTTTGATACTATTTGTGCAAAATTTCGGCAATTTCAAAAAATATTGCCGAAATTTTGCATATCCCTTAATTTTTCTTGCTTTTCCGCATCTTGCCGGTGTCCAATATTATCGTGAAATCCTGTTTTTTCAACTGTGTTGAGAAGTCGTAATCGGTGAGGGTGATGTCGATGCGGAGTCCGGGGGAGGT
>JAFYDK010000054.1 GCA_017544805.1 Bacteroidales bacterium | reverse complement strand
TCTTTCAAAAGAGGCGGGCAGTGCTCTTGAACTGCTAAGGGACAGAATCAGCGACAACAATATCGCAAAGCAGGAAAAACTGGTTAAAAACCTTTACAAGGGCAAAAACTTTTTTGCCGCTTCGGGCATAAAAGAAGAAGCCGCGCTTTTGCAGACTGTTGCCGACACCAACAGGGAAAACTTTCAAAAGTTTGTAGCAGAGCAACTTAATCCTGAAAACAAAAGCGCAACTTATCAAAACAAGACTATTTCGATAAGACCCGTTGAAACAGATTTTGAAAGTTCTGTTAACGGTTACAATACCGTCTACACCGTAAAAGATGATGCGGGCAACCGTTACGTATCGGGTTATATCAAAAATTCTGCGACTTCGGCTTCCGGTTTTGTGGCAAAACTCAATCCTGAAAACGGCGTTATTTGGTTGACACAGTTAAACGCTGCTCCTTCGGGCGTTAACAAAGCCGTTCAGGTGATTCCTTCAAAATTTTTAGGTCCTATTGTTTTGGTTGCAAATACTTCTAATTCAGGCAATAAAACTACCGCAATAAAACTTGACGCAAGCGGCAAAGTAAGGGCTAAGTCAGAATTTACTTCCAACCTTTATCCTGTTGCTTTTTGTTATGATGAGGTCAACGAGGTGATAACAACGGTTTTCAAAGGTGAAAAGGGCAACGAGAGCGACGACCTTGATGACTGCGCTGTTGAGACCGTTACGGCAGGTCAGAAAACCTCCGACTTACTTCCCGAAGCATTTTCGCTCAAAGGCAAGATTACTGACATTTTGCAGACTGAAAACGGAAATATCGTTATCTGCAATTACAAAACCGTAAAAGTTGGAAAGGAAACAGAACATGCAGGCTCTAATATCGCTGCAATTAATATTGTAGGCAATACTGTTTCGCTCAATGTTTATCAAAACGGCGGAAAAGATGTTAAAGCCTTGAAAGCCTTCAAGTTGAATGCAGAGACAATCAACATTCTCGGAAGTTATGATGCTCTTGAAAGTGCAGTATCGGAGACTCCCGAAGCGGCTTATCTTTTAGTGGACAAAAAAGGCGGATTTAAGAATTAATTAGATAGTTTTTTTTTCATTTTTTGTTTGTTTCTAACGGCGGAAAATACTGTTTTTCCGCCGTTATTTTTTTTAGAAGCCGAGATCGCCTATGTCTGAGACTGCGTCTTTTACGGTAGAGCCGCGGACAATGAGTTTTGTGGGTACGATGACGGTTTCAAAAGGTTCAAAGACTTGGGTTTCGATACGTTTGATAAGCAGTTCGGCGGCTTTTGAACCGATTAGCGAGCCGTTTTGGTCTACGGTTGTAAGCGGCGGTGTCGTAACCTCGGAAATAAGTCCGTTTGTAAAACCTACTACGGCGGTCTGTTCGGGAACTTTTATGCCGTTTTTTGTCAGAGTGGTGATTGCGCCGATTGCAGTCATATCGTTGACAGCAAAAATTCCGTCCGGGATTTCGCCGCTTTTGCAAAAGTCTTCTACAATTTTGGCAGCACCGAGAAACTTGTCGCATTTGAAAATCATTTCTTCGCCTTTGAAAAGTTTGTGGCGTTTCATTGCATCAACGTAGCCGCGTTTTCTGTCAGCACCTATGCGTACGTTGTCAGGACCGGCAAAGTGAATGATGTTTTTTCTGCCGAGCGAAATCAAATGCTCAACTGCCGAAAATGCTGCCGCATAGTCGTCGATGATGCACCTGTCGCAGAGCGTGGCGTGAGGAGGACGGTCAAAAAACACAAGCGGAATTTTCCTTTTCATAACGTTGAAAAGGTGCTCGTAGTTATAAGTTTCTTTTGTTATCGAAATCAGAATGCCGTCCACACGCAAAGAGACCAGCGTTTTTATGTTGCTGACCTCGCGCTCGTAACTCTCGTTTGACTGACAAATCATGACATTGTAACCGGCTTTTTGAGCCATTTCTTCAATACCGCTGATAACGGCCGAAAAAAAATGGTGCTTTATCTGCGGAATTATTACGCCGATGATGTTGCTTTTTCCGCTGTGAAGTCCCAACGCAAGTGAATTGGGTTGATAATCAAGTTGTTCGGCAAGTTTTTTTACCGCTTCTTTGGTTTCTGGGCTGATGTCCGGGTGGTCTTTCAGCGCACGGGAAACCGTTGAAGGCGAGAGCCCTAATTCTTTTGCGATGTCTTTTATAGTCGCTTGTCTTTTCTCTATCATAATGGTAGTTTAGTAAAAAAATCCGACGCCTAAGATAGTAAAAAAATTGGAAAAAATTAACTTTTATATTGAATAATAATATTTATATTCGCACAAAAAATTTTGTTTATGTATTAAATATATAATCTATTAATAATCAAGATGATAAGAAGAGAAGATTTTGTTC
>JAFYDK010000053.1 GCA_017544805.1 Bacteroidales bacterium | reverse complement strand
GTTTGAAGCAAAAATGCCGTAAGCCTCTCTGTAATTGACCATTATCCAATAAGCGTAGAGTTTTGCCGCTGCATATTGACTGCGCGGATAAAACGGCGTTTTTTCGTTTTGCGGCACTGCCTGAACTTTTCCAAAAAGTTCCGACGTTGAAGCCTGATAGATTCTCGTTTTTTTCTCCAAACCGAGGATTCTGATTGCCTCCAAAAGTCTTAACGTGCCTAAACCGTCAGCGTTTGCCGTGTATTCGGGCGTGTCGAAACTAACAGCAACGTGGCTCATTGCGGCAAGATTATAAATCTCGTCGGGCTGAACCTCTTGAACGATTCTAATTAGATTTGTCGAATCTGTCAAATCTCCATAATGAAGCAAAAAATTTCTGTTTTCTTCGTGCGGGTCTTGATAAAGGTGGTCGATACGTTCGGTGTTAAAAAGTGAACTACGCCTTTTAACGCCGTGAACGATATATCCCTTTTTTATCAAAAATTCGGCTAAGTACGCGCCGTCTTGACCCGTAATGCCGGTGATTAATGCTGTCTTCATGGTAAAAATAATTTTTGCAAAGGTATGAATTTTTCCGAAAAAAAATATATAAATTTGCGTTTTGAAAAATATTTATTTACGTACAATGGAAACTAAAGAAAATCAGAAACTTAAAACCAATAGCTATTATAAGCGGAAATTAATAATGTCTTATTGGACAAGTACGCTTTGCATTTCGTTGGTTTTGTATATGGCGGGGTTGTTTTTAATGCTGCTTTTTAATACTCAGCATATTACGGATATGTTCCGTTCTAATATTAAAATGACAATTACCCTTAACGATAAACGTCAGCTCGGCGAAATCGAAAATTTTCGTAAAACTCTTGATGCTTCAGATTTTGTAAGAGAAACGAAATATATTTCAAAAGATGCTGCTGCTGAGGAACTTAAAAAAGAGTTAGGTGAGGATTTTTGCGAAATTTTGGATAATAAAAATCCGTTGTTTTCGCAAATCGAAGTCAATTTGACTGACACTTATACTAATATGGATAGTATTAAATCTATCGAAAAGGAGTTAAAAAAATATCCTGCTGTTGATGAGGTTTATTATCCAAAGGATATTTGGAACAATGCTACAACGGTAATTACAAAAATTGCCTCAATAGTTTTGGTTTTAACACTTATATTGTTGATAATCACTGTTATACTTATTAATAATACAGCCCGCTTAAAACTTTCGGGCGATAGATTCGACATTAGGACGGCAAAACTTATCGGTGCTTCTTTCTGGCGGATTTCAAAACCGTATATACAAAAGGCTTTGTTGCAATCAGTTGTTGCGGTTTTCTTATCAGTAATAGGTTTAACGCTGACTATCAGATTTTTAGAGAATATTTTGCACGGTGTTTTTATGATTTCGGCTTTTTATCCGACTCTTATAACAATGTGCGTTGCGGGCATTTTTATAACGGTTGTTTCAACTTTTATGGCTGTTCGTAAGTTCTTGAATACCAAAGAAGAAGATTTGTATTATTATTAAAAAAATATTTTAAATGAAATATGCATTAGTAACGGGCGGAAGTCGCGGCATTGGTCGTGCTGTCTGCGTAAAACTTGCCTCTTTAGGCTATCATGTTTTAATTAATTACGTTTCTAACGAGGCTAAAGCCTTGGAAACTCTTGAAATGACAAAAAATGCCGGCACAGAAGGCGAAATTATAAAATTTAACGTTGCAGATTTGGAAGAAACAACTTCTGCTATCGAAAAATGGCAATCTGACAACAAAGATGCTTATATTGATGTTTTGGTCAATAATGCCGGCGTTACGGCTGACTCTTTGTTGCCGATGATGGAGCCTGAGGCTTGGCACAAAGTTTTAAGCACCTCGTTGGACGGTTTTTTCAACGTTACAAGGGTTGTAATCAAAAAAATGATCCGCAAAAAACATGGTCGTGTAATCAATATGGCATCGGTTTCCGGCTTAATCGGACTTCCCGGTCAGTGTAATTATTCGGCAGCTAAAGGCGCAATCATAGCCGCTACAAAAGCTCTTTCAAAAGAGGTCGGCGGCAAAAATATCACTGTAAATGCCGTTGCTCCGGGTTTCATTAAAACTGATATGACAAACGCTCTTAATGAAGAAGAACTCAAAAAAGGTATCGCTTTAGGACGTTTCGGAGAGCCGGAAGAGGTTGCATCGTTGGTTGCATTTTTGGCTTCAGACGAGGCTGCTTATATCACGGGCGAGACTATCGCTATTACAGGCGGTCTGAAAGGTTAGTTTTTATCACGGGGAACGAAAAAAAACTCCCCGTGAAAAAAAAATTTGTCCGTGCGCATAAAATTTGTTTACTTTGCACCTTGAATTATTAGACGGGGTTTTCCGTTAATTAAAAACTAACAAGGTTACAAATGGCAAAGAACTTAGTGATTGTGGAGTCTCCGGCCAAAGCCAAAACGATCGGCCGATTATTAGGTGAGGACTATATTGTAAAGCCAAGTTTCGGGCATATTAGGGATTTGGCTAAGAAGAATTACGGTATTGACATAGAAAACGGTTTTCAGCCCACATACGAGGTGGATGCGGAAAAGAAAAAAGTAGTAAGCGAGTTGAAAAAAGATGTTAAAGCGGCTCAGACCGTTTGGCTCGCATCCGATGAGGACCGTGAAGGAGAGGCAATCGCATGGCATCTTGCCGTTACGCTGAAACTGCCCGTTGAAACAACTAAACGTATTGTTTTTCACGAAATTACAAAAAAAGCAATTGACGAGGCTGTAAAAAATCCGCGTACCATAGATTTGAATCTCGTTAATGCTCAACAAGCAAGACGTATTCTTGACCGTCTTGTCGGTTTTGAACTTAGCGAAGTGCTTTGGAAAAAGGTTAAAAGTAACCTCAGTGCCGGCAGGGTTCAGTCCGTTGCCGTTAGGCTTGTAGTTGAAAGAGAAAGAGAAATCATGAATTTCTCGGTTTCTGATTATTACAAAGCTGTTGCAAAATTTTGCGTTCCGGGCATTAACAATTCTGTTTTCAGAGCCGAATACACTGAAAAACTTCCCGATGAAAATTCTGCAAAACAACTTCTTGAGGGTTGTTCCGGCAGTACTTTCAAAATCAAAAATATCGAAACAAAACCTGCAAAACGCACTCCTGCACCGCCTTTTACGACTTCAACACTTCAGCAGGAGGCAAGCCGTAAACTCGGTTTTTCTGTAAGCCAGACCATGACGTTGGCACAAAATCTTTACGAGTCAGGTTTTATAACCTATATGCGTACCGATAGTGTTAATCTTAGTGATGTTTGCATTAATAACTGTAAAGATTTCATTACCAAACAATACGGCGAAAAATATTCCAAACCACGTCAGTACAAAACCAAATCCAAAGGAGCTCAAGAGGCTCACGAGGCTATCCGTCCGACTTCGTTAAAACAAGTTGTAAGTCAAAAGTGGGACGAACAACGACTTTACGAAATAATTTTGAAACGAACTTTGGCTTCGCAAATGTCGGATGCCGTTTTGGAGAGAACTAATGTTAGTATTGAATCCGAAAAAAACGGAGCAACATTTTCTGCAACCGGCGAAGTTGTTAAGTTTGACGGTTTCTTGAAAGTTTATATGGAGGGCACTGATGACGAAAATATTCAAGACGAACAGTTATTGCCTGATTTAAAAGCAAATACGGTCTTGAATTTGGAAGATTTGGAAGTTAATCAGCGTTTTACCAAACCTTCTCCGCGCTATACGGAGGCGAGTCTTGTTAAAAGACTTGAAGAACTCGGAATCGGACGTCCGTCTACTTACGCACCTATTATTACTACGATTATCAAAAGAGGGTATGTTCTCAAAGAAGACCGTCAAGGTACTGAAAGAGAATATGTTAATCTCACTTTAAAGGATAATAAAATCACCCGTAACATCAAAAAGGAAAATACCGGTTATGAGAAAAACAAACTTTTCTGTACCGATGTTGCAATGGTTGTAACCGATTATCTTTCAGAAAATTTTGAGGATATAATGGATTATAATTTCACGGCAACGGTTGAAAAAGATTTTGATGAGATTGCGGAAGGAAAACTCGAATGGGACAAAATGTTGAAAGGCTTTTATGACCCGTTCCATGATACGATTACAAAAAGTATTGAAGGCAAACGCAGTGTCGGTGAAAGAATTTTAGGTAATGATCCTCAAACGGGCAAACCTGTTTCTGTTCGCATCGGACGTTTCGGACCTATCGTTCAGTTAGGCGAAAATACTGACGATGAAAAACCTGTTTATGCTTCATTAAATAAGAGTCAGCATATCGAGACCATAACCTTGGAAGAGGCATTGCAACTGCTTAGTAATGAGCAAGGTGGCAGACTTCTCGGTGTTGATCCGAAGACCGGTAAAAATATTTATGCCCGTATCGGACGTTTCGGACCTATGGTTCAGTTAGGCGAAAACATCGGTGATGAAAAACCTCAATATGCTACTTTGTTGAAACCTTTAACGGTAGAAAACGTTACTCTTAATCAAGCTCTCAAATTGTTTGAATTGCCGAGAGTTGTGGGCGAATACGAGGGAAAGAAAATGACTGTTGCTGTTGGCAGATTCGGTCCTTACATCTCACATGACGGCAAATTTATTTCACTTAAAAAGACTGACGACCCGATGACCGTAAGTTACGAGCGTTGTGTTGAATTAATCGGTCAAAAACGTGAAAGCGATGCAGCACGTCTTATAAAAGAGTTTGACGAAAATCTTAAAATTGTAAAAGACCGCTGGGGACATCCTACGGTTTATTACAAGAAAAAATATTTTAAGATTGCTGCGCAGATTGACCCCGAAAAACTTACGGAAGAGGAATGTCTTAATATCGCGGGTGTAAAACCTGAGGCTGTTAAGGAGAAAAAAACGGTAGCCAAAACGACTGCAAAAACTTCAACGAAAAAGACAACTAAATCTACTACTAAAACTACAAAATGATAGTTTTGGTATAAATTTTGTAAAATACTTGTTACTATTTAATACCAACTTAAAATTATGAAAAGAATTTTTTTGTTATTGTTTGCCGTAATTGTTTTTACGGATTTGAAGGCGCAGCAAGATCCGCATTATAGTCATTTTATGTTTAATCAAGCCGGTTACAATCCGGCGTATTGCGGAATTGAAGGGGTAATAAATGCCACGTTACTTTACCGTAATCAATGGCTCGGTCTTGAGGGAGCTCCTAAAACGATGATGCTTACGGCAGATATGCCTGTTACGGTGCTCGGAAGAGCCTCAGGCGTAGGCGTTACGATGGAAAGCGATAATATAGGATTTGAAAAAAATTTTACGGCAAAACTCGGATATGCTTATCATATTCAAGCCGGTACGGGAATTTTTTCTATCGGTTTGAGTGCTGGGCTTTTTAATAAGGCTATCGAGGGAGATTGGCAGTTTCCTGACGAAATGGAAGCTATTTTCCAAGGTAAGACGCGAAAAATGATTTTTGACATGGGAGCGGGTTTGTTTTATTCTGTAGGCGGACTTTCGCTTGGTTTGTCTTCGTCGCATTTGACGGAACCGGTCTTGGATTTTTCTCAAGACGGACAAACTTATTTGGCAAGACATTATTATTTTACCGGAAAATATAATATTTCGCTTTCTAATTCGTTATTTGATTTGACACCGGCTCTTATTTTGATGTCAGACGGCAATAATTTGCAATTTGATATAAATCTTAATGTTTTATACAATAAAAAAGCATGGGGCGGCGTTACATATAGAAACGGAGATGCAATAACGCTTTTAGGCGGTTTAATGGTAATGGGAGATTTCAAAGTAGGTGCAGCCTACGAAATCGGTCTTTCAAAGTTGAGAACGACAAATTCAGGATCGTTTGAGCTGATGTTAGGCTACGGTTTTATGCCGGAAAAATCAAAACCCGCACAAAAAGTAAGAAGCGTAAGATTTCTCTAAGTTTCTTTTTAAAAAAAAGGAAAACAAGGAAAAATAAAAGAAAGTTACAAAAATATATCAGCAAAATATAATAGTATTATGAAAAAAGTTATTATAGCAGCGGCTTCGGGACTTCTGGTTCTTGGTGGGTGTACAAGTAAAGACACCGGCGAACTTATCGGCGCACAGAACCGTCCTGCAAATTATGCAGAGACCGACCCATACGGAATGGTTTTGATTCCGCAGGGAAGTTGCAATCTCGGTCCTAACGATCAGGATGTACCGTTTTCGATGACCGCACAGGCAAAAACTATTACTGTCGATCCTTTTTGGATGGACGATACCGAAATTACTAACAACGAATATCGTCAGTTTGTAGAGTGGGTGAGGGATTCAATCGCAATGCGTCTTTGTCTTATTGCAGGTGCAGGCGATGATGCAAAGGGAAATATGTTTAAGATTAACGTTGATGAAGACAAAGTAGATCCTAACGAATATGACCCCTCAGACCCGAAAACTTGCTGGCTCAATTGGGAAAACAGAGATAAAGTTTGGGACAAGTCAGGTAAAAGCGAAAATAGACAAGCTATTTCTGATGCTACGAAAGATTTGTTTCTTATCAAAGAGGAACGTTTCAACAAACTTCAGGAAATTGACACGAGAAAACTTATTTATGATTACTATTGGGTAGATTTGCGTCAAGCTGCTCTCAAACAAAACCGTTACAATTTCAACGAGGATTTCACCGGTGGTAAATATGACGGTACTGTTGTAGATGCTAAAGGTAATGTTGTTCAGATTCAGGACAGACGTTCTTTTATCATGCAGGGTAGAATTAATGTTTATCCCGATACACTTTGTTGGATGAGTGATTACACTTATTCTTACAATGAGCCGATGGCAAGAAAGTATTTTTTGGCACGTTGCTTTCGACAATTATCCCGTTGTAGGTGTTAACTGGAAACAAGCAACCGCATTTTGTATTTGGAGAACAGATCTCTTGAATAATTATCTTATTAATCACGGACAATATCCTATGGATAACTACCGACTTCCTACCGAGGCTGAATGGGAATATGCAGCACGTGGTGGTTTGGCTCTTTCAATGTATCCTTGGGGCGGTCCTTATACAAGAAACAATTCAGGCTGTTTTATAGCAAACTTCAAGCCTTTGAGAGGTCGTTATGCTGACGATGGTGCAGCAAGAACAATCGAGGTTGCAACTTACGCTCCTAACGAGTATGGTCTTTACGATATGGCAGGTAACGTTGCAGAATGGACTTCTAATGCATTTGACGAGTCAGCTTATAGCTACACACACGATTTGAATCCAGATTATAGTTACAATGCTTTGGCTGATGATCCACCGGTATTGAAAAGAAAAGTTGTTCGTGGCGGCTCTTGGAAGGATGTCGGATATTATCTTCAAGTTGCAACTCGTACATTTGAGTATCAAGATACAGCAAAATGTTATATCGGCTTCAGATGTGTAAGGTCATACATGGGACGTAATTCTTCAGATTGGGACTATGGCAATTTCTAAGAATAAGATAAAAATTTCATAATACTTCGTGTCGGTATGCTTAAATTTTAAATTTTGAGCATATCGGCATTTTTTTTGATGTCTTTTTTTTAAAGGAGAAAACTAAAAAAAAACATAAAAAAAATTAAATATTTCTTTTTTATATGAAAAAAGATATATAATTTTATGCGGTCAAAAACTCCAAGTTGTATTATACGGAGTCTTTGAAACTATTAAGAAAATATAAACAAATAATAAACAATAAGTTACATTTTTAAATTAAATTAAAAATTATATTATGGTAGCATTTAACAAAACCAAAAAATTTGCGAAGATTTTCCAAAAAGTGAATTCGCTTGGTGCTGCTGTCGTTATTGTCGGCGCGTTGTTTAAAATCCAGCACTATCCCGGTGCATCTGTCATGTTGATGGTTGGTCTTTTGACAGAGGCCGCAATCTTTACCATCACAGCGTTTGCTCCGCTGCCTGTTGAATATCACTGGCACAATATCTTCCCTGAGCTTTTGATTGGTGAAGAAATTGAGGAAAAAGTTTTCAACCACAATGCACCCGTTGCAACTTTCAACGAAGAAACAGGTGAAATCGACGTTACGAAATCTCCTTACAACTTCTACGGCGAAGGCGGTGCTCCTGCAGTTGGCAAGAAAGCTCCCGTTGCTCAGACAGATGGTACGGCTCTCGCAAAATTCAACGAGATGCTCGAAAAATCAAGCGACAAAGGCAACTTCTTCGACAAACTCGGAAACTCATTTGCAGACTTTACCGAACAAGTTAAGGGTATGTCTTCAGTTGCTAATTCAGCAGTTGCAGCTAAATCATTTACCGAAAGTCTTTCTTCTGCATCTTCAGCAGTATCATCTATTAACTCTTCTGCAGAAGACCTTTCAAATACTTTGGGTAACGTTCAGTCTAAATTCTCAGGAATCAAAGATCTTGACTTTACTGCTCTTACCGAAGGTAACAAAGAATACAGCAATAATATCAAATCACTCAACGGTAATCTTAAAGCAATCAACGGCGTATTCGAAATCCAATTGCAGGAAATCGATTTCGATTCTATGATTGCAGGTTTGAAAGAATCCGTTACCGGTGCTAAACAATATTCTACTGAAGTTACAAAACTCAGCAAGAATCTTCAAGCTCTCAACACCGTTTACGGCAATATGCTTACGGCTTTGAACGTAAAAGTAAGCTAAGAGAAAAAATAAAAGTAAAAATTAATTTTTTAAAAAATTCAAATTATTTTAAGACACTATGAGTGGAGGAGGAAAAGAGACCCCAAGGCAGGCGATGATAGGTATGATGTACCTGTTTTATACTGCGCTTTTGGCCTTAAACGTGTCTGCTGAAATTCTTACCGCATTCTCTTTGGTGGACGGTAGTTTGAGAAAAACTAACACTATTACCGAAGGCGTTATTGCGGATACGCAAAACGAATTTGTTAAAGCTATGGTAAACGACTCGGCAGGAGTTGCACCTTACAAAGCTTTGGCAGATCAAGTTATTACGGAAGCAGACAAAGCATATAACGAAATCCAACATTGGAAAGAACAGTTGGTGTTTACCCTTGAGGGTGTAAGCAGCGAGGAAGAACTTCGCGCTAAACATGACAACGATAAAGAATCTTATATCGGCGACCTCGTTTCTAAAAAAGACGATAACAACGTCGGTGGTCAGATTTTCATTACCGAAGGACATTCAACGGATATTAAAAAATCTCGTGAGTCTTATCGTGACTTCCTTATTAGCATTGTAAACAAGGATACCGTTTCTACGGAACAAGCAATTGAATCTCGTAAGAGTCTTATCAACTCTCTCGAACAAATGCTTTCTACCGAGGATACCAAATCTTTGAATGATGAAGGCGAAATGTTGCCTTGGGAAGTTGCTAACTTTGAACATTTGCCGGCAGCAGGCGTTTTGTCATTGATGACAAAAATGCAGTCTGACGTTCGTAACACGGAATCTTCTATGCTTACTTATTTGTTGAGTCAAATTGGTAAGGCTGATATGAAGTTCAACGCTATCAAAGCCGTTGTTAACTCTCCGAAAAGTTACGTTCTTGTTGGTGAGCCTTACAAAGCTGAAATCTTTATCGCTGCATACGACTCTACACAAAATCCTGATATTTTGGTAGGCGGTAGTCCCGTTAAGGTCGTAAACGGTGTAGGACAGTATACAGGAAATACTTCTGCTCCCGGTCCTAAGAGTTTCGGCGGTGTTATCAAATTGAAAAACAAATCTACTGGTGAAATTAAGGATTATCCTTTCAAAGGCGAATACGAAGTTGGACAATCATCTTTGTCAGTATCTCCGACGAAAATGAACGTTCTTTATATCGGTGTTCCTAACCCAATCGATGTAACGGCTTCTGGTTATGACCCGAGCAAACTTCACGTTTCGATTTCGCAAGGTTCAATCCCGAGCGCTGGCAAACCCGGTCAGTATCATGCTAACGTAAAACAGCAAGGTACAGCTAACATCACCGTAACGGCAACCGTAGACGGACAAACCAAAAACCTCGGTACAAGACAGTTCCGTGTTATGAGAGTTCCGAATCCGACTGCAACTGTTAATGGTCAGTCAAGCGGTCTTATCGGTAAAGCAATTCTTGCAGCACAGCAAGGTGTTAAAGCCGATATGGGTAGCGACTTCGTATTTGATATGAAATTCAATGTAACGAGTTTCAAAGTATCAACTACTATCAAAGGTTTCGTTCAAGACGCTGTATCTAACGGTCCTGCATTCTCGGCTCAGCAGAAACAAATCATAAATTCTGCTAATGTTGGTAGCAAAATCTACATCGAGGAAATCAAGGCAAGAGGTCCAGACGGTTCTATTCGTGATTTGTCACCTATCTGTCTTAAACTTAAATAGTTTTTTGAAAAAAATATTAGGGTTTTAAGACAATAAACTATAATAAAAAGAGTTTTAATAATACAGTGAGTTTTATTAAAACTCTTTTTTTGTAGTGTTAATTTTTATATTTGATGATAATTATGAAAAAAGTTTTGTTTTTGATGGCTGTTGCAGCCGTTTTGCAGTGTTTCAGCGCTGCGAAATCTCATGCGCAGGTATTGTTAGGGTTGCCTTATGAAAAAATTCATACCATCAACCGCAAGCCCGTGCCGTACCAATACGTTAGAGAGTCTGACGTTATGTGGTCTAAAATTATTTGGAGGCGCATTGAGCTGTCGGAAAAAGCTAACCAACATTTGTATTTTCCTACCGTTCCTATGGACGGCAGAATGAGCCTTATCGACGTTATTTTGGACGGTATCCATACTCAAGGCCTTACCGCTTATAACTCTAACGGACAGGACGAATTTGCTACTATTATCACCGAAAAAGAGGTGCATCAAAACATGGGTGCAAGTACCACTCAGATTGAGGTTCAGACTCTTGACGGCGGCACAGAGCAGCAAATCGTTGATAATGCTTATAATAGTTCCCAAATTATGTCTTACATGTTGAAGGAATTATGGTTTTTCGATAAACAACGTTCTGTAATGGAGGTTAGAATTATCGGTATTTGTCCTATTCGTATTTATTATAAAGACGAGGACGTAGACCAAGAAAGCCCGCAACAGAAACAGACATTTTGGATTTATTTCCCCGAAGCGCGCAGAATCCTTTCAAATGCTGAATGTTTCAACGCTAAAAACGATGCTGCTCGTTTGAATTACGAAGATATTTTTGAAAAGAGATATTTTTCAAGTTATATTTTTGCTGAGTCTAATATTTATAATAATCGTATTATTGCAGAATATACTCAAGGTCAAGAATCATTGCTCGAGGCTGAAAAAATCAAAGAAACGATTTTCAACTTTGAACAAGACCTTTGGGAATACTAACACTTTTTGTTTTTGTTTATTGATAAAAGGCGGATTTTTTAGTCCGCCTTTTTCTTTTCTTTTAAAAATTGACGCCTAAATTGTACATCATTGCTCCAGCAATTACGTTGTATTTACCATATTTTCTCGGCAAAATCCAGCCTAAACTCATTTCAAACCAACCGAACGAGACTCCTAATTCAGGTTTTACGGCAAAAGCGTTGCTGGTTTCGTATGAAACCTTTACTTCAGCATCAACTCCTTCTTCGTCAGTGCCGTTATAAACTGCTCTTGCAAAACCGCATTTTAAACGTCCACAGCCTAAAGTGATTGCTGCGTATGGTCTTGCAGCTCCGTCTGTTTTCAAGTCAAAGCGGGTTTTGAATCCTATGAGTCCGAGTTTTGAGGCTTTTAATTCGACTTTTTTGTCGTTTACGGAAGCATTTGCCGAGAGCAAAATGTTCCCGTCCCGTGATAAACCGAACGAAAGCTGATTGTCCAAAATATCGGGGGCGTATGTAACGTCAATACAGTAGCCGAGACCGAATCTTGTTGATTTCTCGAAATCTTCGCCGATAGGTTTTGCACCGCCCACTAAAAAATCGAATCTGAAATTTTGTGCATTAACAATGGCGGTAAAACTCAAAAACAGAATTACCGCCGTGATTTTTTTTATCATTTTGTATAGAAATTAAAAACATTTCGTAGTTTGGAACGAACTTGAAGGCAAACCTGCGGCGTTGAAAAGCTGATGATTATCAACGCAGTTTTTCCAAAGATAACGAACAGATAGCGGCTTTTTAACCTCTGGTGATGAAACTTCAATTTCGTTGCCTTTTATAACGGCTTTTGCGGGATAATATTTTTTGTTTTTACCGCAAATTTCAAAACCGTCCAAATCACCGCCTTTGGATGTCAAACCTTCTGAAAAATCGAAACTTAAAACGATTTTTCCGCCTTCAATTCTTTGCGATTTGAACATCGGACCAGAAAATTTTACGTCTTTTTTGCCGTAAACATTATTGAGTGCAATTTTTGCCAAACGGTCGCCTACTTCGTGTTTGTTAGCGGGGTGAATGTTTTCGTTATTGCCAATGTCCATTGTTACAACCATGCCTGAGTTTTTTACTTTTTCTAACGTAAGACGTTGTGCCTCACGTATTTCCTGTGATTGTCCTTCGCCATAATTCCACGGTGCAATCTGTACGAAATAAAACGGAAAATCACCTTGCGACCATTTTTCTCTCCATGATTTTATCATTAACGGAAACGACCTTGAATATTCTTCTGCCCGTCCGACATTAGCCTCGCCTTGATACCAAATTGCGCCGGAAATTTTATAACCGGCTATCGGTGCAACCATTGCGTTGTAAAGACAGGTCGGAGTTTGCTCGCCTAAATCTATTGGCAAAAGCGGTTTTTGGAAAAAATCCTGTTTTTGAATGTCATAAAGGTAAAATTTTCCGTTAAAATACTCTGCAACAGGCATATATTTCCATTGTGTATCAATTTTAACGGCAGATTTTTCGTCGCCTTTAACATAATATTTCAGTTTTGAAGGGTTGCCGAAAATTCCGCCGCCGCCCTGAGTGTCAAGAACCCTTATCGCAATAACGGCTTTTCCTGCTTTGACGAGTTTTTTGTCAATGGTATAAACTCTGTCAATGTTATAATAACCATCTTGCATATAACGTCCGATTTCTTCGCCGTTAAAATATGTGATGTCCATATCGTCAATAGGTCCTAACGAGATTGTAAGGTCTTTGCCTTCCATTGACGGGGGAATTTCAATTGTTTTTCTAAACCAAATAACGCCGTCAAAGGTGCGGATTTTGTCATCAGTTTCCCAAAGTTTTCCGACGGTTGTCGTCTGCCATTTAGAATCGTCTAACGTTTTGTCTTTTAATGCTATATCGTTGAGTTCAAGATTTTCCCAAGTTGAAGGTTTGTCGATGGATTTATGACTTAAAACCCATGTTTTTGCCTCGTCAGCTTTTCCTCTGGAGTTGTCTATTAACGTGCATTTTGCAGTGTATTCGGGAAGGGTTTTAACAAAATCTTGAGGAATCCAACTTTCATCGGGGGTTCCGCCCCAAGAGGTGTTGATAATGCCTACCGGCACACCAAGTTCTGAATTGAGTTTTCTTGCGAAATAATAACACGTTGCACCGAATTTAGGAGTGTTGAGCGGTGAGGCAATTTTCCAAGAGCCTTTCAAATCTTTTTCTTCGTTGAAACTGACGGCTCTCTCTACCATGAAAACGCGGATTTCATTGTTGAAACTATTTGCAATGTCTTCAGGACCGTTTTCAACGGGACATTCCGGCAACCAGCCTTCCATTGGCATTTCCATATTGCTCTGACCCGATGCAAGCCAAACTTCACCGATAAAAACATCGTTGATGTGAACAGTGTTTTTGCCTTTAACGGTAAGCGAGAAAGGACCTCCGTAACATGGAGTTGTGATGTTTACTTTCCAAAAACCGTCTTGAGAGGCTTTAACTTTTTTTTCTTCGGAATTCCAAGAATTAGAAACCGTAACTTCTTCGTTAGCAGAGGCTTTACCCCAAACGGGGACGGAAGTTTTTTGTTGTAAAACCATGCCGTCGGTAAAAAGTTTCGGCATAGTGATTTGTGCATTTGCCGCTAAAAAAAGCGATGCGGAAAATGCAGTACTTATAAGAATTTTTTTCATCGTAAAGAATTAAGTGTAACTGATTTTTGTTACAAAAATACTGTTTTTTTGTAATTATACACTATTTTTTATAAAAAAGTTCTCGCAGTTTTAAATTGTTATTCTTTTAGCAATTTTGCTACTTCGTCTTTTGTAAGTTGCAAAACAATAGAAATCATATCAAGAGATGTTCCCTGTTTTTTCATTTCGACAGCGATTTGTTTGTTACGTAGAAAAATCCCTTTTTCGATACCGATTTTTTCGCCTTTTTCGATACCGATTTTTTCGCCTTCAATTCTTCCTTCCTCGCGACCTTCAATTCTTCCTTCTTCTCGACCTACTCTGCGCTCACGCTCCATTGCTGATTTTTCAGTGCTTATGTCAAGCCAATACTGATTGTAAGTCAGCAATTCTCCGGGTGTAAATGCTGAGCGTCTTAACAATTCTAATGCCTCAGAAGTTTCTTTGTTCTCCAAAAGTTCAGGAGCGGCATCGGTTGTGTTTTCGTCGATTTCTGTTAAAAATTTCAACCATAAATCGTGCATTTTTTTCTCAGCTCGGTTTTGAGGTGTATAATTCGGCAAAATGATAAACACCATCGACAAATCCGTCCGTTTGTCCGCCGTATGCTGTTTATTTGTCAAATAGTATTCTTGAATATACTCGTTGCCGTATTCTGGAAAAGCCTTAATGTCATTAACAAAAGACAAAGCGTAAACATCTTTTAATTCGCCGAAACTTTTACCTTTTTCTAACTGTTTTGCGTACATCGAAGTCGCATTAAAAAGAGTTCGCGAAAAAAATTCCGTGTTCCAATATGACTGCATTTCTACAATAAAATGTCTACCGTAATTGTCGGTGCAATACACGTCAACAATAGAGTATTTTTTGCCCGGATTTTCAGGGATATTTTCTGGCGAAAGATACTCCACGTTTTTTATTTCCATACCTTCCGGTAACGGCAATAATGCGTTCAGTAGGCTTAAAACAAGGTTTGAATGTTCACCGAACACTTTTTTGAAGGTTAAATCCGCCTTTGGGTCAAGGTATTTAGACATAATGATTTGCAGTTTAATTGTTGGTTGCAAAGGTAATGATTTTTTGATAAAACGGCAATAAAAAATTTTTTTAATTTTTTATTGTATTTGGTAAAAACATTTTAATTTTGCGACGTCGAAAAATTAAAAACTGATTAAAGAAAAGACATGTTTATAAAAGTAAATAATATTTTACCCTCCCCTCAAAAGGAATGTAATTTACTGTTATTCAGTAATTTGTTGATTTCTTTTTTCGTTATTTTTGTCTTAAATCCGGCAAAAATTTATTCACAATCAATTGAGACAATTACAAATTCAAGACCGATAACAATTGGCGGCAACATCGCTTTCAACGATAATCTTGAATTTTTATCCGATTCGGTTAGCAATTATTATTGTTTGAGCGGTGGTTTGAGCACCAAGTTTTTCGGCGTGGTGGACGTGCCTGTATCGTTTGCTTATACAAATAATCAGTTAACTAAAAATCTTGCATTGCCGTTCAATCGTTTTTCTTTGAATCCAAGTTACAAAGAATATACACTCTATGTCGGATACAACTCAATGACATTCAGTAAGTTCACCATGAACGGACATGATTATTTCGGCGGCGGATTCGGTTATGCCGGCAACGGCGCAATCGAAGTTGAAGCCTTTTTTGGACGACACAGAAAAGCTGTAATTCCCGATTCCACCACAACAGACGCCGGTTACGCACGTCTTGGTGGCGGGTTCAAAATCAATTATAAATCAGACAAATACAATATTTCTGCAAATGTTATCAAAATAAAAGATAGAAAAAATTCTGTAAATTTTGATAACTTTCCTCAACAGTATATTCAGCCCAAAGATAATATCGCATCAAGTATTGCTTTTGAAACTCAATTGTTTGGAAATCTGTCTGTTAGCGGAGAATATGCAGTAAGTTCCATGCAAGAAATCGGACAGTCTACAGAGGAATCTCCCAAAAGTAAAAATGTTGTATATCAAGCAATTGAAGCAAGTTTGGCTTATTCGTTTGAAAGCAGTTCAATCGGTGTGAGTTATGATCGTTTACCGCCTGATTATGAAACACTTGGCGGATATTATTTTAGCGAGGACGAAGAGCAAATTTCGCTGAATCTTGCTACAACAATTGCTGAAAAATATCAGCTGAGCGGAAACTTTGGTTATAGACATGATAATGTTGATAATCAACAACTAACAACAAATAAAAGTTTTGCTTATTCGTTGAATTTAAGTGCAAATCCTATTGAACGATTATCACTTTCGGTTGGAATTAACAACGACCAAAGTTATGTAAACTTAAAAGATAATCTCGAACAATTGACACAGATGTCTGATTTTGAAGATTTGGATACCAATGAATATTCACGTCTAAATCTCACGACAAATTTCAGTGCAAACTATACGATGAAAGAAAACGAAAATTTGTCTAATAATTTTTACACTTCGTTTTCTTTTAATACCACTTCCGACAAACAGCGTTACGATACAACTAACGCAAATTCAAGGATTTACAATTTGAATTTCGGTACAAATTCCGTTCTCAAAGTCCCGAAAATTTCGGTTGGTACTAACATCGGATTAAGCCAAACAGATTCGTATTCACAAGGTTATAAGATGCTGACATTGACCGGCAGTTTGTCGAAAAATTTTAATAGCGGATTGTCGCTTTCGGGAGCGTACACTTACGCCGCAACAAAATCCGACACTTTGCAAAGCAACGTCACAAATATCAGAACTTCAGCTTCTTACGCTCTGTTTAAAAAGCATAATTTAGGTTTGGCATTTTGTTATATTCATAATCCGATGTCAAGAGAATTTGAATATCGGTATACTTTGAGTATAAATTATAGTTATGGATTTAGTTTAATTGACAATAAGAAAAAATTAGACAACGAATGAAAAGATTTTTCTTCATATTATTTTTATCATTACTAACACTTTCCGCCTTTTCTCAAGGAAACAACTCTGTGAATATCACTGTTTTAGGTTGTGGAAATTATTCAGCCAAACTTTCGGATTATTATTCGCCCCAAAATGCCGGAATGATAACTATCATCTTGAGAAACAACGATTTAAAAGAACAAGTTTTGCCGATTCAACTTTATATGTCGGTAACAAATAATCTTAAAACGTATATTCAAACCAAAAGTCCAAATACGTCAAAAATCTTTCTACTCTATGCAGGAGAGACACTTACATTAACCGGTCAGGACTTGGAATGTATTTTTAATACGTATTATTTGAATTACAAAAAGTCAAATTTTCAAGATGGTCAAAACATCTTAAAAATCTACGCTCGTGACACCAGAACTGGAAAAATTGTCAGCAATACTGCACAGATTTTACTAAAATCCGTAGTTATTGCGCCGCCCAAATTAACAAGTCCGGACGATAATTTTACAATTGAAACTGACAATCAATTTGTAAATTTTACTTGGCGTGGCGACAACGGCGGCGCAAATATTGCAACTCGTTGTAATTATCGTTATAAATTTGAACTCTGGAAACAAAATATAAACGACAAAAATATTGAAGCTCAGAGATTTGCAGATTTTACAGCGGATAATTTGTTTGATGAAAAGTATCAATTTCTTTTATCGACATTTCCCTTTGAAATCGGTCAAAAATATTGTTGGCGCGTTACGGCTTACGACCCGTTGGAAAAAGCAACATTTTTACAAAACGGCAAAAGTGAAGTTAGAAGCTTTATTTACAAGCACTTACCCGTACCTGTAACCGGCTTAAAACATACCATCAACGAGCGAAACCGTCAAGCAACCGTTACATGGAACGCTGAAGAAGGACACACAAAATATTACGTAGAATATTATAATCCTCAGACTACCAAGACGATAGCAATGGAATCTGACGTTCCGCAATTCACGACCGCAAATGCACCAAAACAAGAGTACAAAATATTTTTCCGAGTGAAAGCTCAGTGTTGGGGCGATGATAGCCGTTGTTCTGATTGGACAGATTGGGACACAGTTAAATTCGCTGCACCTCAGATAGTTAAGCCAAAATATCCGTGCGGTTATCAGTTTCCGAAAGTAGAAATTACAAATTTTGAACTTAAAACCGATTTCAAAGAAGGCGACACCGTGAGTGAAGCAAACGGCTCGTCAGATTACGAGATAATTAATTGTAAATCAGATGGTGACGGCGTTTTGCAAGGGCAGTTTTATTTGATAATGAACGCTTGGGGCGGTGCAAAAATTGCATGTGAATTTTGGGATACGAAGATAAATACTGATAATCAAATAATTACGACTCGTTATCGCAGTATTGATACTCCCGTTGGCATGATTGAGCCCGAAGAATTAGCGAATTATGTAAAATCTCTTTGGCTTGATGGAAATTCTTTGGCAACGTCGTCAAAAATTCGTGATACGATTGTAATTGACCAAAAATTTGATTACCTTTACCGCCGTGAAAACGGTGAGTTTGTTGCCGTTGTTGTAAACGACGATGGTTCGACGACAGAAACCGAATTTAACCTTCACAAAAATCCGTCGCAAACGTTGATTACAGACGGCAAAGGCGATAGTTTGGTTTATTCTCAAAACGGACATGTAATGGGCATAAAAGAATACAGAGCTACCGGCGGAAACGCCGCATTATTAAAGGATTACCACCGCAGAAGCGACTCCCTTGCGCAGTGGCAAATAAATTTTTTGCCGTATTCTGAACAAACCTACGCTTTTGATTATCTTGGCAGCGGGAACCATGGAATTTATTCAAGCACAGAATATTACCCAAGTGTTAATGGCTACGATTTCCGTTACAAGTCCGTTGAGTGTTACAAATCCGACAAAGTAATTGTAGATTTCGGAAGTTATCTCGAAAAAGACAGCGTAATTTTCAAAGATAAATACGGCGTAACTCTCAAATTGTCAAAAGGTAACATCTTAAACTTTACTGGCGTTGCAAAACCAGACACCAATTATATTTATGCTTATCGTGGCGATGAAAAAATCGGTAAACTTTCTGTAAATACTTATAGACAAAAGACTTACAAAGTCGTTTTGGTGAGTGTGAATGGTGCAAAACTACCGGAAGCAAACGACTTAGAAAATTATTTGAATGAAGTTTACAAACAAAGTGTTGTAAGTTTTGAGATTTCAACAGATGAACTTACACTCAATGACTTAACTTCATTCTCACATGGTGGCAGCGGTGTTCTTACTGTTTACAACGTAGACCAAAAAACAGTCTTGAGAGCCTATGACCCGCAAATGCAAGATGGCGTTTACTACTTGTTTTTTATTGACAACGTAACCGACAAAAAAGACGGCAACGGCACCCCCGTATCGGGCTATATGCCCCGCGGCTACAACGCTGGTTTTATTTATGACGGTGGTTCTGAGCATACCATTGCCCACGAGTTAGGACACGGAATAGCGGGCTTGGAACACGTGTTTGAAAATTCAAAATCCAGCGGCAAAACCCAAAACTTGATGGATTACGCTTCCGGCGAAGAGCTTTGGCATTTTCAGTGGGATGCAATTCAAGACCCGAGTAGGGTTTGGATGAAATGGAATAAGGATGAAAGTGAGGGAGAAAATCAATTTTTGGAAGATCCTATTTGTCTTCAAAAATTTATTGAAGCATTTCGTCGCGCTTACGCTTATAGCGAGTCATTGGAATATCCGGCAGACGGATGGCCAGGTTTTGGACACCGAGCAAGTAATATTAAATTATTGGACGGAATTGTATATAGTCATATCGAAAAAAATGTGCTTATTAATTATGCTTTTTCGCCACGTAGCACGAATTATACTAAGACCGAATTTAGCAGCGGTATTACTTATACTTACGGATGCAAGGATAATTGGATTCCAAAATGTTCCGGCAATATTTTGAGATTTTCCACTAATGACAAAATAGAGAGTTTTGAAAAATATATGTTTGTTGATAAAAACGTATATAATTCTCAAATTCAATCACTTATTTCAAAAATATACAATACTTCTGAGAGGGAGAAGATTGTCGAATTTTTATCTATTTTACCGTATCAAGAATATTCCGGATTAAAATCCGATGAGAAAATGCGGATTCTTAAGTTAATTCTTAGTAAAGAGAAAAAAACAGTACTAATTGACTGTAATTGTGCTGATGAATTATCGGTATTTATAAATATTTTGAATTCGTTGTCTGAACAAGAATTAACACAATTTTTGGATGTTGTTTTTTGGTATGATAATTTTTCAAGATTCCGTACTTATATTCAGAATGAAGTATATTCAGACGTGATTCGTATTTTATGTGATGCGTATGTAAAAGTTTATTATAAGCAATTGCAACGTGGATATTTTACTAGTAGAGAACGAAATTTACCAGATTGGGCTGTCAGAGCAGAATTTTATGAATTTAATGATGCAAATAACAAGCTGTTCAAGTTTGAAGGTAATGGATATTATTGTAAAGATAATGTATTTAATCCAAATGATATTGTAAATGTTTTTGGTTTAGAAGATAATGTAGAGATTGCTAAAGCCTTGAATCTTAATCAATTTAAGAAACAAACAGGTGGACCACAGCCGAAAATGTTTGTATCGATGCCGGCTTTCTTTTTGGAATATTTGATAAGAAAATCCCATCAGTTGGACGAAACAACTAAAACAATTTTGCGAACGATTTCTTTGAATGGTGCATTTTTACCGATTGAAGATGTATACATTTTATTTACTGGTTCAGATTTTGACGGTATCGAATCATCCCGCCTTGTAGCCGGTGGATTTGTACTTTTGGACGTGATACAAATGGGTCGAGTTTATAAATTAGCAAAAGTGGAAATTAAAGATGTGGCAAAAGGCACTTATCATGTGATTAACAGACCCGTTTTAAAAACAATCACAAAGGACATATTGAAAGACGCTTCTATTGACATAAGTTGTCAGTTTGTTTCAAACTTAATAAAGAATTTAGCAATGGATGCAGAGATAAAAGATAAGCTGGACTTCGATAATGCAGTTTATAAAGCATTTACGGATATTGATCCAAAAGGAGCGTTATTAGATGCAAGTTTTGGGAATACTTATGATGATACAAAACTTGCAACGTCATTAATTTGTGTAAGAGAAATATTGTCAAAAATGCAAAAAGATGGAGTTGAATGGGAAAGTGTAAAAAATGGAGGTTGGAATTGCTTTATTGAACTTGTAGCAGCTGTATTCCAACATTACGCATTAAAAAAAGGGAGATTTCCTATTTTGAATACAAAACAGGAAAAGCAAGTTAAAATTGCTTTTAATATGGTTTTAAATCCCAATAGTACTACATATAAATCTGTTGAAACTATTTTAAAATATTTGCCTAAAAACTAAAAGAAATGTCTAAGAATGATAATATTTATAAATCACTGACAATTGCCTTAATTTTGTCATTTATTTTTTTAGTTTGGTGGTGTTTTGATTTATACAATATGGATGATAAAGAATTATATAGCTTTGTATATAAAGATAGGTCGAAAGGAGCAGGAAATCTTCTTATTTTAGTATATAAATATTTTGGAAAAATAGGACTAATTATTGAACCCTGGCCATTATTCGGTTTCCTTTTATTTTGTTGGTTTGGTGAATATCAAACCTATAAAAAAAGAAAAGCCACAGAAATAGATAGACATGAAAAAGAACAAAAAAAAATAGAACAATTTTCCAAACGTAAAAGTTGGAAAAAGAAACAAGAACAAAAACGTAAAAAACAAGAACAAAAACAAAATAAACGATGGTAACTAAATTAACAATATTTTTCTTATCGTTGTTGCTTGCCTCGTATTCGTTGCAAGCCCAGCCCCATCTTGCCGTGCTTGCAAAACCGGGGAAAACGGCTGTTGAGTTGCGGTGGGCGCCGCTTGATTTTGAGGCGTGGCAACATGGCAACAAAAACGGGTATCTGATTGAGCGCAGCACGATACTTAAAAACGGAAAATTGTTAGAACCTGTTGAACGTAAGATATTGACACCCAATCCGATAATGTTAGCCGAAAAGTCAGAATGGGAAAAATACGAAAACGACAATTATGCCATGGTTGCCGGTGAATGTATTTTCGGTGAAAGCGAGATTCAACAAACTGATTTTCTGCCGCTTAGAGCCTACAAACAACGTCAGGACAACGAGCGCAGATTTGGTTTCGCATTGTATAGCGCGGATATGTCAATTATAGCCGCAAAATTGTCAGGTTTGTATTTTAAGGACGAAACCGCTAAACCTGACGAAAAATACCTTTACAAAATTACTTTTGCAAATGCGGATTCATTAATCGCCGACACCGCAATGGTTTTTACGGGAATATCTGAATATCAGAGACTTTCAGCTCCCGAAAAGCCGTATTTCTATTGCGAACAAAAGAAAATTGTGTTATGGTGGCAAATATCTAAATATCAGAAGTTTAACAGTTATTATATCGAAAAGTCAACTGATAACGGCAAAACTTTCAACCGTCTTAACGAAACGCCAATTGCAATTCCCATGCAAGGCAAAAACGATAAAATATTCTATTCTGACACGTTGATACAGAAAGGTTTAACGTATCAATATAGAATTATTGGTGTTGATTCGTTCAGTGAGGAAAGTCCCGCATCGGAGGCTTTAACCGCAAAATTGCAAGTGCCGTTTGAAAAAGTTCCGGATTTTGCTGATATTAAGACAGTTAACAACAATTCAGTGGAATTAACATGGTATTATCAAACTTCTGCTGAAATCAAGGGTTTTAAAATTTATCGTTCTAAATCGTTGAAAGATAAGAAGATATTGATTTATAAAGGTTTGAATCCGTCAGAAACCAATTATACTGACAACAATCCGAATTATGATAATTATTATTTTCTGTCGGTTTACAACGATACGGAAGAAAAATTGAATCCGTTTCCGTTTTATGCGCAGTTGATAGACAGCATTCCGCCCGCAAAGCCCTCAAAACCAAACGGTTATTGCGATAGCCTCGGCGTTGTTTTCCTTTGTTGGAACGCTCATCCCGACGAAGATGTAAAAGGATACAGACTTTTCCGCTCGAACTCTCCTGACAAAAATTTTATGATGTGCGCATCCAAGATGATTGCAGATACGTTTTATGTTGATACAATTAATCTTAACACATTATCAAAATCAGTTTACTACAAAATTAATGCAGTAGATAGTCGTGACAATCAGTCAGAACTGTCGGAAACGGCTGAAATTAAGCGATTTGACAAAATTCCGCCGGTAGCACCGCAGTTTGAAAATATCAGTTACAAGAAAAACAAAGTGTTGATTTCAATAATACCTTCACCGTCAAAAGACGTGGAAAAATATTTGATTTACAGAAAGTTAGCAAATGAAAAAGATTTTGACACATTAACGGTTTTAAGTGCGGGACAACTTGCATTTACCGATCAAACTGCATTATCTGGCGAGACGTATCATTATGGAATTCAGGCACTTGACGACAGCGGCAACAAATCTGTCATCACCAAAATGCCGTTTTCAATGCCCAAAACCGACAAAGATGACGCGATTGTTTTGAAAAAGAAAATTTTGTCGAACGACGTAACTTTAACATGGACAACACCGTCGCGCAAAACCTCAAGCATGGTAATTGTCTACAAAAAAGTTGACGACAAACCGTTGAAAACATATTCGCAAGTATCTGACGGCGTGTCGTTTACGGACAGAGGACTTGAAATCGGGATTACATATTCGTATTGCGTTAGAGTGGTTTACGCCGACGGCAGCGAATCCGATTTGAGCAACGAAATCAAAGTGGAATTGTGATTTTCCGTAGAGACGCGATTTATCGCGTCTTG
>JAFYDK010000008.1 GCA_017544805.1 Bacteroidales bacterium | reverse complement strand
AAGAGCGTTCATTTCTGTTTTGCGGGTGCAAAGGTAGGTACTTTTTTCTCCATTTTCCAAATTTTTTTATATCTTTTTTTTAAGTTTTTTTATTTCGACTGATTATTAGTGGGTTACAAAGAATGAAAAACGAAAAAAAAAGCACGGAAAAGCATTTTTTTGCCTTTCCGTGCTAAAATCATAACTTCTACCCTATTATAAACGACTCGTTAAAATCGCTTTAACCTTCTCTGGCGTAACAATTCCGTGTTCGCCAATATTCCAACCACGCTTAACGAAACGGTTATAAATCTCATTAACAACCTCCTCGCCTGCATTATAATCTGAGAGTCGAGTCTTGATACCCAACGATTTAAAAAAGTCTTCCGTTGCTACAATCACTTTGTCAATTATTTCATCCTCAGAACCTTGCGTAATACCGAAAACATTTTTTGCATACATCAAAAGCTTCGTTTTCTTCTCTTTGCGCATAATCTGCATAGTTCCCGGCAAAACAATTGAAAGCGTTACTCCATGGTCAAGACCACAAATCGCTGTCAATTCATGACCTATCATGTGCGTAGACCAATCCTGATTAACACCCGGAGATATAAACATATTCAACGCGCAAGTTGCTGACCACATGTAATTTGCACATGAATCATAATCAGGTTTATCAACAAGAACTTTGGGCGCAGTTTCAATAATAGTTTTCATAACACCTTCCGCCCAACGGTCTTGAATCGGAGTGTTGATTTCGTCAGTCAAATACTGTTCAATAACGTGTATAAAACTATCAGCCAAGCCGTTAGCCTTTTGTCGTTTCGGTATCGAATATACAACTTCAGGATCCAAAATAGAAAATACAGGATAAACTTTCGGAGATCCAAAATCAAATTTTTCTTTAGTAGAACGGCGGGAAATCACCGCATTAGGATTCATCTCACTGCCCGTTGCTGGCATCGTTAAAACCGATGCAAGAGGTAAACATTCGTTCGCAACTTTCTTCTTTGTCAAAATTTCCCACTCATCTCCTTTGTATTCAACAGCTGCCGCTATAAATTTCGTTCCGTCAATGACTGAGCCGCCGCCGACCGCTAACAAGAAACCTATCCCCTCCTGACGACAAATCTTAACAGCCTTCATCAAAGTGTCAAAATCAGGATTAGGCTCTATACCACCAAATTCCGTAACATCATAACCCTCAAGGGCTTTCTTAACTTGGTCATACACGCCGTTCTTCTTAATCGAACCGCCGCCGTAAGTCATCATTATCTTTTCGCCTTTGTACAGATTTTCACTGAGTTTGGCTATAGTACCCTTGCCGAAAATAATTTTCGTGGGATTTTGAAATTCAAAGTTATTCATACTCAAATTAAGTTTAATAAAAATTAGTTGGTCAAAGATAAAACAAAAAAAATTATTTTACAAGTTTTTCTCCTTGAATTATGATTTTTTTACCACCTATTAAAGTCGTTGCAAACAAAAAAACATCTCCGCCGTCCTTAATATTAAGTTTTTTCTTCAAATCCTCGGCTTTAACAGGAAAATTTCTGACCGCAAGATTTGCTTTCATGCCGGAAAAATCTTTCGGTTTTGATGCCTTAACAATTTTAAAACGCCTGCCCGGAAAATCATAAACATCTGTGTCTGAAACATATAAATGACTTGAAGCATGAAGTTTTTTAACAGGAAATTTCTCAGTTAAAATCTTAAATGCACCCGATTTCATAACGGCAACATTAGGTTCAAAAAGAAATTTCCCCTCTAAAATTTCACCGTCCCAAAAAACAGTTTCGGATTTTTGCTCGTCAGAATAAAAAAAACTAAAATTTTCATCACCGTTAACAGTATGAATTTCAGGCTCTTGAAAATAATTTTTTTGCTGAAGTATTATAATTTCCTTACACTCGTTGTCAAAAGCCGTAATATGAATTTCCTTTACGTTTTTTAACTGCGACAAACTATTTGAAATGTCCAACATCGGAGATAATTTTATCATCACCAAATCCGATTTTTCTAACATAATGTCCTCAAACTCAGTAATATCAGGCTCACAATCCTGAATTCTGACAGTCTTTTTCCCTTTGGAATCTCTACGCGCAGGATCAATAAAAATCAAATTGAATTTTTCAGAAGTATTTTTCAAAAAAACGACACCGTCAGCGTTAAAAAAACTTGCATTTTTTCTGCCCAAAACTCCGAAATTATGCCGGACAATTTCGCAAAGTTCTGTATTTAGTTCAACATAAAAAGCCTTTTTAAAAACCTCGCTAATCGAAAAAAAATCCACGGCAAACCCACCCGTCAAATCTACAAAAAGAGAAAAATCTTTTAAGTTTTTTTCAACGATTTTTCTTTTATAACAAGCTGTAAATAAGGAAGAACACTGTTCTAACGGCAAATGTTCGGGATAAACAATCAACGAATTTTTTTCCCACAAAGGCATTTTGTTTTTCATTAATTGCCTACCCGAAATCTGCCTCAAAACATATTTCGACCTAAAATTTTGACCATCCTTAATTTTCAATGCCAACTCATTGACATTAAAATCTTTATTTTTTTCAATAAACTCCTTTTCTTGGTCAGAAAACAAAAATTCAGTCATATTTTTTCGATGAAATTTCAGCTCAAAAATTTTAATTCTGCCTCCAACATTGACAACTTTTTCATTTGATAACCAACTTTTTGAGCCTCCAAAATCGGTCGGGTATAAAGATAGTAAATCTCCATCGGACGCTTAAAATCATAATCAAGTTTCATACTCGGCGAATACGGAATCATAGCCCGCGTCATTTCCATCATCTGATCAGCAAAGGAATAATCAATTCCCTGAACTTTAAGCATTTGAGCAGCATCAATCACTTCTTTCATTTGCTCATAAATGAGTTTTTCAGTGTCAGGATTTTTTAACAATTTGTCCGTTGTAGTATTCAAAACGACTGTCATACCGTTAAAAGGCATATTCCAAACGGCTTTTTTCCAACGCGCTTGATAATACTCAACTTCCTGCGCCTGAATCCCAGCTTTACTAAAATCGGTTAAAACATTATTAAACAATGATTTATCCTTACACGAAAAATTTCCTAAATTAATACTTCCATAAAACATGTGCTCAATAATTCCGGGTTGCGTTTTCTTAGAACAAATAAACGCCAAACCTGCCGCAATGTAAAGTTTAGGAAATTTTTTCTGCAAATCCTCTTCCAAACCTATACCGTTTTGAATCAACACAACAAGCGTATCCTCTTTCAGTAGCGGCGGAAGAATTTTGTACAAAACCTCCTGATTAACAGACTTTAAGCCGACTAAAACCACATCAGCTTTACTCATCTGCTCTGTTGAAGAAAAAACTTTCGGCTTGTCAAGAAAAAAATCCCCACTGCATGAAAGTACTTTAAGTCCGTTAGCTTTAACATACTGATAATCAGAATGTAGTAAAAATTCAACGTCAAAACCCGCATTTGCAAGTTTCGCCCCATAGTACCCTCCTATCGCACCGGTACCAATAACTGAATATTTCATTAGTTTTCTTTTTTTTTATTTTTTTATTTCACCATTATTGCTGCCTCGTTTTTGCTACCGTTCATAATGATATTCAGCGGTTTAGAGAATCTTACATGACGGAAATATTTCGTCTGATGAATCAATTCTTGATCTTCCAAAATTTCACGTTTTATGAAACAGTTTCGGTTTTCGTTTCTGATTGCAAAATAGCCGATGTTCATTGACGTGATGTTGTGGAAAAAGTGCGAACCGTGCGAAAAATCAAGCGGATAACCCTCCATACTCGTTTCAATTATCACCGCAGCGTTTGAAATCTCCGACCACTGAACCGGAACGCCCAAAAATCTGTCAGAAGTACCCCAACGTCCCGGACCTATTAAAACATATCGCTTGTTTTCGTTCTTAAATAAAGTGTTTAAATAGTTGATTTCACGAGCCATTTCTACCGTTTCAAGTTTCGAGAATTTCTGCTCGTCAATATAAATCACGTCAGAAATGTCGCTTAAAATGCCGTTGCCCAAACTTTGATTCGTATACAAAAGCATATTGTCTTGATTTTCTTGCTGTAAATCAATGTGTTTGTCTTCAAACGAACCAACCATCGGCTTTATCTGCAAAAGATAAAACGAGGGTTTGCCGTTTTTAGCCTTATTGAGATTTACCGCGTATTCAATTTCAACCGCCGAACCGAAAGCGTCTTTTACCGCGTTCAAAATCACAGAAATCGTCTCCGCTAACGGGAAATAATTGTACTGCAAAACGTCAGCAAAATTCACAATTCTCGGACCATAATCGTCCAAACCCGGCGAAAACGAATCGTTGTCAGGATTATAAACCGAAACCAAATGTTTCAACGAGCCGTGTTTTTCAGCGTCGTAAATGTTAAGAAGTTTTAGAGCCGCATATTCGCCGCCGTTTAATAAATCAATGTTTCTAAGCGAGCAATCCAAAGCGTAAAACTTTGTCTGAGTGCTTTTTAAGAGGTCGTTTTTGGTGTACATCGACACCGTCGGATATTTCGGCGAAAATCTGTACGAAGGCCAACCGCCGACGACATAACAGCCCAAACCAACACCCGCAACGGCATAACCTTCTTCGGGTTTCATGTCAGCAACGGGATAAAAATTGTACGACTGCGCAACGCCGCTGATGTGCGGATAAAAATATTGTCCGAACCGACTTCCGACAACCTCCTGAATCACAATCGCCATTTTCTCAACTTCAATATTGTGCTGAACGGCATTGTAATAATTT
>JAFYDK010000052.1 GCA_017544805.1 Bacteroidales bacterium | reverse complement strand
ATTACAACAAAAAATGCAGTCGGAGAGGGCTTTTCTTTTGACGTTACAAACGATAATATTTTTGGGAATTATTATACTCAAAGAGACAAGTTGAATATGAATTTCAGGAAAAATAAACTTGATATTTTTACCAATTTTTATCACGAAAAAAGAAAAGCCAAAACGGGTGTTGATTGTCAGCAGACGAATTTTGGCGATACGGTTTGGAATTTTTATAATACCAATACCGGCAACGATTATTTAAAAAATTGCGATTTTTCCGGAAAGGGAGGATTCAATTATCAAATTAATCAAGAAAACTCTTTCGGCGCATTTTATCAATATGATTATCAAGAATATAACACCTATATATTCACAGGTTCTAACGTTTTGACAAACGGAAATTTGTACGATTTTACAAAAATCAATAATGATAAAAAATCAACAACTAATCCGAAAAATTCTGCAAACTTTTACTACTCGGGCAAAGCGGGAAAATTAGACATCGACTTCAATTTCGACTATATGTCCATAAAAAATAAAAGCGTAGGAGCAGGCGAAGAATACGGAAAAACTTTCGGGTGGCGCGATGTTAACACTTTGTCAAAAAGAGATAACAATTTAATTGCAGAAAAACTAATTTTGGCTTATCCCGTTTGGAAAGGCAAATTAAATTTCGGTAACGAGTTTTCAAAGTCAAAATCCAACGAAACATACTCTAATTTAGAAGGTTATATTTCCGACAGCGATGTAAAAGTTAGAGAAAACAATAATGCTTTTTTTGCTGAATATAATATCGACTTAACTGAAAATGTGGAAATTGCAGCGGGCTTGCGTTACGAACATATTGACTTTGATTATTATGTTTTTGGTGAAAAATCTGCCGAAAAAAAATATGACGAAATATTTCCTTCGTTTTCTTTTTCAGCGCAACACGGCAATTTTTATTGGACACTTAATTATACGGGACGTACACAAAGACCGTCATATTATATGCTCGGAAATAGTATGAGTTATGTTAACAGATATACGTATCACAGCGGAAATTCGATGTTAAAACCTTCTGTTACAAATGATTTCGGATTTCAAGTCGTCTATAAAATCTATTATTTGATGGGTTCTTACAGTGCGGTAAAAAATCCGATTTTGAATCATTCAAGAACATACGGCGGCGACTCCAAAATAACGCATATAACGGTTGAAAATTTTGACAAACTCAATAAATATCAATTTTTTATAGGCTGTCAACCGGCGGTCGGAATTTGGCGGGCGACGGCTAACGCAGGAATTTTCGGGCAGATTTTCAAAACCGAATATTGCGGAAAAACAAAGAAAATGAATAATCCGATAGCAATGGCTCAATTATACAACAATTTTACTTTGCCGAAAAAATATATCATCGGATTGGATTTGGATTATATGAGTGAGGGAAGTTATGAAAACGTTGAAATGAATCAAACTTTCAAAGCATCTTTCAACATTCAAAAATCTTTCTTCAACGAGGCTCTGAATGTAAAATTATCGGTATCCGACATTTTCAATACGTCAGCACAAAAAGTTGATTTATACAATCACGACATTTTCTTACATCAGGACAAACTTTTTGAAACAAGACTTGTAACTCTGACATTAAAATACCGTTTCAACCCCGCGAAATCGAAATACAAAGGTACGGGAGCCGGAAACGACGAAAAACAAAGAATGTAAATTTATCACGGCTCCACCACTTCGATTTTAACGTCGTGTTTTGCTTTGCGTTTGCTCCAATTGATTCCAACAAGAATTATCTGTCGCGAAATGCCTTTCAGTGCCGACGGATAATTTTTGTTTTTGATTTGATCGATT
>JAFYDK010000007.1 GCA_017544805.1 Bacteroidales bacterium | reverse complement strand
ACCTCTGTCAACAAGCGAAAAAATACTTCTGAAAAAGTTGTCCTCCTCGCTCAATCCGTATGCACCGTAAGCATAAAGCAACATAAGATTATCACCGCCCTGGAGAGTTGCATCTTTTTTGTAAAGTATTGATACGGGGACTTTTACGCCGTCCCTTACCGTAACATGAATACGTTTGACATCGTATTTGTCTTTATTGAAAGTAGGAACCGAATCCTGTTTTAAGATTTTCTTTTCGTCAGTTTGTAAATCGTATTCAATCACGGAGTTAGGCGTGTTGAACGACGAATAACCGTAACGGAAAGTTTTGGACTTTGCCTCCGGATTATAACCAGTCCAAGCAGCATAAGTTTCTTGTCCGAAATTCAAAAGTTTTGACTCATTGGTCTTTAAATCAATGATTTCGTAACAAACAAGACCATCACGCATCTCCTCCAAAACAAGATATTTTTCAAAAACCTCAAAATCCTGAATATAAACGCTGTCCCGATGCGGAACGAGAGTTTTCCAATTATTGTTATAACTAATTGAATCACAGGTTTTAATACTGAAATTTTTGCCGTCTTCATTGGTTCGGATATAAAACAAATCGTTGCAATGATCAACGTAATATTCGTGATTTTTCTCGCGCTTGCGGAAAATTACAGGGTCTTTGTACGGATTATTAGCGGGAATAACTCTGACCTCGCTCGTAACGGCATTGTTATGACAAATAAAAATATATTTGTCGGATTTGCTTTTTTCGAGCGTTAAATCAAAAGTGGGGTCGTCCTCGTAAAAAATCTCCTTATCCTGCGAACAATCTAATTGAAGAATATGTCTGAAAACTTTGAAAGCCCTCAAAGTAGTTGTCTCCTTGCTGACATAAAACACTGTGCGTGAATCTTCTGCAAAAACGACTCCGCCGTCGGTGTTAGGAATTTTATCGCTGTAATCTTCGTCTTTCAACAAGTTTTTGAAACGGATTTCGTAACGTCTTCTTGAAATCGTGTCAAGAGCGTATGCCAAAACCTGATTATTAGGGCTTATAACAATTTCATCAACGTCGCAATAATCGTATTTTTCTGCTAAATCATTGACATTGAGCAATATTTGTTCTTGAGCCGTGTCTAAATCTGTTCTTCTGCAATAGATTTCGTAGTCTTTGTCTTTTTGGAAACGCTGATAATAATAATAACCGTTTTCAAAATATGGAGCAGTCATGTCTTCTTGCGAAATTCTCGCTTTCAACTCGCTGTAAATCTTATCATTAAGCTTTTTATGTTTTTTAAGAAAACTATTCTCCAAATAATCGTTTTCTTGTTTTAGATAGTCGGTAACTTTAGGATTTTTTCTTTCATTCATCCAATAATAGTTATCGATTCGTTTGTTAGAAAACTCATTAAATTCTTTAGGTATTTTTTCAGCTTCAGGCGGTTTAACGCCGGAATTACAAGCACTTGACATTGCTAAAACAAATATTATGTTTAACTTAAACAGATTTTTCATTTTCTGAATATTTCACAAAAATTTCAAAGAACAAAGGTAATGATTTTTTTTGTTATTTTGCAAGTTTTTTTTGTAATTTTACAGCGGAAAAAATTTTAACAAAAATCTTAAAATAATGGAAAAATACTGGTTAATTTTTAACCCTTCAAACGAAATTCTTTTGAAAAACGGTTCTGAAATTCCGCTTTCCCTTCTTCCGCCGATTGCGCCTCAAGAAGATAACCACACTTTTGAACTGCCTGATATTGAGGGCATAAAAAGTTTTTGTTTTGGTGTCAGCGGAAATACCCAAGCCCCTGAAGGTTTTGAATTCATCGGGTTAAGAGAGTCTCACTTGAAACTTCCTTTATCAATTCATTATAAAGCCGGAAAAGCCTCAGAGCTTGTAAATTTTGACTTTACATACAGATTTTGTCCCAGATGCGGAACCAAAAGTTATTATTCCTCACCGATTAGTAAAAAATGTCCGAAATGTCAAAAAGAGATTTGGCCACCTATAAATCCGGCAATTATAGTTCTGATTTACAGAGGAAAAGACGAAATTCTCCTTTCGCACGCATTGAATTTCAAAGGAAATTTTTATGGGCTGACAGCCGGATTTTTGGAAACGGGCGAGAGCATAGAGGAGTGCATCGTGCGTGAAATTAAAGAAGAAACCAATCTTAAAGTTAAGAATATCAGATATTTCGGCTCACAACCGTGGCCTTATCCCTCGCAAGAAATGTTAGGATTTTTTGCTGAATACGATAGCGGAGAAATCAAAATTCAAGAGGAAGAACTCTCGGATTGCCGATGGTTTAGACGCGGATTTTTGCCCGAAATTCCGCCTAAAATCTCAATGGCAAGGATGTTAATCGACTATTGGTGCACCCACAGAGAAGAATTTTAATACAGATTTCTCTAAAAATTTATGGAATTTTGAAAAAAATGTAATCTAATTTTTTGAAGTTTCAAAGGCAGTTTATAAATTTGCAAACTTTAATCAAGAAATTACAAATATTAGTAAAATTGGATATTTCAATACTATACAGAGGAATCGCGATCGGTTTTTTAGCGGCTTGCCCTATTGGGGCGGTAGCGATTTTGTGTACGCAAAAGACCATTCAAAAAGGCTTTTTTCAAGGTTTTTTGATGGGATTAGGCTCTGCGTTCGGCGACTTTTTTTATGCAATCGTAACAGGATTCAGTTTGTCATTTATTTCTGATTTCCTTGTAAACCACAGAGTTATATTAGGAATTTTGGGAAGTATTTTAATGCTTTATTTAGGTTGGGGCATTTTCATGAAAAACCCGGTAAAACAATGGAAAGAAAACAACAAAGCCGACAACGTAAAATCAAAACGCAAAATTCTCGGTGATTTTGTCGCAAGTTTCGGTCTTACAATATCTAATCCGCTGACAATCATTGTTTTTGGTGGACTTTTCACGGCCTCTGGAGCTATCAGCAAAGAGACTCCGCCACTTGAGACGTCATTTTTGCTTTTGGGAGTAATCCTCGGCGCAATTGCTTGGTGGGCACTTTTAGCGTTTGTCGTTAATATTTTCAGAAACAAAATAGGCCCAAGGCATATCATGTGGATAAACAAAATCACAGGATTGTGCGTCATGATTTTCGGCATTAGTGTTATGATTACCGTTATTTTCTTTAATGACAAACTCTGAAAAAAAAATATGGTTATTAATAACTCTTCTTGCGGCTTTCCTAATAATTGGAAAGGGTAGGGGCAACAAGGGTTTTTATAATCCGTATTTTCCACGGGAATTGGTCTATCAAACCTCTGAAAATCAAAATCTTAAATTAGACGTTTATCTTCCTAAGGATACGCTGAAAAAACACCCGACTGTGATTTATTTTCACGGTGGGAGTTGGATAAGCGGCAACAAAAACAAAGTTCTGGAACGATACCGTGATTTTGCGGTTAAAACTCTGTTGGACAACAATATAGAAATAATTTCGGTGGATTACCGCCTCATCGGGTTCAACAATCATTTGGAGGATTGCGTTTCGGATTGTCAGAAGGCTGTGGATTTTTGTATTAAAAACTCTGAATATTTAAAAATCGACACCTCAAAACTCGCTTTGTGGGGTTCGTCAGCAGGAGCTCATTTAGCACTGATGACATACATTTTAGAGACTGAAAATCAAAAGTTTAAGTTTATAATTGATGATTTTGCTCCGACGGATATTTTCGTGATGTGGACAAAAGCACCGGATTTTTTCAAAAAAGAAATTTCAACTTTTTTTTATAGTTTAAAAGAGAAAGATTTAAGAAAATTCGATTCGCTTTCAAAAGTTTTTTCACCCGTAAATTATACTGAAAAATTAAAAAAAATTCCCGTTTTGATTTCACACGGAAACAATGACAAAATCGTAAATATTTCACAATCAGAGGTTTTAAGCGATTCGCTTAAATCTAATGCAGAATTTTTTGTTTATGAAAATTTAGGACACGGATTCAAAGGCATGGATTCTGTCAGAATAAAAAAATATGCAGAAAGAACCCTAAATTTTTGCAAACGGAATTTTTAAGCATTTAAAGTTTTTTTATTATCTTTGCCGCAAAAAATAAAATCTCAAAATGAAAAGAACTTTAGCATTATTGGCAGTTTCTTTTTTGGGTTTAGCAGCCTGCCAACCCTCAAAAGAACAAATAAAATCGTCTGTTGATGCACAACTCGTTATAAATAAAGGCATTGACAGTGTTTACAAAATCCTCGAAAATTCGTATGAAACTTATCACGCCGGCACAATGGATGCCGCATTAGAGGGTTTTTCAACGTTTTTAAACAAAGCAGAAACCGACTTGAAAACCATTAAACCCTTAACGGAAAGCGGACAACTCACTTCAGCATTAGAAGAAAAAATCGCTGTTATGAAATCTATCGCCGCAAACCAGGCAGTTGAACAAGTCAGAATTTATAAGCTTCCTGATACTGTTTTCACCGACGATTTGCGTCAGAAATGGGACAAAATCTCAAAAGAGGTAAATCAAAAAATTTCTGAGGCTCAGAAAAAAATCGACGAGGCTTGCTCTCAAATCAACAAATCTTTATAACAAACAAAAGATATGAAAAGATTTAATTTTGTTTTTATTTTGGCGCTGACACTATTTTTTTCGTGCAAACCATCGCCAAAAGATGCAGCCATTTTTAACGACCGTTTAATGTCAGAACAGAAAAAAGTCATCATAAAATACGATGAACTTTTGGAGACTTACGACACATACGTCGCTAAAAAAATGGACGCCGCACTCTTGGAATTTCAAGAGCAGGTAGACAATTCGATTGCCACTATCAAAACTATTCCTGCAATTAAAGAAGGTGAAAACTTAAAGGACGCAATTTTGGAGTATTTAGCTGTTTATAAAGGTGTTGCAGAAGACGAATCTCAGGAATTGGTAAGGCTTTATAAAGTTCCTGAAAATGAATTTTCGCCCGAAATGCGCGTTACTTGGGACAGCAAATACAAGGCCGTTGATACCAAACTCAAAGAGGCTGACAAAAAACTTCAAGCTGTTCAAGCGGAATTTGCAGAAAATTTTCATTTGACATTGGCAAAATAAAATTTTTCAATAATTAAAACTAAAAAAAGGGCGGAGACTAAATAAAAAATCCGCCCTTTTTTATTAAAAAAAAACTTTCATAAAATTTTGCTCTACGAAGGTTTTAACAATCTTATTTTCAACGCCTTTCAATTCTGCAACAGTATTAATAAGACGTAAAAAATCGGTATTTTCATCAGTGTCGCTTTCCAAAAAAATCCGATCTAAAGGAATTATCGGCAATGATTTTAATACGGAATTATTCCCTTTTAGCAAACGCTCTGATAATGAAAAATATACGTTAGAGAATTTCAATAATTGATTTGTTGTTTGAGGATTACCGTTAAAACCATGAAAAATCACGGGAAAAAGAAATTTTTCCTCTTTCAGAACCCTTAAAACCTCATTATAAAGTCTTACACAATGAATTATCAAAGGTTTTTTTAAGGTTTTTGCCAATCTGACCTGAGATACAAAAACATCCTTCTGTTCTTCTAATGACAAAGAAGAAAATTTGTCCAAACCACACTCGCCGATAGCAAGGCAGTTTTCTCTCAAAGCCAAAGTCTTAACAATATTAAAATCAGCGTTTTTTTCCGCCTTCGGATGAATTCCGACAGAAAAAAACGCTGATGTTTCAGCCGAAAAATAATTTTCGGAAATATCAAGCAATCCTAACGGATTGAAATGCGTATGAACATCCAACATAAAATTTTACTTACCTAAACTTGCTTTAACGGCAAGTTCAATTTCGCTACCGCGCAAACCGCGTTTTATGATTTTGCCATCAGGAGCAAAAAGTATGATTTCGGGAATTCCTTTAATTCCGTAAGCATCAGAGCCTGCACGCTGAGCGTTCATAATTTGCGGATAAGGAATTTTCAACTCCTCAATAGCACCTTTTGTATCTTCAGGAGAGTCCCAAGTAGCAACACCGAGAACTTCAAAATTTTTACCCTTATATTTATTATAAACCTCAATCAAATTAGGAATTTCACCACGGCAAGGTCCGCACCATGACGCCCAAAAATCAACCAAAACATATTTGCCTTTGCCAACATAATCGGAAAGTTTCTGAGTTTGACCCTCATATTCAGCCGAAAAATCAACGAACATAGCACCTTCAGAGGTCTTTTTTAAATTTTCAGCTAATGCTTGTTCTGCTTTTTTTGAGGCCTCAGCTCTCTCTAATGCAATATCAATCAACGTTTTGAATTTACCGTTACGAACTTCAGGATTCAAATCTTCGATAAATTCGTCAATAGGAACAATTCTCGCCATTGTATTGAAGACAAGAACTCCTTCTTCGTTTTTATGCCCCAATACATAGTTTTTAATATCAGTCATAGCACTGTCAGATTCCTTGTTAAAAGCTTCTATAACTTCCGGGGTAAGATTGTCTAAGGCTCTCAAACTATCGGCTTTTGCTCTATATTTTTTTGCATATTAGTTACCTTTTCATTAATCCCGTGCCACTGATGATAGAAAGGCGATCCGTCAAGTTCATAATAACCGTTGCAAACCTTCAAATCGGCTCTTTCACCCGGCACTAAAATAAAATCAACGTATGCCCCACAAACTTCACCACTTTTGAATATCGCTTGCAACCATATCAAACGAGGCTCCTTGATGTCAGAGGTGTAACTGAATTTTTTGTCTTTAACGATAATCGTATCAACAGGAGCGGTATTTTTTACATCAATGTTGTAAATTGTATCACCGATATAAACGAAATATGCCGTATCGGTAATTTCATCGGAAACCGTTCCGTTAATTGTGAAAGATGTTTTGTTACTTTTAGAACAAGCAGCAATAACACAAAACATCGAAACTAAGAAAAATGCTTTTAAAATACTCTTTTTCATTGTGTTATAAAATTAAAATTAATAATAAACACCGCAAAGGTAAGAAATTTTTGTAATCAAAAAAATATATTTGCTTATTTGTACAATATTATATAACTTTGTTGGAAAAATTTCATAGAATCATGAAAATAAGATATTCGCAACTGACGATAACACCGGGGAATCCGGCAAAAAATTATGAAACTTGTCGTCAAGCAGCATTAAAAGCCAAAAAAGATGGAGTAAACCTCTTGATTCTGCCAGAAATGGCAATACCCGGTTATTTAATCGGCGACAAATTCGAGGAAAACGATTTTATAGAAGATTGCGAATTTTTCGCAAACGAACTCACCAAAGAAGCGACTGAGGATTTTTCATTGATTTTCGGTTGTGTAATGTTTTACGAAACGCTTTCGGGAAAACCACGCACGGGAACGGACGGCAGAAAAGTAAAACTCAATACAGCGTGGATCGCAACTCAAAACAAAACGTTTTATAAAGTAAAAACGCTTTTGCCCAATTATCGTGAATTTGAAGAACCAAGACATTTCAAAGATAATCTTTGGGTAAAAAACTCTTTGCCCGAATGGAAAATGTTTACACCTTATAATATAGGTGGCGTAAGTTTCGGAGTTTTGATTTGCGAGGACGGTTGGGACGATGATTACGACCTCAAACCTTTTGAACGCACAAGCGAAGAAGGCGCACAAGTTTTAATTAACCTCAGTTATTCACCTTTTACAGTCGGGAAAAATTCGAGCCGCAACCGCAGATTTTCAACTCACGCAAAAAATCTTAAAAAACCCGTACTTTATGTTAATGGTTTGGGACTTCAGAACAACGGCAAAACTGTTTTCTGTTTTGACGGTAGCTCAGCGGCTTGGAATTCCAAAGGCGAACTGATTGCTCACAGCGAAATGTTCAAGGAAGAGGACGTTGATTTTACACTTTCGGGCGGAGAACTTTTTGCGGATGTCCCATTGAATTACAAAGAAAAAACCGAAATAGAAGACATTCATTCCTCGCTTATATACGGCATTAAAAATTATATGGCTCAAAGCGGATTGAAACGTGTTGTAATAGGAGCCTCAGGCGGAGTTGATTCCACTCTTGCGGCTGCACTTTACAGCGAGGCTATCGGCAAAGAAAACGTTTTGCTCGTTAATATGCCGACAAAATTCAATTCCAAAACCACGATTTCAATTGCCGAAAAACTCGCAAAAAATCTCGGCTGTTGGTACACCTCGGTTCCGATTTCTGAAAGTGCACAACTTACATCACGTCAAATTAACGGATTAAAACCCAAAAACGCTCAAGGCGAAGAAATTGAAATTCTTTTGTCCGGTTTTAATATGGAAAACGTTCAGGCAAGAGACAGAGGTTCAAGGGTTTTGGCAGCCATTGCAAGTGCATGGGGCGGAGTTTTCACCAACAACGGCAACAAAACCGAAACAACAGTCGGTTATGCGACATTGTACGGCGATGTTGCGGGATTCCTTGCTGCAATAGGCGATTTGTGGAAACATACGGTTTATGATTTATGCCGTTTCATTAACGCAAAAGCCGGAAAAGAAATTGTGCCTATTGAAGTTTTAACATTGAAACCCTCAGCAGAACTTTCAGATAATCAAGCCGTTGATAAAGGACTCGGTGATCCGCTCGTTTATCCTTATCACGACAGATTGTTTGAAGCATTGCAACAATGGTGGAACAGAGCATCTTTAACGGATATTCTTCAACACTATTTGGAGGGAGATTTAGCGGCATTTTTGAATCAAGGAAAAGAATCGGATTTAACGGAAGATTTAATCAAAACAACTTTCCCCGATGCAAAAAGTTTCATCACGGATTTGGAACGTTGGTACAAATTGTTTAAAGGCATGGGCGTTGCTAAAAGAATTCAAGCCCCGCCGATAATTGCTGTTACAAGGCGTGCTTACGGTTTTGACTACCGCGAATCGGCAATTCAACCGTATTTCACAAGAAAATATTTAGAATTAAAGGAAAAAGTTTTGTCAAACAATTAATAAAAAGCCGCTAAAAAAAGCGGCTTTTTTATTGTCTTTTAATTCAACGCATAAACCAAGAACACTAAAGCCGAGTTCCAGTTGATTGCGATTTCGTTTGTGGTGTAACTGCTGCTGTTATCAACATAACGCATTGCGGGAGCTGTGGATTTGTAAAGCGAATCGGGAACATCGCCGCCTGCTTTCGCATACGGTCCGCCGCAAAGATAACCTTGAACGGGAAGGTCAATACCATCGGCAACACTTCTACGGTCATGAACATTTTTAACAGGATTAGCACCAAAACCCGTTACGTAACAATAATCCATAGGATTGCGTCCCAAAATATAATGCAAATCCGCTTGAGCAGCCTCCAAATATTTTGTGTTACCCGTTGCATTATAAGCTGTTACAAGGATTAAACCTTGATTTGCTGCAACAGAATTAGAACCCCAAGGAAAATATGTCAAAGGCGTTGCAAATGCTGATTTTTCATAATTTTCCAACAATCCGTCAGCCAATTTAATAAAACCGTCGCGGATAAAATTATAAAAATCCTCCTCAAAAAATTCTCTATTTTTAGGATTGTTCAAAACAGAGGCAATGCCTAAACAAGAGGTTGAATCCCATGCCGGAACTTTAAAAGCAAAGTCCTCATTTTTAATGGCTTTCAAATACGATTTGTCGCCCGTCAAAAGCACCATTTCCAAAGCCGCCCACGTAAATTCGTCGCGGATTTTGGTGTCATCATACATACCAGTAAAAACGCCTTCGGGATTTTTATCATAAAAAACTTCGGGATTTTTCTGTGCCCATTTCCAAGCCGCGATAGCTGCATTTTTCAATGTGTCCTGAAGTTTTGGCAATTCATCTTTATAATTTTCCAAAACTCTGTAAGCCTTAGCACAAGTAGAGGCAAAATCCAATGCCGCCGTCGTAGATTTTTTAATAACATAACGCTCGTCTTTATCGTCTTGGGGCATAATCATTGAGTTGAAGTTAAGCGCCGTAAGTTTGTGATAAACACCACCGTCAGAAGGGTCTTGCATCGAAAGCATCCATCTTAAATTTACCAAAGTTTCGTCCAAAATATCGGGTAAAGAATTTTTGCTTTCCGGAATGTTAAGATTCTGTTTTTTTGAAAATTCGGGATAAAGTTCCACCGCGTTCAAAAGTTCCCAAACCGAAATCGAAGAATTAACGATGTATTTGTTATAATCACCGGCATCATACCAGCCGCCTTTTGATGAAATAATGTCGCCCTCCTTACGTTTAGGTCCTGCCGCAGATTTATGAATTTTGATTTTATCGTCGGGATGCGCTGCCGGACGGGCATATTTTCCACCGTATTCAGGAAGGATTTCCTGACTACAACGGGCGTAATAATAACTTTTCATCGCCTTGTTAGCAAGGTCGTCGTAAATGCCGCGACCCACTGCAAAAGGATAAGAATCTTTTGCACCCTGACATCTGATAACAAAAATTCCTTCGGTGTTAAAATCCGAAAAATCAGCGAGTTTTACCTTCGTTTTTGAATATTCCCATTCACTTGACTGACTCGTTTTGCCTTTGTAAACAGTTTTTTGAGTGGCAAAATCAACAATTTCAAAATCATCAGAAGTTTCATCGGGAACAACGGCGATTTTTGCCGTATTGATTTTATAACCGATTTGATCGGCTTTAATGCGCTGAGCATTAGGATTTTCGGATTGCTTATCCGATTTGGAGCCACAGCCTGTAAACAATACAGCAAACGCCGCAGCAGTAAAAATTTTCTTTAGCATAATTGATAAACTTTATTTAGATTTATGATGCTGCAAATTTATAAAAAAAAACTAAAAATTAAAACGCCGCAAATTCTAAAAAGAAAAGAATTCACGGCGTTTTTATCAGCAAATAAATACGTATTGAAAAAAACTTTTTTATTTGATTTCGTACTCAATCTGCTCGTCTTTGAGCTTTGAAATCATATCATTGTCGATTTTAACACGATACGTCCTCGAACCCATACGGATAGAAACTTTGGAATTAGGGTCATAAAATTGGAATTTCAAAGAATGTCCGCCTTTTCTGCCCGCAAGTTCTTTGAGACTACCTATCATGTTAGTATTCAAATCGTTAATAGGTATTTTCAGAGTTATTGAATTAAGCATTTTGTCCTTGACGTCTTCCAAAAGTTCTATCGACTGAATCTTAAATTCATATTCGGTAGTGCTGTTGTAACGCAATTGAACATTTCCGCGTATTAAAACCGCATAATTAACGGTGAAAAAGTTTTTGAACTTCAAATAATCTTTTGAAAACAATGCAAAAGAATGACTGCCCGAAAAATCCTCAACCGTTAATTGTCCCCACGGATTGCCGCTTTTGGAAGTTTTTTCCACAGCCCCAGTAACAATACCCGCAACACGTAAATCTTTTTTGTCTTTCAACACCGACAAATCAGCAAACTGCGACAAGTTAGCATTACAATAAGATTCGATTTCGATTCTGTACGCATCAAGCGGATGAACGGAAAGATAAATGCCCACAAGTTCTTTTTCCTTGTTTGAACGGACTAAATCTGACCATTCTTCGCAATTTCTCGGCGTAGGTTTTTTTACGGAAACTTCAATCGTGCCACCGAAAAGCGAATTTCCGGCAGTATTGCCGCCCGATTTTATTTTCTGACCGTATTTGCTAAGAGCCTCGCTAAAAGTTACCGTATCGCCCTCCGCAGGTTCCAAAAACTGACTGCGTTTTAAACCGAAAGTATCAAAAGCTCCGGCAATTGCAAGACTTTCCATCGTGCGACGGTTGATTTGCGAAAGATTAACCCTTTCAACAAAATCATAAATATCCTTGAAAGGTCCGTTCTTTTCTCTTTCAGCAACCAAACCCTCAACGGCAGCCTCGCCAACACCTTTTATTCCGCCCAAACCGAAACGTATTCCGCCGTCTTTGGTTACCGAAAAGTTTAAATCAGATTCGTTAATATCAGGTCCTTTAACGTTGATTTTCATGGCTTTACATTCTTCCATGAATTTTTTCACATCGTCAATAGAATCCTTGTTTCTTGTTAAGTTTGCCGCCATGTATTCAGCCGGATAATGCGCTTTCAGATAACCCGTCTGATAAGCCACCCAAGCATAACAAGCCGCATGAGATTTGTTGAAAGCATACGAAGCAAATTTCTCCCAGTCGCCCCAAATCTTTAGCAAAATCTTTTCGTCATGACCGTTTTTCTTTCCGCCCTCGATGAATTTCGGTTTCAAATCCGCCAACATCGCAGCGATTTTTTTACCCATCGCCTTACGCAAAGAGTCAGCCTGACCACGTGTAAAGCCAGCCAAAAGACGGCTCAAAAGCATAACCTGCTCCTGATAAACGGTTACGCCGTAAGTGTCTTTCAGATACTTTTCCATGACAGGAATATCGTAACTGATAGGCTCTTTTCCAAGTTTTCGGTTGATAAAGGTCGGAATATAATCCATAGGACCCGGACGATATAAAGCGTTCATCGCAATTAAGTCCGTTATCTGCGTGGGTTTTAATTCCTTTAGGTATTTCTGCATACCCGGGGATTCAAACTGAAACGTTCCGACTGTGCGTCCCTCACTATAAAGTTGATACGTCAGTTCGTCATCAATAGGAATAGCCTCAAGGTCAATATCAATGCCTCTGTGCTTTTTGATGTTTTTCAACGCCTCTTTCTGAAGCGACAAAGTTTTAAGACCAAGAAAGTCCATCTTGATTAAACCGACACTTTCAACAACGTGTCCGTCATACTGGGTTACAACGACATCTTGTCCCGTATCCTTATCTTTAATAGTACAAACGGGCGCAATGTCTGTTAAATCCTGAGCACCGATAATAACACCGCAGGCATGGATACCGATTTGACGGTTTGTATCCTCCAAATCCTTGGCATATTTTAGCATGGATGCGACATTATCGTTCTGACCCTCAAGAAGAAAACCTTCAGGTTGCTCACCCTTAACTAATTGTTGAAGTTCGGGAATGTATTTATAACAGTTTTTGAGGTTTACCTTCGGCATTTTTTTCGGCACCTCACCGTCTACAGCCTTTACTTGATACTCCTCAAAACCGCGGTCTGGAACCAAACCTTTGATTTTATTGACAATAGCAAGAGGCACTCTTTGAACCCTTCCGACATCGGCGATTGAAGATTTTGTCGCCATTGTGCCGTAAGTAATAATGTGCGCAACTTTTTCAACACCGTATTTTTGAGTTACCCAATCAAGAACTTTTCCGCGTCCGTCATCGTCAAAGTCCACGTCAATATCGGGAAGTGAAATACGGTCAGGATTCAAGAAACGCTCAAAAAGAAGGTCATATTTCAACGGGTCGATATTGGTGATTTTTAAGCAATAAGCCACAACAGAACCTGCCGCAGAACCACGACCAGGACCAACCCAAACATCAAGTTCTTCTCTTGCTGCACGTATGTAGTCAGACACAATAAGGAAGTAACCAGGAAAACCCATGGTCTTCATCACGTGAAGTTCAAATTTTATACGCTCTGACTGCTCTGGCGTTAAAGTATCACCGTAACGGAATTTTGCTCCGTCGTATGTCAATTTATTAAGATAATCCGCCTCAAGTTTTATACGGTAAAGTTTTTCATAACCGCCGAGTTTTTTGATTTTCTTTTCCGCATCTTCCTGAGAAAGAACGACGTTGCCGTTTTCGTCTTGAGTAAATTCATCAAAAAGGTCTTTTTCCGTAAATTTTTTTCTGTACTCTTCCTCTGTTCCGAAAGATTCGGGAATCTCAAATTTCGGCATTATAGGACCTGAATCAATATCATAAACCTCAACCTTTTCGGCAATTTCAACGGTGTTTGAAAGGGCATCTGGAATGTCAGAAAAAATAGCTTCCATTTCTTCAGGAGTTTTAAGCCACTCCTGTTTCGTATAGTGCATACGAAAAGGATCGTCAAAATCCTTACCCGTTGAAAGGCATATCAAACGGTCGTGAGCCTCGCCGTGATCTTCTTCCACAAAGTGAACATCATTGGTAGCTATCAGCTTGATATTGTGTTTTTTAGAAAACTCTATTAAAACCTTATTTACTTGCTCTTGTTTTTCAAAAGTATCAGTTGCGGCATTTGGCTTATCAGTTTTGTGACGCTGCATTTCGAGGTAATAGTCATCACCGAAAAGATTTTTGAACCAAAGAACAGATTTTTCAGCTTCCTCGATTTCGCCCGCCATAATTTTTTGGGCAACTTCACCGCCTAAACACGCTGAACAACAGATTATACCCTCGTGATATTTTTCGAGAATTTCCTTGTCGATTCTCGCATTATAATAATAGCCTTCCGTAAAAGCGATTGATGATAATTTACAAAGGCTTTTATAACCGGTTTTGTTTTTTGCTAATAATATTAAATGCCAACCTCTGTGATCTTTTATCTTGCGGTTTTCGTGAGCGCAATAAGCTTCAATACCGATAATCGGTTTGAAAGGAACATATTCTTCCGCTTTTTTCTCTAATTCAGGCAATTTAGCCTCGAGTTCGGCTTTTTTTGCAGGATCGGTTTCTTTTCCAATTGCTTCTTTACACTCAGAAACAGCTTTTTTGCATTTTCCGTTAATTTTTTTTGAAGTGTCAAATAAGTCCTTGATACCGAACATATTACCGTGGTCTGTTAAGGCCATGGCGTGCATTCCATTCTTTTGACATTTTTCAATTAAGTCGGGGACTTTTGACATTCCGTCAAGTATGGAATAATGCGAGTGAACGTGTAAGTGAGTAAATTTGTCCATAAAAAAATTGATTTTTGAGTAAGTTTTGCGGCAATAAAATTACAAACTTTTTTCAACCCCGTAAAAGTTTTTAAACCATTTTTTTCAAAAAAAATCCCTCACCTCTGAATATCAAGAGGATAGACCGATATAAAAAAGCTTAAAATCGCAGAGAAAATATCCCCTAAAAAAGGAGCATTTTTTATAATAAGAACGAACGTTTTTTTCTGACTTTAACAATATTTCCCTTTCCTATATATTCTATAGTGTCAAACAAAATTTTAGAAATGAAAATTCCGCGTCCGTGAAGTTTTTCGAGATTATCATCAACCGTAGGATTAGGCACGTTGGAATAATTGAAACCGTTGCCCTCGTCCGTTATTATCCACTGACATTCCTCCGGTGAATACGAAAATTCTATCGTAACCATTCTCGAACTATACGTTTCGTCTTCCAACCTTCTCATATACAATTCCACAAGACGGTCGTCTTTCATAACCTCGGATTTTTCCTTATAAGTAATTCCCAAATTACCGTGCTCTATGGCGTTAGTAATCAGTTCTGAAAGTCCGATTTCGATATTAGTTCTTTCCTCTAAAGAAAAATAATCCTCGCTTAATTCCTGCATAACCCTCTCCACAATAAGCGAGGGCGCACCGAATTCCGTCTTAAAATCCATCGTTATTTTTCCGCTTTTGACATTACCGTAAGTATCTTTTCCTTTGACAATATCAACTTTTGAGGCTACATTTTTTAAGAAAGGAAGTACGTCGGAATCTTGAATAGGTTTTTTAAGATACTCATTAGCACCGAGTCTGAAAACCTCAACGGCAAGTTTTTCGCTGCTTTTGGAGGCTAACATTATAAAAGAAACTTTTTTGTCGTTATTGCGGATACGGCGCAAAAAATCCATGCCCGAAACACCCGGCAATATCAACCCGCATAATATAACTTGAGGAGAGTATTTTGCATACAAATCAAAACCCTCGGAAGCATTTTTAGCGGTATGACATTCGTAACCCGAATATCTGAACAAATCACGCAAATAGTTACGAGTTATAAAATCGTCCTCTATAACGAGTATCTTCAAAACAGCCATTTATTTTTTTTATATATAGTGTACACAATTTCTTCATACGAAATATAAGAAAAAAGGTTTCAAAAAATGTGCAAAAAAAAACGCATTTTTTAGTAATAAAAAAATACTTCATAGAGAAATACTTGATAATCAACAAAATCAAAACTTTTTTAAAAAATTTTGTAAAAATATTTGCACGAATAAAAAACTTGTCATATATTTGTGATATGAATTTTGGTTAAAAATGACAGAGGATAAAGAGATATTAATCAACGATTTCAGAGATAAATTCCGACAGCTTATGACTATTTGTGATAGGCTGAGGGAGGAAAATTCTGCTTTGAGAAGTAAAAATAGCGAATTGCTTGAACAGATTAATTTTAAAGATGATAAGTTAAAGCAATTGAACTTGAAGTATGAAAATCTCCGCACGGTAAATTCTTTGGTAAGCGGCTCCGATGCTCATGATACCAAAATAAAATTGAACAGGATTGTGCGGGAAATAGACAGATGTCTGTCTCTTTTGAACAACTAAGTTTTAAGATTTTTTTTCAGAATACTATATAATAATTTGTTAAGACAAATGGACGACAAGTTATCAATGAAAGTAGCCATAGACGGCAGAGTTTATCCGCTGAGGGTAAAACGCTCCGAAGAGGAGAGAATACGCGCTGCCGCAAAGCTTATAAATGACAGAATCAGCATTTATAAGAGCAGATTTAATGCTAACGAGATGTCAAATTTTGACTTTCTCGCTATGGTTTCCATTGATTTAGTTGCAAAATATATAGACAATGAAAACAAGACGGACGATGGCGATTTGATAAGTGAATTGCGCATTTTGTCCGGCGAAGTGGATGATTATATCCAAAAATCTCAGGCTCTTTAAACATAAAGATATTTTTTTTCAGAAAAAAAAGAAAAAATATTGACCGCACCGTTTCTATAAGAGGTTTGGAACTCAACATTAAAAATTATAGGGACTTAATCTGCGCTTTGCGTATAACAGGCCTTATACTACGGTAACGCCGTAAATCAGCTCTGTTTTCTGCTTTGGTGGAAAAAGTATTCTGACGTTGGAAGTTAAAAACAAAGGAGTAAGTCCCGCCCGTGTATTACAGGGGTTTCTTAAACGCTATCGAAATCGGTGTGGTCTTTTTTTGTACTTTTATAACCAAATCAACAATAACAATTAAAATGAGTAATTATGTAATAGCTGCCTGTGTTTCCGTGGTAGCCTTAGTAATAGGTTACGTTTTGGGATACTTCTTAAAAATAAAAGCAACGGAAAAAACAGCAAGCAGAATTCTCGACAATGCAAATGCAGATGCCGAGGCAATTAAACAAAGGAAAATACTTGAGGCCAAGGAAGAGGCTTTGAAGATGAAGTCTGAAAACGAAAGGATAGCCAACGAAAAAAACGGCAAACTCCAACAATTGGAACAAAAACTCAGACAAAAAGAAAATTCTCTTAACCAAACAAAAGGAGAATTACAAAAAAAACAAAAAGAGCTTGACCAAAAAAAGAGTGAAACCGACGTTATAAAAGAAAATTTGGAACGTCAGTTAGAAAAGGTTGAAAACAAAGACCGTGAACTCGATGATTTGAGGAAAAAAGCTCAAGAAAATCTTGAAGCAATAGCGGGAATTTCGGCAGTTGATGCAAAGCAACAATTAATAGACTCGTTAAAAGCGGAAGCACAGACCGAGGCTATCAGCCTTAAAAACGAAATTCTTGAAGAGGCAAAACTTCAAGCAGGAAGAGAGGCAAAAAAGATTGTTATTCAAACCATTCAAAGAGTAGGAGCGGAGACGGCAATCGAAAACGCAGTAACGGTTTTCAATATTGATAATGACGAAATTAAAGGCCGTATTATCGGTCGTGAGGGACGCAATATTAGAGCTTTGGAGGCTGCAACAGGAATTGAAATCATCGTTGATGATACTCCGGAGGCAATCGTTCTTTCAGGTTTTGACCCCGTAAGAAGAGAAGTTGCACGATTGGCACTTCACCAATTAGTAACGGACGGCAGAATCCACCCCGCAAGAATCGAAGAGGTAGTGGCTAAAACCAAAAAACAATTGGAAGAAGAAATCGCCGAGGTCGGAAAACGCACTTACATAGATTTGGGTATTCACGGGCTCCACCCCGAACTTGTAAGATTGATTGGAAAAATGAAATACCGTTCTTCATACGGACAAAATCTTTTGCAACATTCACGCGAAACAGCAAATCTCTGCGCTGTAATGGCATCAGAACTCGGACTTCCGAATTATGTTAAAGCTGCAAAACGAGCAGGACTTCTTCACGACATCGGTAAAGTTCCCGATGAAGAGCCGGATTTGCCGCACGCAATTGTCGGAATGAAATTAGCGGAAAAGTTCAAAGAAAAACCCGAAATTTGCAATGCTATCGGTGCACATCACGACGAAATTGAAATGACAAGTTTGATTTCTCCTATCGTTCAGGTTTGTGATGCGATTTCAGGTGCAAGACCGGGCGCAAGACGTGAAATTGCAGAAAGTTATATCAAACGTCTTAAAACACTTGAAGATTTGGCTCAATCTTATCCGGGAGTTCTTAAAACTTACGCTATTCAAGCCGGAAGGGAACTTCGAGTTATCGTCGGTGCTGACAAAGTTACAGATCAACAAACAGAAACTCTTTCAGCCGAAATTGCTAAAAAGATTCAAGACGAAATGACTTATCCGGGTCAAATTAAAATTACGGTTATCAGAGAAACAAGAGCGGTTAATTACGCCAAATAAAAATAAAAAAACGGCTTCCATTTCGGAGCCGTTTTTTTTATTTCGTATTTTTTTTCACTCTTATTTTAAAATTCTAATTTCACTTACTCTTGGTGTTTCTTTGTCTTTTTCGGGAGTAAATTCAAGCGTAAATTCATCTGTTGAAACATCTGATGGAATGTCAATTACAACTTCACCTTTGGACTCAAAACCAAACGTACCGAGCGTTTTACCCGAAATCGAAAGTTGAAATTTTCTCCAATCATTAAAACCTTTTACAAGGATTTTTTTAGCATTCGGAGCTTTCATTTCGTAAGAAAATTTGCCACGTGTCGTTCTCCAATGAACACCGCCGTCAGAACCGTTCCAAGAATAATTTTGTGAAATAAAATGGTCGCTTTCAGATTGTTGTTCACCGCAGAAAATTTTATCTAACGTGCTTTGTTCCAATTCGATAGCAGCTTTTTCAGCATCGGCGATTTTTTGTTTTTCTCCAGCCCATTCCTCTGAAGAATAAAGCGGGAAGTAAATTTGATAACGACACTCGTAAAGCGAATAAAACGGTACTAAATTCATGCCTTCAAATTGCGGCAACGAAAGACCGGTGAGCGAAAATGTTAAAGGTTTGCCCTCAACAGGTTTTAAATGATTCAAAACAGAATTTTTTTCACCAATTATGGCAGGCATTTGATACAGAGGAATTTGAGGACCGTTAGCAATGTGTCCGCCTCGTGAATCATCAGCATACATTCCGTCTTGACGGTCTGTACCAGTTTTTGCTGCCAAAACTATCGGACCATAAAGAAAAGAATATTGCGCTTTGCCGTCAGGAGTTGTTTCAGCAGAAAGATGCATCGGCAAATCAACATGAACTTTGTCGCCTTTTTTCCATTTTCTTGAAATCACGATATAACCGTTTTCCTCTTTCGCTTTTGAATTTTCGTTGTTAACACTAACAGTAACATTCTCACACCAAGAGGGTTTGCGGATTTTTAGTGCGAAATTTTTACCACTTGTCTCCTCAAAAACAATATCAGTAGAAGGTGTTTGAGGAAAATTGTTTTGTTGAGAGATTTTAACGCTGTTCCATGTCAGAACAGATGGTACAAACAAATTGACAATCAAATCATTACCTTCGTAAGCATAAATCATTTCGCCGTAACGTGCAGGATTTTCCAAACCTGTTCCAACGCAACACCACATCGAGGTTTGAGGCTGTGAATAAACTCTGTAATGACCGGATCTCATCGGCGTAAAATAAACAAATCCGCCTTGAACAGGATTCAAAATTGACAATATATGATTGTACAATGCCCTTTCATAATAGTCCATGTAATTTTTCTCGCCCGTTGTTTGATAAAGCATTTTTGTAAGACGCAACATATTATAAGTGTTGCAACTCTCAGGACCTTGCTCTGAGGCCAAAAGTGCTGAAAAATCATTTGTCGGATTAAAATGCTCTCTCATCGAATTGCCGCCGATAGAAACGCTGCGTTGTTTTATAACCACGTCCCAAAAAAATTTAGCAGCTTTGTCCCAATCAGGAAGACCTTCCAAATCTGCAATACGTTTATAACCGATAACCTTAGGAATCTGAGTGTTAGCATGTTTTCCCGTTAAATTGTCTTCACCTTTCAAAAGCGGGTCAAGCATTTTTTTATCGGAAAACTGATGAGCGATTTTCAAATATTTTTTGTCGCCCGTAATGGCATAAACGTCTGCAAAAGTTTCATTCAAACCGCCATGTTCGGAAATTAGCATTTTTTGAATTTCATCGTCAGAAAGTTTTTCAACAACCGAAATCATCCAGTCTGAAAGTTTTATGAGCATTGTTTTAGCCTCTTGTTTTCCAGCGATAAGATATGCGTCACGAAGTCCGGCATAAATTTTATGAATATTATAAAGTGGTACCCAACGGTCGTTAAGTCCAAAAGAGCCTGCACGGATGTTACCATCATGAAGTTCCTTCCAAATTTGTCTGCCGCCGGGAACGCCTGAAAGATAACCGTCATTGTCCTGACATTTTTTTAACTCTGACAAGAAGTAATCCAATCTTGCACTTATTTCAGGGTTTTGCGTTGCGGCATACATATACGAAAGCGCTGAAAGATAATGACCTCCGATATGACCATCGAGACCGGTATTTTCCCAGTTTGAATAATTCGCAGCCTTCGGAGTAAGTCCCGCCTCTTTCATGTACGGTGCTAAAAGTCTGTCGGGATCAAGTCCCAAAATGTAATGAATGTCAGATTTTTGATTTTTAAGGAACTGACTTTCAGTAAGTTTAACGTCGGAAATCTTAAATGCTCCGACCTTTTGCGGAATTTGCGCATTGGAAAAACCAACCGCAAGAGCAAATGCAGTTAAGGTTAAAAATTTTTTCATAATAGAAATTTAATTGTGTATTTTTTACACTGCAAAGAAAAGAAAAAAAAAACTCTTTTTCAAGAAAATTATGTTAAAATCCTTCATTAATTTTCTCAAGAGTCATAACGGTGCGGCTTGAGTGATTTTTTTTAGATTTCACAAAAAATTTATATTAATTATTTTTTGTTAGACAAAAAAATAATATAATTTTGCGGTTAGTAAAAAATTCAAAAAAATTTTAACAATGAGCATACTTGTAAACAAAGATTCAAAAGTCATAGTACAAGGTTTTACCGGCAGCGAAGGTACTTTTCATGCCGGTCAAATGATAGAATACGGGACTAACGTCGTAGGCGGTGTTACACCCGGTAAAGGCGGTCAAACGCATTTGAACAAACCCGTTTTCAACACGGTTGAAGAGGCTGTTAAGAAAACAGGTGCAAATGTAAGTTGTATTTTCGTTCCGCCAGCTTTCGCAGCTGACTCTATTATGGAAGCAGCCGAATCAGGCATCAAAGTTATTGTCTGCATTACGGAAGGCATTCCCACTCAGGATATGGTTAAGGTGAAAGAATTTCTCAAAGACAAAGACTGCCGCCTTATCGGTCCTAACTGCCCCGGTATTTTAACGGTAGGCGAGGCAAAAGTAGGCATAATGCCCGGATTTATTTTTCAAAAAGGTTGTGTAGGTATCGTATCACGTTCAGGTACATTGACTTACGAGGCTGTTGATCAAGTAACGAAAGCAGGTTTGGGTCAAACGACGGCTATCGGAATCGGTGGCGACCCGATTATCGGTACAACGACTTTGGACGCTGTAAAACTCTTCATGGCAGACCCCGAAACCAAAGGAATCATTATGATTGGTGAAATTGGCGGTTCTATGGAAACCGAAGCTGCATATTGGATTAAAGAAAACGGCACAAAACCCGTTGTAGGCTTTATAGCAGGTCAAACGGCACCAAAAGGTCGTAGAATGGGACACGCTGGCGCAATCATCGGCGGAAAAGCCGACACAGCAGCCGCTAAAATGCAGATTATGAGAGAATGCGGTATCAAAGTCGTAGAATCTCCTGCTGATTTAGGAAAGGCAATGGCTGAATTGTTGAAATAATAATTTTTCAATAAGAAGAAAACCTTATAAAAGACGGGAGATTTTTTTCCCGTCTTTATTTTATCTTTTAACCCCAAGAAATATCATGAAAACAATTAACATCTCCTCCCAAATAACGGAATGTGAAAAAACAGAACTTTCAAAAGATGATTTGGAATTAGTGCAGTCTTCGGAAAGTTTTTTAAAAAATGCGTATGCTCCTTATTCAAAATTTTCGGTTTCGGCAGCATTAAGATTAGATAACGGTGTAATTATAAATGGTACTAATCAAGAAAACGCCGCATCGCCGTCCGGGACTTGCGCAGAAAGAACAGCTATTTTTTATGCGAATTCTCAATATCCGCACAATAAAATCCTAACAATGGCAATTTCTGCTTTTTATGACGGAAAGATTATAAATCAACCGATTACACCTTGCGGGGCGTGCAGACAAGTAATTTTGGAAACCGAAAAAAGATTTTCCCAACCAATTAAAATTATTTTGTCGTCAAGCAATAAATGTTTGATAATCAACAGCGTAAAAGATATTTTACCCCTTGATTTCGATAGTAGTTTTTTTGACTAAAAACACCCCGTAGAACTGCTTAAAACCGCATTAGGAATATTTCTAATGGCAGTTTTTTTAAGTGGGGGAGGGGCTTTGTAAATATCGGATAATCAAGATAAAACACTTAAAGTAAATTCTAACTTAATATTAAAGTAATACTTTAAGTTAAATATTGTAATTCAAAAAAAAACATCAAAAAAAATAGGGGAGGACAGCCCTGTTTTTTCTTTATATAAACTTTTAATCAAATAAAATGAGTTGCGTAGCAAACTATATTGAAACAAAAAAATCTTTGCCGGAAAACGTATTGCTTCTTGCCGTTTCCAAAACGAAACCCGCAGAAGACATCAAAGCTCTTTACGATGCAGGTTGCAGAGATTTCGGTGAAAACAAAGTTCAGGAATTGACCGCTAAACATGAAGTTTTGCCGCAAGATATACGTTGGCATCAAATCGGTCATCTTCAAACCAATAAGATAAAATATATTATCCCGTTTGTTTATATGATTCACAGTATTGACAGTTTGAAACTTGCCGAAGAAGTAAACAAACAGGCACAAAAACACGGTCGTATAGTAAATTGTCTTTTGCAATTAAAAGTCGCTCAAGAGGATACGAAGTTCGGTTTTGAAATCAGCGAACTAAAAAAAATGCTTGAAGAAAACGCTTTTGCAGAATTGAAAAACATCAAATTAAAAGGCGTTATGGCAATGGCGACAAATACAGAAAACGAAGCCGAAATTATTAAAGAGTTCTCTTTGGTCAAAGAGTTTTCCGATTTTGTTAAAACGACATACCAAAATACAGTGGGAGAGGAGTTTACGGAAATTTCAATGGGTATGTCTGAGGATTATAAACTTGCCGTTTCATGCGGAAGTACAATCGTTAGAATAGGTTCGTCGATATTCGGTGAAAGAGATTATTCCAATAAAAACTAAAAAAACTCAGGGCAAATAAAAACCTGAAGAGTTTTTATTTGCTTCTGAGTTTACTTCTTGCCTGAAGAGCTTTAGGATCGTTAGGACGCATTCTAAGTGCCATATCGTACATTTCAATTGCACTTTCATCACCATGGTCAGCCTCAAGGTAAATTTTAGCATACTCCATGTATCTAAAATAAAGCGTATCCATTTTCCTTTTAAGGCTGTTGGTTTTTTCCAAAAGTTCCACATCGTCAGGATTTTCACCTAAAGCATCCATATAAAACTTCAATGCCGTTGCATAATGCATTTCATCTTTTTGCGCAACAAATAAGTCCGCTTTTTTAACATTATCAGCAGATTTAAATTCGGCAGATTTATAAACATCACCGTTATTTACGCTGACAACATTATTCTTAATACTGTCATCATTAGCACTATTGACAGCATAAACGGTATCGAAATTATTATTTCCGTTGCTGCTTACAAAAGTGTTAGGCATCAAAAACATAAAAAACGCAACGAACGAGAAAAACAAAAATAAAAATTTCTTTGCGGCATTCTTGTCCGCAAGCAAAACTTCCACCCTTGATTTTGCCTCGTCAATATGGCATCCCTTCGGAAATGTCGAAAGGTATGCTTTATACTGCTCAAGCGTATCAATATTGCAAACTGAGTTCCACATATCGTTGTCTTTCTTTAAGTTATGAAATTCTGAAATTCTCATATTAGCAACGCTAATATATTTACCCATAGGATAGGCCTTTTTGTAACTTTCATAGGCGAAAAGCGTACCAAGATTTAAAGTTTTTTGCCACTTTTCTTCCTCTTCGAGTTCAAGTACCTTTTTTTCAGCAAGTTTAGCATATTTACTTTTAGGAAATTTTTCCGTATAATCGTAATATGCAACAAGCGTACCAGCTTTGACAGTTTTTTCCCACTGAGTTTCGATATTTTTAGTTGAATTTTCGCTTAAAGCTGAATAATCATAAGTGCTGAAATCCTTATTGATAACATTATACGCAAAAGGCATTTTATCAACACTCTGAACACTCGAAATCTGAGGCAAAGGCATATTAGCCCTGTTTTTGAAATCAAGCGTAATATCATCAACAATATCCCTTAACGTAAGGTACGGACGTTCGATATCCAAACCCGTATGAACCCTTGACAAAACGGCACCGGTAAAATATGTCGGTACGTCAGGATTCTTTTTAGGATAAAGCGCAGAAGAATACTCGTCGCACGCCGTAACGTACTGAACGCCTTCGTAATCCTTCATAAGCGAAGCAACATTAGATTTTACATCGCCCATCGTATTGTGAATCTGACCGCTATGACAAGCGTCTACCAAAAGAATTTTTCTCGAAGCCTGACTTCTTGAAAGTTTTTCCAAAAGTCTTTTAGCTTCAATACTATTATCCTCTAGATATTTCTCCTCAATATCCGAAGAGGCGAAATAAAGGTTATAATTGAGCGGTGAAATTACGCCGTGTCCCGAATAATACACAAAAAGCGTATAATCAGAACTTTTAGCAAGTTCCACTGCATCAGTGATTTTACGATTAATCTCATCGTGCCTTTCGTTGAAAGATACAATTAAGTTTTTCTCGTTAACACCGATAAACTTGGGGTCAAGAAAAAGTTTCTTCAACTCCAAAATGTTGGCTTTAACGTTAGGAATATCACCTAACTTAGCCTTTGCATACGTGCTGACGCCAATAAGCAACACCACGTACTTGTTTGTAATGATTTTCTTTGTTCTCATGATTCTTAAAATTTAATTTGTTTGTTGTTTTAAAAATTTAAAGTTGTATTATAATATACAAAAAATATTTCAATTTTCCAAATTTATTAGGCTTTTTTTATATTATTAATTACATATTTAAACAAAAAAACATCAATTTATGGTCTTTTTTTAGGTGTATAAGGTCATCAGTAAAGGAATTGTTAAATAAGGTTAAATATCTGATAATCAGGAGAAAATTAAGTTTGGATTTTTGCATAAAACCGATTACTTTTGCAAAAATCGCTAATTTTACGAGATAAGAATTTTGTAGATTTTTTTAATAGTATTTAATAAAGATGACAACATTCAAAGCAATTTTTTTTGACTTCGACGGCACGATAGCCGACACTGTAAACGGTATTCTCGCCACAATGACGGCAACTTTCAAGGAACTCGACATTCCGCTGCCTCCCTCAGATGAAATGCGGGCTACGATTGGTATGCTCCTCGGCGACGCGCTCCAAAAACTTGGCAACCTCGACAATGCCCGTCGCGAACTTGCCGTCAAGACCTACCAACGACTTTTCAGCGAGGTGGAACTCCCCAATACACGCATTTTTCCCGGCGTTGCGCAGACGCTCAATCAATTGCGTTATCAGGGTATT
>JAFYDK010000051.1 GCA_017544805.1 Bacteroidales bacterium | reverse complement strand
TACAACACAGCAGTTTGCTCAATTATCTAAAAAAATGTCGGATAACAGCGATACGCTTTCTGAACTTTCAGAAAATTTGACAGAATTAATGAAATTCTTTAAAACGGAATAGTTTTTTTATGCAGTATAACAATTTAAAAGGAAAATTAAATTATGAAAAAAATAGTTTTAACATTTGCGTGTGCAGCATTGATGTCATTCGGGGCTTTCGCTCAAGAGGATGATGAGGATTTTGAAATACAGGAGGAGTCTGGCGTTACATTCAGCGGTGGTTTTGACCTTACAAGTGCGTATGTTTGGAGGGGTAATCTACTTTTGCACGGTGCTAATTTCCAACCGTATTTGGATTTTTCTGCGGGTAATTTTACTCTCGGACTTTGGAATTGCACGGATTTTAACGGCGTGTTGAAAGAGTTTGACATTTACGCATCTTATACTGCTGGTCAAGTAAGTTTTACGTTGACGGATTATTTTACGCAAGAAGACAGTTTTTCGCCCGATGCCCCGAAATATGGCAATTATAAGTCAGACGAAACGGCACATGCCTTAGAATTTTCCGTTGACTGGGTCAGCGAGTTTGGACTTGACGCTTCGTTCAACATTCTGTTCTACGGTGCCGACAAGAAATATTGGTTGGAAGACGATGACCCTGATGAGGCTACCAAAAACGCTTACGGAACGTATTTTGAACTCGGCTATACGGCTGATGTAAAAGGCGTTGAATTTCGTCCTTTTGCGGGAATGGTTTTCAATCCTTCTACTTGGTATGGCGACGGTACGGGTACGCATGATGGGTTTAATGTAGTGAATATAGGACTTCAAGTTTCAAAAGATATACCTATAACGGATAAATTCAAATTACCGGTTTATGCGGCTTTCGGTTATAATCCTCAGTTGGACGACGTAGCGGCATTTGCAGGATTTCAACTCGGATTTTAGGGAAAAAAAATTTCCATAATTGAAACAAAAAAAACGGAGCAGAGTTTTTCTGTTCCGTTTTTTTTGTTTTTTGGGGTCTGAAAAATTCAAAAAAAATTCATAACTTGCGCCGAAAAACTTATTTAAAAAGTATTTATGAAAAAAATAAACAAAATTTTAACAGCGGCATTAACGTTATTTTCGCTAAATGCTAATTCTCAACAACTTCCGATTCAAGCGCGGAATCCTGAAATTGTTGAAGAAAATCGTGAACCAATGCACGCACATTGGTTTGTTTACGATAAAATTCAAAATGCTAAAGCCGACAACGAAAAATCCGGCTACTACCTAAACCTAAACGGCAAATGGAAGTTCTTTTTTGCAGAAAATCCTTCAAAAGTACCGCAAGGCTTTGAAAACAAGGATTTTAATGATTCACAGTGGGGACAAATCCCGGTTCCGGGCGATTGGCAGATGAACGGGTACGGTTTTCCCGTTTATACTAACGTTTCATACGATTTCAGTTGGGATCCAAAGCCGCCTGAAGTTCCCTTTGAAAACAATTGGACGGGCGTTTACAGAAAAGTTTTCACATTGCCTAAAAATTTTGAAAATCAAGAAGTTGTACTTAGCGTTGGCGGCGCAAGAAGTGCAGCTTTCGTTTATGTTAACGGTAAATATGCAGGATATTGGGAGGATTCAAAACTTTGCTCCGAATTTAATATTACAAAATATCTTCAACCTGGAGATAATCTTTTGGCTTTCAAGATGTTAAGATGGTCTGATGCGTCTTATCTCGAAGATCAGGATTTCTTCCGTTTCAACGGTTTTGAAAGGGACGTTTGTCTTTACTGCCGTCCTAAAACGCATTTAAGAAACGTTAAAATCGTATCTGAGATTTCTGACCTTAAAAACGGTACTGTAAAGCTTGATTATATTGTTGATAATCATAATGTTAAAGATGAAAATGTAAAACTCTCAGCAACGCTTTATTACAAAGGTGATGAGGTTGCGAAAAAAAGTGTTAATATTGACAAAATCAAGACTTCAGCAACCGAAAACCGCAATATCACGCTTGAGGTTCCTAATGCGAAACTTTGGTCGGAGGAAAATCCTGAACTTTACCGTTTGGTTGTCGCATTGGAAAACAAAACCGCTGAAAATCCGCAATTTATGACCTTTGACATTGGTTTTAGAAAGGTTGAAATCAAAGACGGCGTTTTGATGGTTAATGGCAAAAAAGTTTTGGTAAAAGGTGTGAACCGTCATGAACACGACCAATATACGGGGCACGTAATCAGCAGAGAATCAATGCTTAAAGATATTTTGTTGATGAAAAAGTACAATATTAACGCCGTTCGTACTTGTCATTATCCTAACGATCCTTATTGGTACAAACTTTGCGATTCTATCGGACTTTATATCGTGGACGAGGCTAATTTGGAAACGCACGGTCTTATTTACGGTCCTAAAAATATTGCCGGTGTTCCTCTTTGGCGGCACGCTCACGTTCAGCGAGTTATGCGTATGGCTTACCGTGATATAAATCATCCTTGCGTAATTGTTTGGTCGCTCGGAAACGAATCCGGCAACGGTAGCAATTTTGAATCAGCATACGATAGTTTGAAGGCTTTTGACAATACGCGTCCCGTTCAGTACGAACAAGCTGGCGAGGCTCGCAATACTGATATTGTATGTCCGATGTATCCTTGGCATTATTGTTTTGATTATGCTAAAACCAAGAAACCCCGTCCGATGATTCTTTGCGAATACGCTCATGCAATGGGCAACAGCAATGGCGGTTTCGATGAATATTGGGATTTGTTTAAGACGAGTTATCAGATTCAAGGCGGTTTTATTTGGGACTGGGTAGACCAGGGCATTGTTAAAACCGATAAAAACGGTAAAAATTATTGGGCTTGGGGCGGAGATTTCGGTCCTGCCGGTACGCCTTCTGACGGAAATTTCTGTATGAACGGTGTTGTTAATGCCGACCGCACACCTCACCCCGGACTTTTCCAAGTAAAATACAATTGTCAAAATATTGACAGTAAATTTCAAGACAATGCGTTAGAGATTGCTAATAATTATCTTTTTACGGATTTGAGCAATTTCTTGATAAAATTTGAGGTTTTGTGTAACGGAAAAGTCGTTAAAACTTTTGAAAAAGATTGTCCTAAGGTTCTGCCGGGCGAAAAGCAGAAACTCGTTTTATCGGAACTTGAAAACTTCAATTTTGATTTTGAAAGCGAATATTTCCTCAACGTTCATTACATTACGAAAAAAGCAACTGTTAATGGTATTTCTGCTAATGAGGAATTAGCCTCAGAGCAATTTTTGTTGAAGGCGTACGATTTTGCGTATGCAATTCCCCTTGCCAAAAAACTCAAAACCAAAATCACTCCTGAAGATTCCAAAATTATCGTAATAGTAAACGATACGAAAGCTGTTTTTGATAAAACAACGGGTTATTTGACCGAGCTTTATTGCGGTGGAGAAAATGTTTTGAAAGGTGCTTTGAAACCTAATTTTTGGCGTGCTCCTACTGATAATGATTTCGGTAACAAAATGCACGTGCGTTGTAAGAATTGGAAAGCCGATTCCGAAAATCAAAACCTTATTGAATTTAAAAACGAAAAACTCAAAAACGGTATTTTGATTAGCGCAAAATATGCTTTGCCGAATACTTTAACGGAACTTTCTCTTGAATATTCGATTTTTCCTGATGGAGTTATAAAAGTATCACAAAAGCTTGATACTAAAGGTGTTAAAGAATTGCCTTTGTTGCCGCGTTTTGGTATGAGATGTCAAATCAAAAAGGATTTCAACAAAGTGGAATGGTACGGCAGAGGTCCTTACGAAAATTATATTGACAGAAAAAAATTTGCTTTTGTAGGACTTTACAACGCTTCTCCCGAAGAGCTTTTCTATTCGTATCCTTCTCCTCAGGAGTGTTCAAACCGTTGTGATACAAGACGTTTGAGCGTTACGAACTCTTCCGATAAGGGTTTTGAAATCTTGAAAGGTAATGATTGTTTTGAATTTACGGTAATTCCTTACACTGTTGAAGATTTGTCGCAAGCAGAACGAGGCAAAAAACACACCATGGATTTGCCTGAAAACGATTTTTATGCCGTTAGTTTGGATTATAAAAATCAAGGTCTTGGTTGTATAGATTCTTGGGGTGCAATGCCGCTCGAAAAATATCAAATCAAACCCGAAAATATGGAATTCAAATTCATTATAAAACTGAAATAAAAAAAGCGGGGATTTGCCCCGCTTTCTTTTTTTTTTATAACATTTTTTTGATTAAATCGTCCTCTGTAAGACCTTCTGCTTCGGCTTGGTAATTGCGTATGATTCTGTGTCTTAAAACCGGTAATGCTACGGCTTTAACATCGTCAATATCAGGTGAATATTTGCCGTGAAGCAAGGCGTAAGTTTTAGCTCCCGTTATCAAATATTGAGAGGCTCTTGGACCGGCACCCCAGTTGAGGTATTTGTCGGCTAAAGCATCTGAATTTTGAGTTTTCGGACGGGTTTTTGCCACTAACGAAACCGCATATTTTATAACGTTGTCCGCAACGGGTGCACGTTTTATAAGTTCGCGGAAATAAAGAATTTCTTCTGCCGAAACCACTTTTTGAGTTTCAACTATAATGTCTTTTGTCGTATTTTTTACAATCGTAATTTCATCTTCCAAAGACGGATAATCCAAAATTACGTTGAACATAAACCTGTCTAATTGCGCCTCCGGCAAAGGATATGTTCCTTCTTGTTCAACGGGGTTTTGTGTTGCCAAAACAAAAAACGGTTCTTCCAATTTGTAATTATTGCCCGAGACCGTTACTGTATGCTCTTGCATTGCTTCAAGAAGTGCAGATTGAGTTTTGGGCGGAGTACGGTTGATTTCGTCAGCCAAAATAATGTTAGCAAAAACAGGTCCTTTAACGAATTTGAACTGCTTGTTTTCGTCCAAAATTTCCGACCCCGTAATGTCAGACGGCATTAAGTCCGGCGTGAATTGTATACGTTTGTATTTTAAATCCAACGCTTTTGCTATTGTATTGACAAGTAATGTTTTAGCAAGTCCTGGAACACCAACCAAAAGGCAATGTCCGCCGGCAAACATCACTGTTAAAACTTGTTCTATAATTTCTCTTTGTCCGAAAACGACTTTCTCTATTTCTGTTAAAAGAGCATCGTGTTTAAGTTTCAGACTATCAGAGGCTTCTACGTCGCTTTTGTATTGTATCATGGTTTTAGAGTTTTTATTTTTTTATTTCTGTGTGAAGCCAGCCTTCGTATTCAAAAGGACAAGTTTTGTAACTTTTGTCGATTTTTATGTACGTAGACTGTGATTTTTCGGCAATCCATTTGTCGTATGCCTTTTTGTATTTTTTCTCCATCGCCATGTCTTGAATTTCTTGATAATCAGTCTCTATCGTTGCTTGATGCGGCATTACTTTGCTCTTGATGAATATGATTTTGTAAACGGTGTTTCCTTTATCGTCGAAAGTTTCAAACGGTTTTGAAAACTCACCTTCCTTGAGATTTTTTATGTTATAATAGTTTGTGGGATAAATTTGGTCTTCGGTAAATTTTGAAGTTCCTGTGTAAGGATTTATCATTAAACCACCGTTTTTACTGGTTTTGGTATCCTCAGAAAACAATTTTGCAGCATCTTCAAAACTGTATTTTTTTTCCGTTAATGCAGTGTAAATGCTGTCGATTTTTTGTTTTGCTTTATATTTTGACTCTTGAGTGAATTTTGGTTTCATCAAGATATGACGGACGTTGATTCTCTCGCCTTTGCGGTCTATCATTTGTATGATGTGATAACCGAAATCTGATTTTATAATATCGGAAATCGAATCTTTTTTCAAGGCGAAGGCTGCTGAAGAAAATTCAGGTACGAGTTCGCTTCTTGACATCATTCCGAGTTCGCCGCCTTTTGCAGAAGAGCCGGGGTCTTCAGAATAAAGTATTGCTTTGGTTTCAAAAAGTGCTCCGCCATTCAAAACCTCTTCTCTTATGTCTGTCAAACGTTTTTTTACCGCTTCAATGTCTTTTTGAGAAATTTCCGGATAAATTACTATTTGATTCATCTCCAATGTCAAATCTATCAGCGGCAAAGAGTCTTTTGAAAGCGTTTTATAAAATTTATTAACCTCTGAGGGCGTAATTTTTATATCTTTTGTAATTTCGCCTCTTTCTCTTTGTGCTAATAATTGGTCCTCGGTAACATCTCTCAAATCTTCTTTAATTTCTCCTAAAGGTTTGTTGAAATATTCTTCCACTTTTTCAACGCCGCCGAGTTGGTCGATAAAACCTTGAAGTCTTTGTTGAATTTCGGCTTCAACTTCTTTTTCCGAAACCTCCAAAGAGTCGATTTCTGACTGAGCCACAAGCAGTTGTTGATAAAGTAAATCTTCAAAAATCTTGCATTTTTCAATTGTTCTGTTTCGGGCTTTGGCTTGAAAATATTGAGCCTGAATGGCGGATTCGAGTATGATTTTGTTGCCGACGATTCCAACTACTTTGTCCACTATAACGGTGTCTTTTGCGGTTTGAGCCAATGTTTTTGAGCCGAAAAATGTGCTTAAAACAATCAGCAAAAATACCGTATTTTTTATTTTGTTAATCATTTTTTCTTTGTGTTTATTTTGTTGTTTGGGGATTGAAAAATTCAAGGTTGCCTCTTGAAACGGCATCCGTGAATATATTTGTCTCCAAGTCTGTTATTAATTTAGTTTTGCGTTTGTTAATCAGTATTCTTGAAATGGTTTTTTCCTCTAAATCATACGGAGTTATTCCGCCTGCGGGTATGAAATCCTTGATTTTCAATAGGTATACAAAATCATCACCTTTGGCGGTGATAATGCCGTGGGTTTTGAGTATATCGTTTTTTTCGCTGATCATTTCCGGCATAAATTTGCAGGCTTGAGTCAGGGTTACCCATTTGAAATTGAAATTTTCTGTTTTAACGGCTTTCGTCTTGCAGAAATCCGTTAATGCAAGCGAATCTTCATCGTTACGGTATTCCAAAAGTTTTTTTGTGGTTTTAATAATATCCTGATTGTCAGGAATTTGCACAAAAATTGCTTTTACGACGGCAGAGTTTAAAATCATGTCGTCTTGATGGGTATCGTAATATTCTTTGGTTTGAGCTTTAGTTACGCTTGTGTCTAAATTTTGAGCGATATATGCGTCTTTGTATTTGTAAATCAACAAATTGTTGCGATATTCATCCAACTGTTTTTGAACGTCTTTTTGTTCGGGCGAGAGGTTGATTTCTGCTTTTTTTATCATCAGTTGTTGTTTTGCCCAGACATCAATGTAACTTTTTACCTTTGCTGCACTATCTTGAGCTGAAGAGCCTTTAGGAACCAAATCGCCGAGGTCTTCGTAATAAAGGTAACTATCATAAACCTTTGCCAAAGGCGTTTTGCCTTGAAAATTTTCAGGCTGTGAACACGAAAACAATGCCGAAGAAATCAAAGCCGGCATTGCAAAGGTACATATATTTTTTATAACGAAATTTTTCATTTATTTTTCAAATAATTTCTTTATATTCTCTAAAGCGTTTTCTTGAATTTTTAAATTATATTTTTTCCTCAATTGCTCTATATTTTCCTCTTCCAAATGTCTGTAATACAGGGGCGATATTATCGGGAAAACCTCTTTTGCGGAATATTCCACAGGAAAAGTTTGTACTTTTATGACGGCAATCGTATGATTTTTTTGTATATCGGTTACGCCGTTATTTTCTTGAGTGTATTTTCCTGAATCAAAGTTCTTTATAATATCATCAACATCGGAATTTTCGCCTAATTTATAAACTCCCGTTTTAATATGTTTCATCACCTCAGGTTTGAAAACATAATTGCTATCGTTGTATATTTCGGCAGCAAATTTAAGGGCTTTTTTGCGGTTTTTGTCTGTTAAATAATCATAAAAACTTATTTTTAAAACATGACTCGTTTTGAGTTTAGCATTCAAAGTTTTGTAATACGCATAAACTTTTTGAGTATCACGTGCGTTTTTTTGCAGATTTTGTTTTTCCTTATAAATCCTAAAAAGTTCGTCATTTCTGAAACTTTGCATTTTGGGATTGAAATCCGGATTTTGTTTCAAGACTTTGTCAGCGACTTGAAAAACCAATGAATTTGTCATTTCATTGTATTTGCCTCTCAAATAGTTTTCGATTTTGTCATAATTGTCCTGACCTTGAGTTTTGTAAACGTATTTTGCAAAATCGCTTACAGAATAAGTTTTGCCGTTGAATTCAAAAAGATTTTCGTTGTAGCGGTCAAGGTTTTCGGGCTCCCATTTTCCGAAATAAATCGCTGAATCGGGAAACAATTTGTAAAGCACCCTATAATCCGAAAGCTTTTTATACCCAGCTTTATCTTTGAGCGAATCCATAAAAGCATTGTAACATTCTTTGAATTTTTCCGACCCGATGAATTTTTCTTTTATGTAATCAACGTCTCTTTTACCGTTAGATTCTTTTATTATCTTGGTGATACAAAAGAAGTTAGGCGTTTCGATAATGTTGCTTACGCCGGTTGGGTTGTTTTTAATATAGATTTTGGTCGAAAACTTTTTGTATGCCTGGTCCAAAGAAATCGTTTCTTCTTTGAACGGATAATCAGAATATTGGCTTTGAAGTTGGGAAAATGATTTTCCGTTTTTGATTTCTTCTTTTATGTTGTTGAAAAGTTTTCTGATTGAGTCGTTGTATTGCCAAGAATATCTTTTGGGTTTAACGATTGCGCTGATTGTAACCGTAGATACGGCTTTTCTTCTTCCGCCGGTTTTTATCAGATAATAATAATCACCGCTTCTTATGGGAGAAGAAAGTTCGTCATTGTCATAATGGTTAATTATGTAATTTTCAGCTTCGCTTCCGGCAAAAAAATCCACGGGCGAAACCCAACCGAGGTCGCCTCCGGTAAAATTAGCATTGAAATCGTCAGAAAGCTGACGGGCAAGTTTTGAAAAACTATAACCGGTTGATAATCTGTTTTTTATTGACATTATTTTCTTGTAAGCAACCAAAGTGTCAGTTTTGGAATTGGCCGAAATGCTGATTTTGATATAACTTACAAGATATTGATATTCAGAGCGTGCAACCTCTTCTTTGAAATATTTTTGAGCAGTTTTGCTATCAAAAACGTGTTGTATCATCAAGCAATTTTCAAAATATTCGTTAGCTTGGTGAAAACTCGTTAAAGTGTCCAATTTCTTCTTTTTTGCATCGTAAATTTGCAGTCTGTAATCAGCATATTTTTCTATTAATTGTGAAAAATCCCAATTCTCCTCAGTCTTTATAAGTCCATGACTATCAGAGATAAACTCTCCGGCTGTAATGTTTTGGCCGTCGATAGTGAAAATCACTTGAGATTGTTGCGCTTTCAAAATGGAAAAAAGTGCCGTAAAAAATATAACTAAAACAATTCTGTACATTCTTAAAAAATTTTGGGCAAAATTATTAAAAAAATATTATCTTTGCAAAAATATTATACGGGGAACACGCCCCGCTCCAAAATGAGGATATGAGCATTTACTCCGACATATTAAAAAAATACTGGGGTTATGACTCGTTCAGACCGTTGCAGGAGGATATTATCCGCTCGGTAGCCGACGAGGGAAAAGATACGCTCGGACTTTTGCCCACGGGCGGGGGAAAAAGTATTATTTTTCAAGTTCCCGCAATGGCAAAAGAGGGCGTGTGCATTGTTATAACTCCGCTTATCGCCTTGATGAAAGACCAAGTCGAAAATCTTAAACGTAAGAATATCAATGCAGTAGCCGTTTTTTCAGGAATGACACAAATGGAAATCCTCAGTGCTTTTGATTCCTGCATTTTCGGTGAAACAAAATTTCTTTATATTTCGCCCGAAAGACTTTCTACGCCACTTTTTTTGGAGAAACTCCAGCGGATAAAAGTTAGTATTTTAGCCGTTGATGAGGCTCATTGTATTTCGCAATGGGGATACGATTTTCGTCCTTCTTATCTTAAAATTGCAGAAATCAGAGATTTACTTCCAGAAGTTCCTGTTCTTGCTTTGACGGCAACCGCAACCAAAGAGGTCGCAGAAGATATTCAGGAAAAATTGAGGTTTAAGGAGAAAAATCTTTTTCAAAAAAGTTTCGAGCGTAAAAATTTGATTTACATCGTCCGCAACGTTAAGGACAAGGAAAATTATATGTTAAAGATTCTTAACGCACAGCCGGGAACGGGAATTGTTTACGTCAGAAACCGTAAAAGAACCAAAGAGGCAGCTGAATTTTTGCAATCTCAAGGCATTACGGCGGATTATTTTCATGCGGGACTTACTCAGGAATGGAAGGATTACCGTCAAACGCAATGGAAAAGCGGAAAAACACGAGTTATTTGTTCAACTAATGCTTTCGGAATGGGAATTGATAAACCCGATGTCAGATGCGTGATTCACTTGGATTTGCCTGATTCTGCCGAGGCATATTTTCAAGAGGCGGGACGGGCAGGTCGTGATGAAAAAAAAGCATACGCAGTTTTGCTTTATAATCAGGATGATATTGCATCGTTGAAAAGAAATCTTACTAATTCGTTTCCCGAAAAAAAATATATCCGTCAGGTTTACAATGCGTTAGGAAATTATTTGCAAATTCCTATCGGCAGTTCTCAAGGTGCAATGTTCCCTTTTAGAATGTACGATTTTGCGATGAAATACAATTTTAATCAGGCGCAACTTTTGAGCGCAATGAAAATTCTTCAACGCAACGGTTATATCGAAACCACTGACGAGGTCTCTTCAAAAGCAAAAGTTATGTTTTTGATTTCGAGAATGGATTTGTATAAATTTCAAGTCGCTAATTCGGGATACGATTATTTTATAAAACTTTTGCTCCGTCACGGTGAAGGCATTATTAACAACTATGTTGAAATTGACGAAGATTTGTTGGCACGCAGCGAAAGATGCAAGGTTGAGGTGATTTATAGTTATCTTAACAAACTTGCCTCGCAAAAAATAATTTCATACATTCCGAAAAATTCCACACCTTATTTAATATATACATTAGGGCGGATTGACGAGAAAAATCTTGTTATTAAACCCGAAACTTACGAACTTCTGAAAGAAAAATACGAGGCGAGAATCAATGCGATGATAAAATATTGTCTTAACGGTGAGGTTTGCCGTTCTAAGCAATTGATTTCGTATTTCGGTCAAACAGATGTTTGTGATTGCGGAGAGTGCGATGTTTGCCGCTCAAAAAAAGAGAAATTCTCTGATGCGGAAAATTTTGACAAGATTTTTGACTTGATTTATCAAACCGTTAAAAAAAGTCCTATCTCTTTGGAGGATATTTTAGCGAAAATCGGCAGTTACAAAACGGATTTTGTAAAAGACATTTTGAAAAAAATGATTGACGATTCGGTTTTAATCCTAAAAGATGACGGTTTGATGTATGCCGGTGAAATTTAAATGATAATAAGATGAAAATATAATTAATAATGAAAAGAATAATATACACATTGATTTTGCTTTTTAGTGTCGGTATCTTGAAAGCGCAAATTACAGACGAAAAACTTCCGAAAAGTTTTTCATTGAAGGAAAATTCTCATGAAATTGCCTCAGAGAATATTCCGGCACCGGCAGTTTCCAAAAAAAGCAGTTTGAAGGATAACAACCGTCTTTATTTTGCTCGAGTCATAAAAACGGATATTGATTTTTTTGAAAAGGCAACTAAATATTCTGTTTCTTCGGGTGAGATTTATTCCTTAAAAATAACTTCGGAAAATTCTTTTTCTTTGGGATTTTATTTGGAAAATTTTTATTTGGAAAAAAATGTGGAATTGTATTTTTACGGTGCTGATTCTTTAGACGTTTTGGGAGCTATAACGTCATATAATAATAAGAGTACCAATGATTTAAGAACACGCCAGATTGAAAACTCCGAAGTTATAATCGAACTTTTTGTTCCCAAAGGTGTTAATCAGAAAAGTTTTAAGATTTCAAAAGTTTATTACGGATTTTCCGATTTAAACGGCGGTATTAAAACTTTGCTCAAGTTAGGAGCCTCTACTTGCGACAACGAAGTCGATATTAATTGTGATGAAGGTGCTGATTATCAAGATATTAAACACGCTGTTATAAAATATACTTTTGAAGATGGTGATGTTTTATATCTTTGTAGCGGAACACTTATCAACAATTATAAAAACGACGGAACGCCTTTTGTTTTGACGGCGGCGCATTGTTTGTGCGACGAAGAGGCGGCTAAAACTGTGACTGCATATTTTAATTATGAGAAAAAAGTCTGCGGCGGCAACGAAACGGTTAAACCTCAGACAATTGAGGGAGCTACTTTGTGCGCAACGGCAACCAAAAACGAATACAAAACGAAATTAGAAACTTTAGAGGTTCCTTCTATGGATTTTACGTTGATGAAACTCAGCGAAATTCCTCCTAAAAGTTATGAACCTTTTTATGCCGGTTTTACGAATAATGAAACCGATAATTTGGATAATGTGTTTTGTATTCATCATCCGCAAGGCTCTTATAAAAAAATATCTATTTCAAAATCAGAGCCTTACAAGGATTCTTATCCTAACGAAGATGATGAGGAGGTTAATTATGATAAAAATTGTCATTGGCATATTGCGTTGTGGAAAATAGGAACAACCGAAACGGGTTCTTCGGGTTCAGGACTTTTCAATTCCAAAAAGCAGTTAATCGGTGATTTGTCAGGCGGTTATGCTTCGTGTACAAAACCTGCTGACGATTATTTCCAAATGTTTTCAAAGGCTTGGGAGTGTGGAGCGGAGAAGGAAAATCAGTTGAAATATTGGCTTGCAGGTGAAACCAATATAACGGAAGTGGATTTTTATGACCCTTATAATTTGAGCGCAAATTACAGAAAATCAGATGTTTTTGGCGTTGTTAATGAAGATACCACAGCCGTAACGCTTACTTGGAATACCGCTAATACGAGTACTTTTGAAAGCGATTTCGAGGATTTTGAAAATACGGATTCCTTTGAGCAATTATTTTTGGCAAACGTTGATATGGATAATTATCAAACTATTGATGTTCCAATCAGTTACGCTGAAAAGGGCAGTCCTTCGGCGTGGGTTTTGTTGAATGGTCAGGACGGTGATTTTAAAGCTTTTGACGGAGAAAAATGTGCGGCAAGTTTTACGGCTGTAAAAAATTCGACAAACGATTATTTAACCTTGCCTAAAGTTGCAGTTTCCTCTTCCGACATTTTGACTTTTTATGCGAAATCCGTAGGCGGAAATTCCGTTCTGAAAATCTCTGAAAATACAAAACCTTCTAATTATAAAGTATTTAAAGAAATTGATGTTCCTAATGAATGGACACAATACAATTTCAGTTTGAAAGAATTGTCAGGAAATGTTTTGTATTTTAATTTCAACAATATAACTCCTTTGGGCGGGGCTTCGGCTTTGCTTTTGGATAATATTAAAATCGACAAAGACCAAAGTTTGTATGACGATGTTGAGCTTTCGGGTTATATGATTTATTGCAATTCGGAATTGGTTGAGGAAATTTCAGATCCGCAAATCAAAACTTTTACATATCAGGTTCAAAACGGGCTTTCGTATACTTTTTATGTTAAAAACGTTTATGCTGACGGTGGCGTTTCTAGTGCCGGCAAAGCCGTAACCTTTGATTTTGTAAAAAAAACTCCAGTTAGCGATTTAAAGCCTGAAACTAATTATATTTCAGTGCTTTATCCTAATCCTACGACTGAAAAAATTTATTACAAAGCTTCCGAAAAATTCAAAAATGCTTTTGTAGAGATTTTTGATGTTTCGGGCAAGAGGCTTTTGATGGTTAAAATCCCCGAAATTAATCCTGGAGTTGCTAATGAATTTTTAATAACAGGTTTAAAATCAGGAATTTATCTTTTTAAAATCAGAGATTCTGTCAAAACGGAAATTAAAAAATTCATCGTAAAATGAGATTTGGTTTATTCTGTTTTTTCTTCTTGTTTTCATTGATGGTCAGAGCGCAGTTTAAGACTGAAATCGTGGAAGTGGATTCGGCTTTTAGCAAAACTTCGGTTAATACGGCGATTTTTCGTTGCAACGCTTTGACCACACTCGATGATACTCAGTTTATTGCGTTTTACGATCCTAAAGGTTATTTGGTTTTGGGCAAACGTTGTTTGAAACCGAAAAACAAAAAACAGGAAAGTTTTATCTTAAAAAGAAGTAATTATAGGATTGTTAATCGAACTGATGCTCACAATGTTATAAGCATTGTTTTGGACGGAAAGGGATATTTGCACGTGGCGTTCGATCATCATAATTCGCCTTTAAAATATTGTAAATCAGTCGCTCCTTTTAGTCTTGAATTGGGAAAATTGCAAGGAATGATTTCTGATGATATTGTTGATGCGGAAAAAGATGTAACGTATCCTGAATTTTATCGGTTTAAGAATGGGGATTTGTTTTTCGTTTACCGTTGCAGCAATAATATCGTTATGAACCGTTATTTGGTTGAGCAGGGAAAATGGGTCAGGGTTTGGAACAATATTTTGGAAAATCAGGTTTTTTTGCGACCTTATTGGCAGATTTATGTTGATAATAGTGATATAATTCATATTTCATGGCTTTGGCGGGAGAATGCTTACGATGCTCAAACCAATAAAAATTTGTATTATATCTGTTCCAAAGATTACGGACAAACTTGGCTTGATGTGCGGGGTGATACGTTAGGAAATTATTTCAGACGTGTTGATACAAAGCCTATTATGGAAATTGAAAGGAATTCCAATTTTATCAATCAGACTTCTATGGCCTCTGACATTAACGGACGTCCTTATATTGCTACTTATTTCCGAAAAGATTCCATAACTAATTATCACGTAATCTATTACGATGGTGAAAAAATTCGTGATATAATGTTGGGAAACCGTAAGGAGGATTTTTCGTTGTCGGGCATGGGAACGCTTTACATTCCGATTTCGCGTCCGAAGATTCTCGTTGGACAAAAGATGATTTATTTTCTTTTTAGGGACGAGGATTTAGGCTCGAAGGTTTCCTTGTATTATTCAAAACTTGAAGCTAACAAGCCGCTAAATTTTAAACTTGCTAATTTAACCGATGATAGTTATCAGGCTTGGGAGCCCGCCGTGGATATTGACCTTTGGAAATCTTCTGAGCGTTTGGATATTTTTTTGCAAAAGACTTATCAAATTTCTGACGAAAAAATTTCTAATGTGCAGCCTACTATGGTCAAAGTTTTAACATTAAAAAAATAAAAATCATGTTGGAGGAAAAAGTAAAACTCAAATGTTGCAACTGCGGTAAAACTTTTGAAAAAAAAGTTTTTGATTCTCTGCATACCGGCTTTCTAAAATGCCCCTATTGCGGAAGTTTTAATGTTAAGAGTATCAATGAGTTTTCAAGTATTTTGGATTTTCTAAAGCGGAAAAACAAAAATTAAAGCCGCAAAGTTGTGGAAAAATGAAATTGCGGCTTTAGTTTTTTTTTAGAACATAATGTTTACTCTTACTATCGGATTTTCGTAAACATTATAACGCAATTCTTTGGTATTATTGATGTTGAAGAGTAACATCAAGTTTACGGAAATTATGTCGCTGATTTGACGGCGGTAACCGGCTCCGACCAAAATCGGAATATCCCATATCCTTTCTGAGTTGGGATTGTAAGTATTGGCATCGAAACTGTTATCGAAATTCAAATACTGGGCTTCGGCGTGAATGGTTAGGAAATCAAGCGGAAAGGCCTCTGCATAAACACCGCCTCCGTAAATATTAGTAGAAAACGACGGCCCGTAAGTATAATTGTATTTGTAGTATTCGTATGTTCCTATTATACCGGCAGTTACGTAATTGTTGAAACGGTATCCTATGCAAGGATTAGCGGTAAAATAAGTACAATTTCCTATACCGAAACCTATGTTTCCTCCGAACGAAAAATGTGTTAAAAACCATTCTCGTCTGTCTTGAGTGTGTCTGTTTCCATTATTGTTGTCGCCTTCAAGCCTTTCGTATTGAGCCGCAACGTCAGAAACGAATGCAAAAAGCATTATGGCAGCTGCAAATAAAAATTTGTTGAGTTTCATATCTTTTTTTTAAAAAAATGTTTGCGCAAATATACGTTTTTTTTAATACATTTGCATATTGTTTTATTGTAAAAATACGTTTTTTAATAAAAAAAACTTATGTTATCGCTATTAAAAAAAGAACTTTCGGCTTTTTTCAGTTCTATAACGGGATACATTGTAATTTTTGTTTTCTTGTTGATTAACGGACTGATATTATGGGTTTTCCATAACAGCCTTAATATTATTGACAGCGGTTTTGCGTATCTTGACCCGCTGTTTGAAATTTCTCCATGGGTCTTTTTGTTTCTTGTTCCGGCAATTACGATGAGAATGATTTCCGAAGAAAAGAAGTCGGGTACGATTGACGTTTTGTATACTCAGCCTTTAACTGATTTTCAAATTGTTGCAGCTAAATATTTTGCCGGTTTGATTTTGATTGTAATTTCAGTGATTCCGACATTGATTTACGTTTGGTCGATATGCAGTTTGTCTGCTCAGGGGCAGCAGACGGCCTCGGGTGCGGAGATTGCGGGATTGGATTTCGGTGAAACTCTTGGAGCTTATTTAGGTCTTATAATGCTTGCCGCAGTATATTGCGCAGTTGGTATTTGGGCTTCGTCTTTAACTGAAAATCAGATAGTTGCATTTTTACTTTCGGTAGGATTATGCTTTTTTATGTATTTGGGATTTGATGCTTTGAGCGGATTTTTGGGAAGTTTCGGACTTTTTATTTCAAATCTGGGAATCGATGCTCATTACAAATCTATTTCAAGAGGTGTAATCGACAGCCGCGACATAATTTATTTTTTATCGGCGGTAACGGTATTTCTGTTATTGGCAAAACATAAACTTCAATCCCGTAACTGGAAATAATTATGAATCAGAAAAAACAAATTAGGAAAAAGAGTTTGCAATTGCTTTTGATTGCTTTAGCTGCGATTTTGGCAATTAATATTATTTCGTCAAAAGTATTTTTTCGTTTGGATTTAACGGCGGACAAACATTTTTCGTTGACGGATTTTACCAAAAGTTATCTTAGAGGATTGCAAGGTTCGGTTATGCTCAGAGTCTATCTTGACGGGGACGAGTTGCCGGTTTCTTTCAAGAGAATGAAAGATGAAATTAAAAGTAAACTTGATGAATTTAAGATTTACGGTGGCTCCAAAATTGATTATATGTTTATCAATCCAACGCAAAGCGACAAAAAAGAAGTGCGTTACGGCATTTTCAAACAGCTTTACGACCTCGGATTAAAACCCGTGGAAATTGACAATCAGACACAGGAGCAGACTACTAAAACGATGATTTTTCCCTGCGCAGTGGTTTGTTATACGCTTGAGGGAAAAAAGGGAGCGGACAATCATGATACGACTTTGGTCAGGGAAATCGGTCTTAACCTTTTGAAAGCTGATCCGAGGCTTGAGCCGGGCGATGAGCAAAATGTTTTTAATTCTGTTGAAACGCTTGAATATGAGGTTATTAACGCTATTTATAGACTTTCACAAATCGAAAAACCGAAAATAGCATTTTTGGAAGGACACGGGGAGGTTCCGGAAGAAAATCTTGTTGATATTTGTACGGAACTTTCTGATTATTATGATGTTAGACGCGGAAAAATTGACGGAAAACCGGGTGTTTTGGATAATTTTGCTGCCGTTGTGGTTGCAAAACCGACAAAACCTTTTTCCGAAGACGATAAATTTGTTTTGGATCAATACATTATGAAAGGCGGTAACGTGCTTTGGCTGCTTGATGCTACGACAGCCTCAATGGATAGTCTTCAAGGTCAGGGAGTTTCAGCGGTTTTGCCTTTGCAGACAAATCTTGACGATATGTTTTTTACATACGGTGTGAGATTCAATGCTGATATTTTGAGGGATTTGCAATGTGCACCGATAGGTCTTGCGGTTAATGGTTACGGCGGTCAGCCTCAAATAAAACTTTTTCCTTGGGATTATTTCCCCGTACTTTTGAGCACCGTTAAAAATCCGATTACCAAGCATTTAAACTATTTGATTTGCCATTTTGCGGGAACGATTGACACTGTAGGGACAAATGTACCGATTAAGAAAACCGTACTTTTACAGTCCGGGAAATATAGCAAAGTTACTAATGCGCCTTTTACTGTTTCGTTTGAGCAGATAAGCCGTAAGGAAGACCCTAACGATTTCAATAAATCTTATAGAACAATCGGTGTTTTGTTGGAGGGTAATTTTGAATCGGCTTTTTCGGAACGCAGAGGCAAAACTATTGATGGAAAGTTTTATGAAACAATGAGTTCTGAAAAACCTTCAAAACAAATTGCTGTTTCTGACGGTGATATTATTATCAACGATATTTCTCCTAAGGGCGAGCCTTATCCGCTTGGTTTTGACAGAAATTCTCAAAATACTTTTAAGGGCAACAAAGAGTTTTTGATAAATTCGCTTAACTATTTAACCGGCAATGAAGATTTGCTTACGATTAGGCTTAAAGAGATGAAAGTCAGGATTTTGGATAAACAATTAGCACAAAAGGAGAGAGGTTTTTATTCTTTCTTGAATGTTGTAATGCCGCTGATTGTGGTTTCAATTTTGGGATTTGTTTTGTTTGTTATCAGAAAAAGGAAATATTCTAAATAATGATGAAAACGAAGATTTTTTTCCCGATATTTTTAGCATTTTTTTGCTTGATTGTTTCATGCAATACTGATACGGATTTTTCGACTTTAGAGTCTGATTGTCAAATTGTTGAAATAATTGATAAGGCTAAAACCTTGACTTTGGAAAAAGATACGGCTTGGTATGTTTCTTCGGATAACTCTCCGCAGTTTTATTGTGATAAACATAAAATCACGACTTTTTTTAACGTCTTGAGGGATTTGCAGTTACAAGGTTTGAGTAGTTATGACGAAAAGTTAGGATTTGAATTTGAAATCCGTATTAAAAAGAAAAACGGAAAAGTTGTTAAAACCTTGGGTTTTAATCCGGTACCTAATTCTCCGCAGTTGATTGGAAGTTGTAACGGCGGAAAATGTTATATTGTTGCGATTCCGGGTTTGCAGGAGAATCCCTCGTGTAATTTTTCCACAGACCCTGGTTATTGGAAAAATCTTTCACTTTTGGATTTAGTTGCCGAAAAAATATCTTTTCTTAAAGTTGTCAATTATATTGATACTTTGCAGTCATTTTCTATTAAAATTAACGACAATGCGTTTTTAGTTCAGGATTTTTTTGGCAAAGAGGTTGATGCCTCGCAGTCGAGGGTCAGAGGTTTTTTAGGTTCGCTTTCAGGCGTTTATCGTGCTAAAGAATATTTTGAAAAATTGGACTTGGATGAAAAAGACAAAATTTTCTCTTTGTCAATTGAAACTTTTCCGCCTTTAGAGAGTATCGGATTTGATTTTTATAAAAAATATTCAAACGGAAAACCCGATTTCAATTTGATGTATTTCAAGACGGATGTAAGTTGCGGAACGGTAACGTATTACGATTTTGAACGATTTTTTATCGAACTGAATTTATTGATTGAAACCGAAAAAAATTAATTTAATTGTTTTTCGGTTTCTTCTTCCTCGTCATTCTCCTCAAGTCCTAAGTCGAATTTGAATGTTACCTGCTGTTTGTTGGAGAGTAAATAAAGTGAGTAACTCATTACAACAATGAAACATACGGCTGGAATAGCGAAAGCTGCCTGTACTCCGTAATTATCTGAAATATAGTCTTGTAGAGGTGGAAAAACTGCACCGCCCGAAATCGACATTACCAAGAAGGATGCGCCCCAAAGTTTTTCTGTTGTTGTACCTTCCAAAGCATTGGCAAAAATGGTGGAAAACATCAGCGACATACAAACCGAAATGCCTAAAACAGCGATAATTACGATGTATCCGCTTCCAAACATCACTATTAACGAAAATAATACTGACGCAGTCGAGGCAAAAAGCAACAATTTCTCAGGCTGAAAATAATTCATCAAAAACGTAAATGCAAATCTCGCTATTGCGAAAGCGGCTATTGTCCAAAAAGCAATGTCGGGCAAAGAAATATCGGTGCCTTTAATTGCTGATTCCGTGGCTGAATTTGCAAATCCCCACGAGCCGACTTGTGCTCCTAAATAAAAAAACTCGGTAACAAGACCGAAAACATAAACTTTGTTTTTCGCTAATTTTTTAACGGCTTTTCCGAACGAAATTTTTTCTAATTTTTCAGTGCCGAAGGAGGGAACATTCATGAAAATCAAAATCACCATGAAAACCAAAAGTGCTTGTCCCACAATGGCGTAGACGAGTGTTACGGCATCAAGTTCTTCTACTATGATTTCGGGATTAACATCCGGCATATTTTGCGTTACCAAAAAACGGCTCATCAAAATACCCGTTATAATTCCTAACGGATTGAACGCTTGTGCTAAATTTAGTTTTTTAACGCCTTCTTCGTGGCTGTCCTGCATAACGAGAATGTATGGATTTGCCACAGTTTCGAGCAGACTGCAACCGCCGGCCATTATGTAAACGGCTACCAAATAGAATGTGTAATTTGAAATACCTGCCGCAGAGAAAAACATTATCGCACCCGTCGCATAAAGTACCAAACCGAGTATGATTCCGCTTTTGTAAGAGCGTTTTATAATAAACAAAGCCGAGGGAACAGCAAAACAAAAATACGCAACGTAAAATGCGTATTCGATAAAATACTGCTGAATTTCAGTCATTTGGAGAACTCTGTCAAATGCCGAGAGTAGTGCACCGGTCATGTTGTTGGCAAGTCCCCAAAAAACGAAGAGCATCGTTATAATACCGAATAATATTTTTTTGTTATTTTTGCCGTTTTTAGCCATAACTTTTTTTGAAATAATCAATGCAAATTTAAAACCTTTTTGTATTAATTCAAAAAAAAATGTAATTTTGTGATGTTAATTAACAAAAAAAATACCATGAAATTCAGATTCTTAAAAACTATTGCTGTGATAACTGCTGTTTCTGCGTTATCATCTTGTAGTCAGAGTGTTAATACCGCACAAAACACCAATGGCGGTTATAAAGGCAAACAGCCGAAATATATTTTTTATTTTATCGGTGACGGCATGAGTCAGCCGCAAATCACGATGGCGGAAAAAGCTCTCAACGAGCCGGAGTTTTATTCGGTTTTTCAGGAGCAGACTTGCGGAATTTATTCGGATTACAAACAAGGAGGAAAACTCAATTTAAAGCGTTTTCCAAATATGGGAATGGCTACCACTAATGCTGAAAACCGTTTTATAACGTGTTCTGCGGCAGCTGCAACGGCTTTGGCTACGGGACACAAAACTACTATTAACACCATTTCTAAAAATGGAGAACGTACCGAAAACCTTAAAACCGTAGCCGAAATGGCGAGAGATTGCGGTATGAAAGTCGGCGTTATTAGCTCCGTAAGTATCGACCATGCTACGCCTGCTTGTTTTTACGCTCACGAAGACGATAGAAATAATTATGAAAACATCGGACATTGGCTTTTGAAATCGGGTTATGACTTTTTCGGCGGCGGAAATGTCCGTTGGCATGATTACAAAGATATGACTAACAAACAGTTTTATGATTCTTTGAAACAAAAAGGTTATACTGTTTCGACTGATTTACAGACTTTTAATTCTCTTAACAAAAATACGGGAAAAATTTTTGCCACTATTTCAAAAAATATTGACACCGTAATTGATGCCTCTACTTTGCCTTATAACATTGACCTTGACATTCAGAAATCGGACGATGATAGAATTGTTTTAAGAGATTTTGTCAGAAAAGCCGTTGAGGTTCTTTACAACGAAGACAAAGGCTTTTTCCTTATGACAGAGGGCGGTAAAATCGACTGGACGGATCACGCAAACGACGCTGTTTCAAACGTTTACGAAACAATCGCTTTGGATGCGGCAATTGGTGTTGCATTGGATTTTTATGAAAAACATCCTGATGAGACTTTAATCGTTTTTACCGGCGACCATGAATGTGGCGGTTTGACTTTAGGTTTTGCCGGAACGCATTATGAATCAGCATTTAATTTGATGAAAAATCAGCATATTTCTTATCAAGAATTTTCGGATCAGGACCGTAAATTTTTTGGAGACAAAAAACGTCCGACTTTTCAACAGACCTTAGACCGTGTTAAAGAGAATTTCGGTCTTGGCGATACTTCAAAAGGTTTAGGATTGAGCGATTACGAGGTTAAACGCCTAAAAATTGCTTACGACGAGGTTTTGAAATTTCTTGACAAAAAAGAATCATCGTTGTCAAAGGAAGAAAGATATTTGTATTACGGTAATTACGATTATATTTGCGTAACGGCAACTCACATTCTTGACAACAAAGCAGGCGTTGATTGGGCAAGTTATTCGCATACGGCTCTTCCGGTGCCGGTATATTCAATAGGTGCAGGTTCAGAACTCTTGAAAGGATATTTTGACAACACCGATATTCCTAATACGATTATGAAAGTTGCTAATTTAAAGTAATGAATGAATAAAAATGTTGTTTTTGTAATCTTGGTGAGTGTATTGTGTGTTGTTTTGACACTGATACCGACGGGATTTGAAAATCCTACTTTAACGGAAAATCTTCTTTATGAAAAAGGAGAAATTTTGGAGGTTGATAATTCTTTTCTCCAAGCAATTTCTGTTGTAACAATAGGCAGACAAAACTTAAAAATCAAAATACTTTCAGGCGGTTACAAAGACAGCATTTTTTGTGCAGAAAACGTTTTAAACGGTCAGAAAAGCATTGACAAAATTTTTGCTCAAGGTGATAAAGCTTTGACTATAATTTCGACTGATAAAATTAGCGGCAAAGTTTTGTCAGTTAAGGCGCAGGATTTTTACCGTGGCGATGTTGAATTGGTTTTGATGATAGTTTTTGTTGTTGCGCTGCTTGCTTTTGCGGGTTTTACGGGCGTGAAAGCGGTTTTGAGTTTTGTTTTTACGGCGTTATGTTTTTGGAAACTGTTGTTACCGATGTTTTTAAACGGGACAAATCCTCTTCTTACTGGTATTTTAATAACGTTTTTAACGGCGGCTGCGGTCATACTTTTGGTTTCAGGCGTGGGCAAAAAAGGTTTGACGGCTATGTGCGGTTGTTTTTGTGGAATAGGTTTTACAGCTTTAACGGCTCTTTGGTCAGGGGCTTGGTTTAAAATTCCGGCTACCGTTCAAGACTATTCTGAGGCGTTGATTTACAGCGGTTTTGATTTGGATTTGTCAGGAATTTTTTTGGCAACGATTTTTATTTCGGCAGCCGGAGCGTTGATGGATGTCAGCACCGATATTGCCGCCTCTATTGATGAGATTCATAGCCGTTTGCCCGAACTTGATTCTAAGGAGTTAATAAAATCGGGGTTTAAAATCGCAAGACCTGTAATCGGCTCAACGACAACGACTTTGCTTTTTGCTTATTCTGGCGGTTTTACATTTGCCTTTATGGCTTTTATGGCTAAAGGTATGCCGTTTGTCTGTATCGTAAATTCAAATTTTATTTCGGCGGAAATTTTTCATACCGTAACGGGAAGTTTAGGGCTTGTTTTAACGGCACCGCTGACGGCTGTTGTCGGGGGTGTGTTGTACGGAAAGAAAAAACACCTTGACAAAAAATAGCAGTTATAACTTTTTTTAGTAATTTTGCACAGTTTTTTTTAAAAAAGCATATACAAATTATGACTAACAGAAAAAGAAATATTGTAATTACCGGTGGGGCGGGATTTATCGGCAGCCATGTTGTAAGGTTGTTTGTTAACAAATACCCTGACTACAACATCATTAACCTTGATAAACTGACTTACGCGGGCAACCTCGCCAACCTCAAAGACGTTGAAAACAAACCCAATTACAAGTTCGTGAAAATGGATATTTGCGATTTTGACGGCTTTTACAAGTTGATGCAGGACGAAAAAATCGACGGCATTATCCAC
>JAFYDK010000050.1 GCA_017544805.1 Bacteroidales bacterium | reverse complement strand
GTTGAGAAGGCTCTCGACAAAAGTCATATCCACGTTACATCCAACCGCAGTTACAACAACGAGGACGCATTGATGTCGGCGATTTATTTGGCTTACATCTACGCCAAAAACGAATACACCGTCATCAAAGAAATGACTACGGGTAAAGGTTTTGCCGATGTTGTTTTCATTCCATTCTACCCAAGCAAGCCGGCGATGATTATTGAATTGAAGCACAACGGCTCCACCGAAAGCGCACTCAACCAAATCAAAAACAAACAATATTTCGACAGTTTGGAACATTACCAAGGCAACCTTCTTTTCGTCGCCATCAACTACGACGAAAAGGCGAAAACTCATCAGTGCGAGATATTGGAGTTTGAAAAATATTGAGTATGAGACACTTCGCAAGGCGAAGCGTTTGCTCGTGCTATTGTCGCAGATGACGCCTTTTACGCTCAACATATCTTCATTGTGCGAAGTGTTATCAACGACCCGCAACCAACTAATCCGACTTCTTGCATTGCTGCACCGCTCCGCATTGTTGCGCCTTCTCTACACCGACGGCAAGGGCTTAAAATCGTTGGGCAAACCCGAAAAAATACTTTTCAACAATCCCAACCTAATGCAAGCCCTGACGCAGCCCGCCGACACTGGCACGGTGCGTGAATCGTATTTTGCCGCAATGCTAAGTCAGTCACACTCAATACAAATTCCCAAAAGCGGCGACCTACTCGTCGATAACAAATACCTTTTTGAAATCGGCGGCAAGGGAAAAAAATTCACGCAAATCAAGGACATTCCCAATAGTTTCGTCGCGGCAGACGAAATCGAAATAGGCTTCGGCAACAAAATTCCGCTGTGGCTGTTCGGGATGTTGTATTAATGAAGAATTGATTTTCTTAACATTAGCACTTTTTTTATTTTTATATGCCACAGAGTCTGAGGTAGATACCGAATCTAAGAAAGATGAATTTCCAAGTATCCAAGTTTACGTGTTTTGTCTTTAAAAACTAATAATTTTAACTTCATACTTTATGTTGCAACCTTATTTGTCGCCGTCATAATAACCGTTGATAATTTCAGTTTGCCTGCGTGCTTCTTCGATGGAGAACGGTTGTTTTTGTTGCTCTCTTACAACTCTTTTCGCCTGTTTGTGATAATCTTCTATGAATTTTTGATTGGCGTCCGGTGCTTTGATGGTCCATGAAATGCAGTTGAGTGCGCCGCCGTCTTTTATCGCCTCCATAGCGTCAGGAACACCAATTACATTACATTCAGGCAAATAATTCTGAATCTGTTGCAATGCCTGTTGGTCTTCGGGGATGCTCAATTGCGGAACGAGCACAAGTTTCCCGATTTGCAAATAGTTGATGTACGCCCAACTGTTGTCATTGAGCGTTTCAACATCGTATTTCAGGCTGACAACATCAAAATGCTCGTCCAAAACCTGACGAAATTTCTTTGCCATATCTGCATCAATTTGTTCATAATTGGTCATCAACACTCGATTATCACCTAAATAATGAATCACGCCGTCGCTATGTCCATATATTTCTTCTCTGTCCCACGGTATAAAAACGATTTCGCACTCGAAAGCATCTGTGAGCATCTTTTGTACGTCGTCGCGAGACTTGTTTTTGTTTTCAACGAATACTTTTTCGGTCATAACGATTTTGTTGCCGCACTTAACGACATTGCCGCCGTCGATTATCAAATCCAAATCCACGACATTGTCGCCCCATTTCAGAAAATCGACGTTGCCAACTTTCTTGACATCGGTGATGAATTTTCTATTATCGGAATCGTTCAGATAATTCGGCAAATATTTGTACGAAACAAAACGATTGTCCTCCGTCTGAATCGGCATATAATCCCTGCACCAATAATCATTGGTATATTTCAACAGCCTACAATCCACACCATTATTCTTCAAAATCTGTTTGAGATTTTTATACAGATTCGGACACACTTTTGGGAGATAATTCGAGAAGTAAACGGTGTCGGTTAAATTATCAGTAATCATAATATTAATGTGTTTTTTGTTTTATTATACTTCATCTTCTCTGGTGAAACTCCATTCCCTTTTGCATTTTGTCCCATTTTTGGCTTTGAAGTCATGTTCACTTTCATATTGTTGCACATTTTTACGAGGTTTGCCAAGAATACTTTTGAATTCTCTTGGGTCATCTACCCATTCAATGCTGTTTTCATTATCAAGCGTGAAGCCGTTCATACATCCATACAAATAAGTGGATTGTTTGTTGTAACAATATTTTTTGTTTTTTAATGGAATGAACATCTGTTCTTTCGTACTCCACTGATAATAACTTCCATTGTTATCCTTGATCTCATATGTGCGAATAAGAGCCGAAGCACGATATTTGCCACTTTCACTTTCAAAAGTGATGTCAAAACCTGAATTGTGTGCGTGTAATGACATAAGAGGAAAGTATGGTGTCGTTTCAAAAACTCTATTGTTGCGATGATATACAATGAAATCGTGTATTCCATTATCCTCCTCGCTGTGAAAATAAAATTCGACGGTTTTGATATACACCTGGTAATCTTGGTGTATTTGGTGTACTTTAATATAACCACCATACAGAAAGTATGGTGCTAAATTCGCAAACTCTGTTGTGAGTGCAGATTCTTTTTTTATCGAAGTTACTTTTTGTTCAAATTGATGTAGTCTTTCAATTAGTTTCATATTGTTTCTTTTTATGATTTTGGCATTCCACCCGCAAATATACACCGCCGCCATCCCTTGCCAAATATTTTCTGTAAATTCTTGTTAAGATTTTTCAAGGAGTTATTTTGAATTATAATACAAATATTTGTTTCAATTATTATTTCAAAATTTCCCAATAATCCTTATCTTTTTCCAAAAAATATCTCTCCAATATTACTCACGCAATCCGCCGACACAGGCACAGTGCGTGAATCATATTTTGCCGCAATGCTAAGTCAGTCACACTCAATACAATTCCCCAAAAGGGGCGACCTACTCGTTGATAACAAATACCTTTTTGAAATCGGCGGCAAGGGCAAAAAATTCACACAAATCAAGGACATTCCCAATAGTTTCGTCGCGGCAGACGAAATCGAAATAGGCTTCGGCAACAAAATTCCGCTGTGGCTATTCGGGATATTGTATTAAAAACTAATTTTACGTGCGGAAAAATCAGCAATCTCACGATTTTTCCGCACATAAAATATAAAATTTATTTCAAATCCTCCGTTGTAACGAAACTAATTTTTTCAAGCATTATGATTTCTTTCGCCTTTTCTAACGGATTGACTTTCAGGATTAAAACGCCTTTCCCTTTGAACAGAAAACTGTACATATAAGCCACGTTCACGCCTGCCTGTGTGAAAAGGTCAATAACGTGAGCCGCTTTGCCGGGTTCGTCCTCTATCTCAACAGCAAGAACATCGGTCAACTGCACATTTATATTGTTGTTTTTAAGGATGTTATAGGCTTTTGTCGGCTTGTTGCAGATAACTCTGTAAATTCCGAACTCCGAAGTGTCAGCTATCGTTGAAGCAATAATCTGAACACCCTCCTTGCTGAGCAAATCCAACACTTTTATTAATGCACCGGATTTGTTTTCTATAAATATTGATAATTGATTGATAGTCATAATTATACCTTTTTAAAATTGTCAATTATTAATTGTTTTATTCGTAAACTTTTCTTTTGTCAACAACGCGAACGGCTTTACCTTCTGAAACTGGCAAAGTCCCTTTTGCGACAAGTTTTACCCTCGGTGTTAATAGAATTTCGTCTTTTAACGCCCTTGTAATGTCTTTCGTAAGTTTTTCCAACCTTGAATAATCGTCGGTGAAAAGTTCTTCCAATTCCACTTCAACGGTCATATTATCGTTATCGCCGTCTGTTGTCAAAGTTATTAAGTAATTAGTAGACAATTCTTTGAACTGCATCAAAATCTTCTCAATCTGAATCGGGAAAATATTAACGCCTCTCAAAACAATCATATCGTCAGAGCGACCTTTCATTCTGTCGAGTCTTACGTGGTGACGGCCGCAAGGACAATCATGACCCAAAATTCTCGTTAAATCTCTCGTTCTGTAACGCAAAAGCGGCATCGCCTCGCGGTTGAGGGTCGTAAGAACCATTTCGCCAATCTCGCCTTCGGGTACAGGTTCAAGTGTCTCAGGGTCAACGATTTCCACAATGTAATAATCTTCCCAAATGTGGAGGCCGTTTTGTTCCTTGCACTCGAATGCAACGCCGGGGCCGCACATTTCTGACATTCCGAATGAGTTGTACGCCTTTACGCCCATCATTTTTTCGATGCGTTTGCGCTGTTCCTCGGAGTGAGGCTCTGCACCGATTACGAGGGTTTTCAACTTTGTATCACGCTGTGGGTCAACGCCTTGTTGATCCATTACTTCTTTGAGGCGTGTTACATACGAGGGAATAGCATGAATTGCTGTTGTGCCAAAATCGGTGATGAATTTAATTTGACGCAACGAATTGCCGGCGGCGGCGGGTACGGTCAACATTCCAAGGCGTTCTGCACCATATTGAAAGCCCAATCCGCCCGTAAACATTCCGTAACCCGAAGAGTTTTGGAAAACATCTTCTGGCCTCAAACCAACCATCCAAAGACATCTTGCAACGGCGTTTGCCCATTCGTCCAAGTCCTTCTGTGAGTGGAGGATAACGGTGGGATTGCCCGTTGTGCCCGACGATGAATGAAGCCTCACGCAATCTTTCAACGGTATCGACGCCATACCAAAAGGATATGTGTCGCGCAAGTCCTGTTTGGTGGTGAAAGGGATTTTTTTCAAGTCGTCAAGGGTTTTGATGTCATCGGGAGTGATTCCTGCTTCTTGAAACCGTTTTCTGTAAAACTCGGAGTTCATACAATGCTTAACGGTATCTTTTAGACGTTTTAACTGCAAATCCCGAATTTCAGAAACACTTAATGTTTCAAATTCCGGATGTAAATATTCTGAATTGTTATCCATTATTTTTGATTAATTATTATTCTGATACTTTAAGCGCAAAGATAATTTTTTTTATTTATAATCGCAAATAAAAAAATCAGATGGAGCGATTCAAAACCAAAATCCAAAGAGAAGCCTTATTATATTTCGTGAAAAATTTGTCATAAAATCGCTCGTGCCGCCAAAAATTGTCGTATACAAAACATAATCAGCACCGAGATATGTGCGTTCAAAATTATATGAAGCAGCTGCACGAAAATAAATTCCAATGTCGGTGATTTTATATTTTAAATCCGCCGGTCCTTGTGAAGTGTAAACTTCGTTATTCTCCCAAAGCAAAAATGTAGGAATTAATGAGGCATGAATCAAAAATTTACGTTTTGTAACAAAATTATAACCGTAACCGCAACCTATTCCTGCAGTTTGGGAATGTAACTCAAAATCATGTTTTGAAGTTTTCATATTTGCACCTACATACGAAATTCCTAAAAGAGGACTTCCGCAACTGTGCACTTGAGTATAACTCTTGTCAAATGCGGCAGGAAAAGAGAATTTTTTGTTGTTGAAAACGTAATAAATAGAGAATATACGCATTTTGTAATCAATGTCGCCGCGTTCAATATTCAAAACGGAATCGCCATGATGAATGTCGCAAGAAAAACTCGTTGCGCGGCTAAAATCGGTTTCAATACCGAATCTGCGGCAAAAAAATCTGAAATTAAACTCTCCATCGTTTTTTCTACCCCTTCTCGGCTTGAAACTATATCCGAAACCATAACCTCTGTACGTTGCAAGAGCTCCAATATTATCGCTGAGATTCGTATAAAAATTTGCTCTTTCGTCGTTTTTACCGATTGACAAACCTATTGACGAAAAATCAGGATGAACGGCAATCATAAACCTCTGTCTCGGTCTTAAAACATACGAGGTATCAAATCCCGAATTATAATAAAATACGGAAACAATACTGTCAGCTTTTATAAAAAAACGTTTTTGCGAAAACGCCTCCCGACAAAAAAATATAATGATTACTATCGTCAAAATTTTATGCATACATCCCCTATATGCAAAAACCGTGTAATTCTTTAATTCTTTAAGATTTTTTTCAAAACGGTTTGCATACACTAAAGACTGCAAGCATAAATTTCTTTAAAACTCCGCTCCTACCCTCAAAACACAGAAATTTCTTTCATTAGAAATATTAACGGTATTTTTCGCCCTTAAAAACTCATAATCGACAGAAATATACGCTTTTATCCTATCAGAAAAGATTTTTTGAGAATATTTCAAAGCGAAATTCAAATTCAACTGCGGTTTACAAAGATATTCGTATTCCATATTAAGAAAGACATCACTTTGCGAGGGGCTAACGCTCTGAATATCAGGCTCAAAATACCAACCGTCAATATACGGATAACCGCTGCCTTTCTTTAAACCGCCCCCGATTCTAAAAGTAATTTCTTTTTCCTCTGACAAACAATTTTTTTCACTTAAACTAACATCAATTTGTTTGGTCGTTAAATCTTGATGCCGCCAAAAAGGATATTTGACGGCAACAAGGTTTCTGTTAGAAAATGCCCCTGATATACAAAAATCCCAAACTTGTTTTTTTTCATTCAAATTACTGAACAACAAACAATTATACACTAATTTCAACACTCTGAAATCTCTTTGCGATATTTTCAATTTATCGTAATAAATATAATCGGTAAGACCGCCATCAAAGGTTTCGGTCTTAAAAATATTTTTAAATACATTAAGTTCCTCTTTTTCAGCCTGATAATTTAAACTATGAGTAAATTTGTGTTTCGTTAAAAACAAACTTCCGCTAAGGGAATAAATTTTAGCGTCATGTTTTTCGTACTGTACTGAGTATTGACTTTTTTCGCCGTAATTACCTGAACGCCAAGACAATGAAATATCATTAAACCATTTTAGGTTTTCCGTAATTTTTATAAGCAATTGATAATTTCCACCTCTAACAACATCCGACAAAGGCATTTCCTTCATTTTGTCGGTAAAACCTTCTGCGCCAAATTCTTCACGCAATCCCCAAAATGCTCCATAACTTATTATGCTATTGTAAGTTTTGTCTGTTGTACCAAAAGTTAAAAATTTCAATCGCTGATTTTTTCGATGATAAAAACAATCAGCACCCGTAGTAAAAAAACTTCCCTGATAACTCAACCCTAATGAAAACATCATGTCCATAAAACTGTTTTTATGACGTAAATCTTTTCGTTTAGCATAGTTAGCGGCGGTATAATCGAATTTTGCGCCTAACGAAAAATTATTGAAAACCTCCACGGCTATTGCACCGACAATATCGTAAGTTTCAAGATTTTTAACGCCTGAATTTTCAGCATTTTGCTCCACGATGTCAAAAGGGACGTTTTCGGGGTCTACAAAAGCCGAGCCCGAAATACCATCCCCGTAAAAATTAGAATAACTTATTTTGCCGTAACCGCTGACTTTAGGATTAAAACGATAAAAACTTTCCGCTTTAACTTCGGGCATTAAACTCTTATCGGCTTGATAATAATTTTTAAAACCGCCTTTTTCTAAATTCAAAGAAATTTCACAAAGCGATATTGTACTAATATTCAAGCCGTTAATAAGACTTGCATTACGGCTAAAAAAATAATTTTCACCGTTAATTGCATAATTTAAAGAATCAAACTGCGCTCTTGCCGACATTAAGCCGACAAAAACGCAGAAAACAAATATTATGGAAAGTTTTTTTAACATATTAATCTTTCAAAGTTGCTTGAGAGCGTTGATGAAAATCGTTAGAAGAATTATCCGTGTCCAAATAAATTATGTGCGCACCGTTCTTAATTGAAGCCTGAGCATCAATACCAGAGGGGTCGGTAGTTTCAGTACCGAAAGCGTAGCCATAAACTATCTTATCTTTATTTTCCGGCAATTGCTCGGTTGCTGTTTTATCAACATTACGGTAACAAGAGAAACCCTTTCCTAATGTAGTTTCTGTTACAAAACCTTTATCCACAATCTCAGGCAATCTTTGTTTATAATTTGCATTTGTTCCGTTTCTTATATCAACAGCGTCAATAATATCTACATTTCTGATTTTCAAAGAAGAACCAGTTTTGCCCCAATCATAGCCTTGAAGTTTAATTTGATTATCGATTTTCTCTGCAAAATCCTTCGGAGATTCGTCTCCTAAAGAATAAATAAAAAGTGCAGGAGAATTTCCAATTACCCACGCATTTCCTACACCATAAACTACAACATCAAATTTTGTATTAACTTCTGACGGTTCTGTATAATAATTCGGACTTTTATAAGCCGAAGACATATCAATAAGACAATAGTAATTTTCGTTTTTAAGATTTACCCCGCCCAACGATGTATAATCTTCGGCAGAAAAAATCACAAAAACTTTCTCTTCATACGGCTCAAACTCAATCTCTTCGGTATACCAAATTGCATCTGCAGAGGGAGTCCAACCTTCATTTTTATATTCATCAAAATGATTTTGCGAAACCGTATTGCTCATATACGGGAAAGCTATTGAAAAACAGAAATTCTTAACAGTCACCCTCGCTGATGAATTATTATACAATTTTATATACTTATCTTTCTGCAAAGTTTTATTAGAATTACTTTCCTCATCGTGGTAAGTTACATTGGAGCAATAAACCTCGGTTATCAAAATAGGCATTTTATTAACTTCCTTAACGTCAAAAACGACATCAAAAGTTTGTTTTGCATCATAATTTTTCGTAATTTTAAAATCATAACTCTCCTTTGATGAAACAACATAGTTTTTTTCGCCAATACGATAATAAAAATTGTTTTTTTCTACGGACAATTTATAATCACCCTCTTTCAGGTACAAAACGAAAGAACCTTTTTCGTCCGTCAAAACCGTTGTATCTTCCACCGTTACCAAAAAATTTTCAAATTTAATATCCATATCAGATTTTAACTGTGCGGTAAACTTATAAGTAGGAATCACTTTATCAACAAATACCGTATCATGAATGACAACGGTATCTTTTTCTAAAAACTTTTGAGGCGTTATAGGATCTTTCGTATCATCATCACACGAGATAAAAAAAGAAGCTGCAATTACAAAACTTAAAACCAAATAAAAAAATTTTTTCATATCTTAATAATTTTAAACATAATAACGCGCAAAATTAAAAAGCACACACAAAAAACACAATACCTAAAATTAGGTATTTTTTTACTTTTTTAACACTGATTTTAGGTATTTTTACTACTCACAAAAGTAATCAAGATTTTTTGTCCGACAAATATTTTTGGTCTTAACACGAAAAAAAATTATTTTTGCATAGAAAAAATTTTCAACAAAATGATTCTTCATCTTGACCTTGATACTTTTTTCGTTTCCGTAGAACGGCTTTTAAACCCCGAATTAATAGGAAAACCTGTTATTTGCGGCGGCTTATCTGACAGAAGCGTTGTCTCTACGGCAAGTTACGAAGTCAGAAAATTCGGTGTACATTCAGGAATGTCTATGCCGAAAGCTCTAAAACTTTGCCCGCAAGCCATTGTTATTCAAGGTGAAAGAAAAAATTATTGCCATTATTCAAATCTCGTAACCCAAATCATAAAAGATAACGCTCCTTGTTATCAACAAATGTCAATTGATGAATTTTTCATTGATTTAGCCGGCATGGAACGTTTTTTTGACATCTTAAAATGGTCGCACGATTTAAGAATGAAAATCATAAACGAAACCTCTTTGCCAATTTCGTTCGGACTTTCCGTTAACAAAACCGTCGCAAAAATAGCCTCAGGCAAAGCTAAACCGATGGGAGAATTATTTATTCCGAAAGAAAAAGTTCAAGACTTTCTTGACCCGCTGCCTGTAAATAAAATTCCGGGTATCGGCGATGCTATGATGCCGAGACTCAGACAATTAGGAATTTTAACGGTAAAAGATTTAAGACTTTTTCCAAAAGGACTTTTCATAAGGGAATTTCGCCCCTCGGCTGAAGTTTTATGGCTGAAAGCCTGCGGTATAGACAATTCAAAAGTTGTCCCGGAACGCGACCCTAAATCATTAAGCACGGAAACCACTTTTGAAACCGATGTTTTCGACCCTGTTTTTTTGCAAGATACTTTACTTTTTATGGCTGACAATTTGTCATACAGATTAAGGAAACAAGGCAAAAAATGCACAACGGTAGCTGTAAAATTTAAATATCCGACCTTTCAAACACAAGAAAAACAAAAAGCAATTTCCCCGACGGATTTTACTGGAACAATTGCCGATACTGCCATAACACTCTTTAAAACAATGTACAAAGGTCAGTTACTCAGACTTATAGGTTTAAGGCTAAATATTTCCAACCTTGAAACTCAAAACGATTTGTTTTCGTTCAATCCCAAAAAAGACAAACTCGAACGCACAATCGACAATTTAAAAGACAAATTCGGCAAAGAGGTTGTCATGCACGGAAATTATTTGTCATAATTTTTCAACAAAACAACGTCCAAACGGCTTGAAAATTCGGCTTCAGTATTGCGGCATATTTCATCAATTTTTTTGAAATCACCGCTGATTTCAATGGGAAAATCCTTGTCTTTGCCCAAACTTTCCAAACGCTCACAAACCGTATTAACAGAAATTTTGCTAATGTCAGCGGCAGGAATAAAAACAGGATTGCTTTTAGTTTCGTCTTTTATCTCCGCCAAAAGTCCGACCTCCTGAAGCCGTCCGGTAATATAAACGAAAAGTTTTTGGGAAATTTTCAACTCCTCACTCCATTGAACACTGTCCAAAGGTTTTTTATCGTTTTGAAACCTATCAATAATTTTCGTCATTATCAAAAGGGCAACTCTTTTTTGAAGTTTCATGCTGATACTTCCAGCATAATGTTCTGTTGCATAATTATTTACATTTTGAATCGAATAAGTCAGCTCGCAACCCACAAGCACTATAATCCACGATGTCTGCAACCAAACCAAAAACAAAGGCAAAGCTGCAAAACTTCCGTAAATAGCACCGTATTCAGCCGCTCCCATCTGAAAAGTTACGAAAATCCACTGCCAAATCTGAAAAATACAACCCGTTACAACGCCCGAAATCAAAGAAGGCATTATTTCGACCCTTGTGTTAGGCATTATTAAATACAAAATCGTAAAAACCACCGACATCAAAACCCAAGGCAAAATCTTGATAATCACGTTCAAAAACGGTGAAAACAAACTTGAAAACATATTGTCAAGTTGAGATGTTAAGAAAAAAGTGGCACTGCTCGAAATTATCAAAAGTATCGGCGTAAAAATCATAATCGTAACATAATCAGTTACTTTTCTTAAAAGCGGACGTCCCACTCTGATATTCCACATAAAATTGAACGCCTCTTCGATATTGCTCAAAAGTTTGAAAACCGAATACAAAAGCATTACAACACCTATTCCGGCAATCAATCCGCCTTTTGTATTCTCCAACATCGAGGACGAAAACGAAATCAAATACCCCGCCAAATCGGGTTGAGCTTGAAAAGTATCTTTTATAACCCTTTCTACAAGTTCCTCAAGACCGAAACCTTTAGCAATTGCAAATGCCAAAGCAATAATCGGAACAACGGACAAAAGCGTAAAGAACGTCAAAGCCGATGCCCTAACGGAACATCCGTCCTCAATAAAACCTTTTACCGAAATTATAAGGATTTTCAAAATACCGTAAGAGCGGCGACGGGTTTTGCTCAACCCTTCGGACTCCGCTTTCCAAATATCACGGTTTATAAATTTCTGAATTTCAGATATTTTATCTTTTATAGAAACCATTTTTTTATAAAATTTGCCGGCGGTATAATTCTTTTTTTATATTTTTTCAAATGGCAAAAATAATAAAAAAATCTAAAAACATATTTTAATTTATAATAGACTTAACAATTCTCTGCAAAAAACTTTTTTCCCCTTGTGTACTCTCGGCAGTAGGCAAAGGATAATCATCGTTAAAATCCTCCTCTTCTTCCTTACTGTCCATAAAAATTTGAATGTTCTTTAAAATATCATTATAAAGAACGATTCCTATACCTAATTTTTCGGCAATGTATTTCATATAAATCATTTCGGATTTCATATAAACCTTGTCAGCAAAGGCGGTCTGAAACATATCTATCATCAAAGAGACTTTCATATCCTGCTGAGTCATCATTGAAACCCATTTATTGAAATTTTCAACATTGTATTTTTGAGTATCGTTGATTATTTTTTGCAAATTTTTTTCTATGTCAGGACCTGAATCCTTTGCAATGGCATTCAGTATGTCTTCTTCCCTGCCGTCGATGCTTCCGTCAGCCCATGCAAGTGAAGAAACAATACTCAGATAAGCATATCTTTCTTCGTAAGTAAAATTCTGCAAAGAAAAATCGGCTTTATCAGATGTACCTAAAATGTTAGCTATCAGAACTTTCTTATCCATAATAAAATATCTTTTCTTCTTCTCAAACTAAAAATTTATCGTGCGCTAAAATTAGAAAAATTATTTTGGCAAAAAAAACCCTCTTAACCTTTTTTAAGGCTATTTGTGGCTTTTTTAACAAAACGTACAAAAAAAATAATTTTCCAATTGCTGATTTTGTTATAATTTTAACGCCGCTAAAAAACATCATTTATGAGAACAACTACTAAAATATTTTTTTCCCTATTAATAATGTGTACATTCTCCTGTTTCGGAGAATTAAGCGATGAAAGTATCGCAGACGAAAATTTCAACGATTCATGGCTCTTTATAAAAGCTGACTCCTCAAACGCATCTCAAATCGAGACCAAACTGCTTTCAGGAGTCTCTTACAACGGAATGACCACCGTTAGACTGCCTCATTCCGCAAGCGTTGAAACAGAAAAACTCCAAGGCGTATATTATTACATGAAAAATTTTACAATTCCCTCCATTATGGAAGGAAAAATGTTAAGTTTGAGATTTGAAGAAGGAATGAACGTTGCTCAAGTCTGGATTAACGGTAAAAAATCCGTAAGCCGCAGCGGCGGATATTCTCCTTTTGTTGCTAATTTTACGCCGAAAAACGGTGTTAATAGCGTGGTTGTAAAACTTGACAACAGCGTTTCAAAACTATCAAAGGATGCGGAATTCGACCTTTACGGAGGGCTTTACGGAAACGTTTGGCTCAGCGCAAAAGATTCTTTGTCGATAACAAACCGTGAAGAAAACTATCAAAGAGAATGCGGAATTTCAATCAGCACTACAAAAATAGAAGGCAACACGGCAAATATTAAAATCACGGCCGATGTCAGAAACGCATATTCCGAAGACAAAAAAGTTACTCTAAAATATAGTGTTCTTGATTTCAAACGCAAAACAATCGGCAGGGCAAAAACCGTTAAAACATTAGAAAAACAAAAATCTGATTTTTTTACCGACACCATCACACTCAAAAACATTACACCCTGGGATATTGACAATCCTAACCTTTATGTTTTAAGAACGGAAGTTATCAGCGGAAGAAAAATCCTTGACATCACTGAAACAGAATTCGGAATACGGGACATTAAAATCACGCCTGAAGGTTTCTTTATCAATGGAAAACAAAAAAAATTAACCGGTGTAATACGTCATCAGGAATATCCGTATGCGGGTTATGCAATTTCAGAGCAAGCACATTGGAGGGACGCTTACAGAATTAAACGTTCGGGATTCGATTACGTGCGCATTTGCCGTTATGAACAATCACCGGCCTTCTTAAAAGCGTGCGACCGTTACGGAATTATCGTTATCGACTCTCTCACGGAAGAAAAATTTTTCAAAAATTATAACGAAATTTCTATTTCCAAACCAGTAGAATCAGGCGAAAAAGCTCTCGTTCAACAAGCGAAAAACATAATCGAAACTCACAACAACAATCTTTCAAAAAGTGCTTTTGCCAACGGTGATTGGGTTATGTTCGATTATAACAAAAATAATTCAGAAGATATGGAATATTCGGGAATAATGAGCATGACCCGTATACCGAAATTTTCATATTATTTTTTCGCCTCGCAAAGAGATATTGACGAAGACGAATTGCAAGCATTTTCGGAGCCAGTTTGCTACATTGCATCGTATTGGCAGCCCAAAATCAGCAAAGAGGTCATGGTTTTGAGCAACTGTGCCGAAGTTGAACTTTTCGTAGACGGCAAATCCGTCGGAAGGCAAAAACCCGAAATCAACAAATCAACTCAAAACCTTAAACACCCGTATTTCCTTTTTAACGTTTCGTGTCAAAAACCCGGAACGCTAAAAGCCGTTGCTTTTGACAAAAACGGCAATCCCGCAAGCGAATGTACCGTTAAAACACCGTCTACGCCCAAAAACTTAAAACTCGTTTTGGACGAAAGCGGAACATTAGCCTCTGCTTTTGACGTACTTTTGGTTCATTGTTATGTTTTGGACGCTAACGGGACTACGGTTTGTGATTTTTCAAACGAGATAGAATTTTCGGTAAACGGTACTGCAAAACTGATTTCGCCCTCAAAAATTAAAGCCGAGGCAGGCATTGCTACGGCGTTAATACAATTAGGGCAAAATAATAATGACTTTACCGTTTCGGCAAAATGCGGAATGTTAAGCACTGTTATTGACAAATAAGAAAAATTATTTAAGACTTCTCAAAGAATCCGAAAGAGGAATTGAATCCGTTAAAATGCTTTCATATTGATGTTTAATACTTTGAATCGAGTCAAAATAAATCATATTAAGCGAATCGGATTGATGAGAAAAATCTTCCAATTTTTTGATACCGTCGTAAGTGGTTGTTAAAAGCACAATAAAGGCTGTTATTATCACCAAAATCACAACAACGAGAGGAATTATTATGATTTTAATTCCTCTTTTTTTATTCTCGTTTTCCGCGTTCATATCTGAAATAAAAATAAACGAACAATATGCAACCTAATATTCCAAAAGGTATTCCGGGCAAGGCAGAATAATTACAAGTGTTTCCCGCCAAAATCGGCAAACCGCCTAAAAATGCGCCGAGAGCATTTCCAACGTTAAAAGCGATTTGAACCAAAGCACCGCCTAATTTTTCGCCGCCTTTTCCGTGTTTTATAATTAAAAGTTGCTGAGGCGAAGACAGCGCAAAAAGGCAAAACGTACAACAAAACATAACGATAACGGCAAATACACCGTTAAAAGCGAAAAAGAACATAAGCGTAAGGAAAACTGCCGCTAAACCTTGAAAAATTCCGGCAACCAATCCCATAGGATATTTGTCGCATATTTTCCCAGAAATCAAATTACCCGTTACCATTCCTAAACCGGCAATTATCATAATCCATGACAAAACCGATTCCGAAAAGCCGGAAACACTCGTTAAAATAGGATTTATGTAAGAATACATACAGAAAATTCCGCAGTTTCCCGTAAAAGTTGCAGCTACGACAATCCAAGGAGCCAAATGTTTTAAGAATTTGAACCTGTCCCTAAACCTTTGGGTAACTTGATTTCCGACATCGGGAACTAAAAAATTTATTGCGAAAATTGCCGTTAATGCCAAAAGTCCGACAAAAACGAAAATCATACGCCACGAAAAATTATTGCTTAAAAATGTTCCTATCGGCACACCCAAAAGATTGGCAACCGTCATTCCCGAAACCATAATTGCGATTGCTGAAGATTCTTTACCTTTTTCTGCAAGTTTTGAGGCGATAATTGTTCCGATTCCAAAATATGCGCCATGCGGCAGCCCTGAAATAAAACGACAAGCCATAAGTGCGTAATAATTAGGCGCAACAGCAGCGGTAATATTGCCCAAAAGCATTAATCCCGCAAGAAAAATCATAACGCTTTTCAGTTTGTATTTTTCGACTGAAAGCAGTATGACGGGCGCACCAAAACTGACTCCTAAAGCGTAAGCCGAAATTAAATGTCCCGCTTCAGGTATCGAAATGTTTAAATCCTGAGCCACGAACGAAGAAATTCCCGGCATTATAAACTCGGCTATACCGAGCACAAAAGTACCTAAAGAAAGTGCTAAAAGACTTTTTTTCATTTTTTGTTAATCCTCCCACATAAGGGTTATGTTTCCTGTCAGCGTTCCTCTTTCTCCGTTAAAAAATTCGTATTGACAACTATAAACGTAAACCCCTTTAGGCTGACGCTCATTTCTGAAATAACCGTCCCAATAACTCTGAACATCAGTCGTAAAGAAAACCTCCTTACCGTTTCTGTTAAGGATTTTCAGGCTGTAATGTGCGAGTTTATCAACATCGCCCTTAGGATAAAATACCGAAGACTGTTCTTTTCCGCTGTAAGAAATTCCGCTGCCCGCTCCCGAAGAAACAGTAAAGGCATTAGGAAATGTTATAGAATATTCCGGCAAAGAAAGTTGAATGTCAGTTTTTACGGTATCAACGCATATTCCGTTGGTAATAACCAATTTCAGAGGATAAGTTCCGTAATTTGCGTAAGTATGCGTAACTTTCTCGCCCACTAATTTTTTACCGTCGGAAAAGTCCCAAACAAAAGACGAAGATTTTGAATTTCTTGCCTCGGCAATTATCGTTTTGGAAGATTTTACGTATGCAATCTGTGCCTCAGGTCTTGAATAAACCCTCACCGTATCAGAATATACCTTTGAAAACGTACCGTTTACAGTTTTCAATGTTACATAATAAGCTCCGGGCGAAAGATAAGTTGCAACACCGTTTTGATCGTAAGAGACCTCTCCGTTGCCGAAATTCCAATAACAATATTCCGTATTTTTGGAAAGATTTGTAAATTTCACGGTAAAAGGTGCGCAACCTTCCACAGATGACATTTTGAAATATGATGTAAAATCGGGAATTTCAATATCAGAAACCCTTAAATCTTTTTTTACGTTTGTATCATTTTTAACAGTCGGGGCGATAACAGTATAATTTTCACCCGCATCCATCAAAAAGACTTCCTGAGAATCGGTTTTGATTTCGGGCAAAACTTTGTCTAAATTTTTAACGGCTATATTGTTTTGATTGTTAATAAGGACTTTCCTTGTAGAGCCTGAATACACATAACGACTTTTAGAAACAGTTTCAATTTGAGGATGAGAATTTTCAGCATCAAGATAATTAACAGTAGTAAAGGTACCTGCAGCTAAAACCGCTGCTAAATACCAAACATTAAAAGTTTTAAAATCGAATTTCCAAAAGCTTTTTTTCGCAAGTCTTCTCTCAATATTAAGCCAAAGCTCCTGGGGCGGTTTTTGTTGAAAACCGTCAAATTTTTCTCTGAAAAGTTCCTCTGGTGTATTCATAATGCTGCCGTTTTAATTTTTTTCAAATCCTTGAGTTTCTTAATAATAACCATTCTCGCCCTCATAAACTGTGATTTACTTGTATTGATGTCAATTCCCAACATATCAGCGATTTCTCTATGTTTGAAGCCTTCCACAGCATAAAGGTTAAAAACCATTTTATAACCGTCAGGCAAAGAATTTACCACCGAAAGTAATTCTTCAAGTGTGAACTCCTGCGAATCGAAATTAGGTTCGTCAGAGGCCAAAATCTCTTGATAATCAGTTAAATCTGCATGATGACGATGTTTCAAATCTTTGTGATAACTTGTTATGGCAGTGTTGATTACAACTCTTTTGAGCCAGCCTTCGAAAGAGCCTTCAAATTTAAAGTCTTTCAAAGAGGCAAAAATTTTGACAAACGCCTCCTGCAAAATATCTTCTGCTGACATCTGGCTGTACGAATACCTCAAAGCCAAACCGTACAAAAGCGGCGAATACTTCTGATAAAGTAAGTATTGTGCTTGCCGATCGCCTTTGGAACATTTGTCTATCAAATCCTGCAACTGGTTATCCATAATCTGTTATCATTCTTTAAGACTAATAGTCAGTGTGTTTGGTTGCATTAAAAAATTTCTATTGTTTCACTTTTTACGTTTTTACCTAAAAAAAATGCGGCTCTTTCGTCAAAAACTTTGCTGTCGTCGGTAGTTAAAAATCTCACCGTGGATTTTTTTGTGAGCCTGAAGTCCATTTCCTTATGACGGGAAAGATAGTCTTTAAGGCTTTCCGCCACGATTTCGTTTTGGGGAATGAGCGTTATCTTTTCGCCTAATATTTTTTTGAACGTCTTGATTAACAGAGGATAATGTGTGCAGCCGAGAATTATTGCGTCGATTTCGGGGCATTGTTTTAAGAGTTGCGAGGTGTATTTTTCGACGAAATAATCGGCGGCGGGATTGTTTGTTTCTCCGTTTTCAACAAGCGGAACGAGCATAGGACAGGCTTGCTGAAAAACTTTTATTTCAGGATAAAGTTTTTGAATTTCAAGAATATAAGAACCGGAATTAACTGTTCCGGCAGTGCCCAAAATTCCTATTTTTTGGGTTTTTGTGTAATTGCCGATAACTTCTGCTGTCGGGCGGATAATTCCCAAAACGCGGTTTTGAGGATTGATATTTTCCAAATCGTTTTGTTGAATCGTCCTTAACGCTTTTGCCGAGGCAGTGTTGCACGCCAAAATCACGAGCGGACAGCCGAACGAAAAGAGTTTTTTCACGGCTTGAAGCGTGTATTGATATACGGTTTCAAACGAGCGTCCGCCGTAAGGAGCACGCGCATTGTCGCCTAAAAAAACATAATCGTACTGCGGCAGTTTTTCAAGAAAACTCTTCAAAATTGTCAGTCCGCCGAACCCCGAATCAAATACGCCAATCATTGTTTTTTACGTTTTATTTTCAAAGGTGCAAAAGTAATATTTTTTTATGAAAACCGGCAGGGTTTGCGGTATTTTTTTTATTGTTGGAGTGCTTAAAAAAAACTTCAAAAACAATTGTTTTTTTCAATATATATATGTACATTTGCCCTAAACTAAAGCACGGGAAATAATGAACGGCGACAAAGAAACATATATGCCAATCCGTTATATTTCGCCGACGACGGACTTCGGCTTTAAGAAATTATTGGGCGACCCTCGGATTATGAAAGGTTTCCTTAATGGAAATTTCAAATCAACCGAGTCATAGGCATCTTCATAATGAACTTTTATGACCCAAAAGAACCCAACAAGATTTCGCGAAACTGTTGGACTAACGTAGAGACCGGACGGATTACATCAGACCGTCAGGAGTATTGGAAAGTGCAGTTGCCGTATTTCAGAAGCCACAACATGAAAATGGAAGACTGCACATCAAAAAGTGATTATTGGCTGTATAACTTTGCAAATATGGGAACTATGGAAAATATTGCATTCAAAGAAAAAGACACAGATTTTGTGTACCTCAGCGACCTTGCGGAGTTCAGGGCTATGACAATCCCCGAACAGGACAATTATATCAGAATGATAGACCGTGAAGTGGTCTATAACAACGTCTTGGACAGAAAGTACCGATTTGGATTTGAGGATGGTCGCACGCAAGGCATGGCACAAGGTATGGCACAGGGCATGGCGCAGGGTATGGCTCAAGGTATGGCACAGGGCATGGCGCAGGGAAGCAAGACAAAAGAGCACGAAATGGTAATTGCGATGCTCCTCAACGGTCTTTCCGTTGAAACTGTCGCCAACATCTCAAAACTCCCCGTGGAGGAAATCAAAAAAATTCAATCATCAATGGCGGAGGCATAATCCGCTTCCTTCTATATCACAACTATCTTGAAAAAATATAAAATTTATAAACCTACTGTAGAGCCGCAATGATTGCGGCTCCTTTTTTTTACAAATTTTTTAATCCTTTTTTGCAACATTGTTAAAAAACTTTATATCTTTACCGCGACATTAATCTATGTTTAATAAAAAATTTTTAATACCATGAAAAAACATCTATTAAACTTTACAAAATTTCACCAGGTGGGGGTAAAAAGTAATGTTTTATTGAATTTCAAAACCGCTCTGCTGTTGGCGGCAATGACAATCTTCTCCGCTACATTCTATTCTTGCAGCAAAGAGAATGATAAAGAGCCTGTTACCCCTACGCCTGAAAATACAGGAACCCCAAAAACAAACGAAGTCAGTGTAGAAGAAATATCCACTTCCATCAAGACATTGGCAGATGCCGCCACTGAAGGCAAACCAGTGCAGTTGGTTATGGATGCCAACATCACTGCTCAAGACGTAAGCTCAATTGCCCAAGCCTTGCAACAAAACTCTGACGTAAAAGTAGACCTCGACCTTTCAAAAACTGAAATTGTGAGCCTGCCCGCAGGAGCGTTCAAAGAAACAAAGAACTTAACTTCAGTAACTCTACCCTCAAAAGTTGCTGAAATATCCGACAATGCTTTTAAAGGCTGCACAACGCTTAAATCCGTTACTATAAAGCCAACACTTGCCAAAAGCGGAACAACTATTAAAATCGGAGCATCCGCTTTTGAAAACTGTACTGCGTTGGACAGCGTATTAGTTTCAAAAGCCGGTATTAAAACCGTTGAAATAGACCCAACTGCGTTTGTCGGAACAAAAATCTCACTTTTAACCGACAATAAGTTTACATCATTTGAAGATGTCAAAACCTTCTGCCCGAAATCTGTTTTAATTCTTGCCCATGTTACCGAAATACCGGCGAAAGCATTTTATAAGGAATTTCCTTCCAAAAACACAGATGCTAATGATGAAGAAGATGATCCGTGTTATGATTCTATCCTCGTAAGCGTAAAATTTGCCGAAGGTATAAAATTAACACAAATAGCCGACAGTGCTTTTAAAGGCTGCAAAAATTTAGAAAATTTGACCATTCCCAACGGGGTAAAAACAATAGGGGCGCATGTATTCTGGTATTGCAGTAAATGGAAGAATCCCTCTGTTCCCGAAGGTGTAGAGGAAATAGGCGAATACGCTTTTTGTCAAGTAAATATGGGGAATGGTTTTGAGATACCTTCTTCCGTCAAAGTGTTAGGTTATGAAGCATTTTGGTGGTATGATAATGGAACCTATACAGGTTCTTTTTCAGATTTGCACTTTTCTGTTATGTTAAACAATGGCAGAGCAATTATTACCAAACTCCCGATAGAAGACAATATTATCAAAATTCCTAACACTTGGGCTGAAATTCCTCTTCGTATAGGATGGTGTGGTGATATTAAGAATATCAAAGGAGTAGAATTTGAAAAGAACAGCAGTGTAAAAAAACTTATATCCTATCAGTTTGTTGCATTAGATTTAGATGAGGTTGAAATACCTGCCAGTGTTACAGAATTAGACAGCCTTGTTTTTTGTGGTACTTGGAGTGTACGCAAGGTAACTTTTGAAAAAGGCAGCAAAATTGAAAAAATAGACCCGAGAGCATTTGGTGGAATGCGATGGGGGGCGGCATTTCCAGAGGAAATACATTTGCCAATATACTGTGAATTGGCACAAACTTATTCCTATGTTACAGATCCAATCAGCACCACAATCTATGTGCCCAGCAACCTCGTAGACAAATTCAAGGCAGCTGAGTGTTATAAAAATTGTGAGATAATTGCAGAAGAGGATTAAATACAAGAGGTTGTCTAAAAAGTGGTATTGGAACGCAGGCATCCTTGCCTGCGCTTGTAAAGGCGGGCTGGAAGCCCGCACTCCAACTTTTTAGACAACCCCTTTGTTTTTTTTAAAGAATTTTACATTCCGAGTTCTTTTTTTACGGCTGAGGTCAAATCCGTACTCAAAGCATCGTTAATAAAAAGAACCGTATTTTTGTCCATTACATAAACGTAACCGCCTTCAGTTGCCACTTTTTTAACGGCTGCATCAAGTTTATCCATAACTGGAGCAATCAATTCTGACCTTTTTTGTTGAAGAGACTGCTGCGCATTCTCCTGAAATCTTTGAATTCTTTCTTGAAGCTGCATAATTTCCTGTTCTTTGTCAGCACGGATAGCAGCCGACCATTTTTCTAAAGCACCTTCAGCTAACTGAACGTTTTCTTGATATGCCTGAATTTTAGTCTGATACTCAGTAGCCATAGCCTGATACTGTGTTTCAACTTTTTTGCTTTCGTTTTCAAGCTGAGTCTGTGCAGCTTTGTAATCGGGCATATTTTCGATAATCTCTTGCGTTGTGATATGTCCGAATTTTTGAGCCGATGCGCTGATTGACAGCGTTATAACAGCGGCAAGTAATAACAATGCTCTTTTCATAATTTATTTAAAAAAACTCTATTTAACAATTTTCTTTAAAACCACATCCGACTCATCGTATTTTTCTGAAGCGTAAATAATATCGCCCGTTACTTTGTCAAAAATATAATCGTAACCGCCTTCGGTAGCAACGCTTTTGAGAGCATTATAAACGTTGTCCTGAATAGGTTTGATTAATTCCTGACGTTTTTTTGCAAGTTCGCCGTTAGAGCCGAAATATTTTTTCTGAAGTTCTTTAGCTTCTTTTTCTTTAGCGATTATTTCATCCTCGCGTTTTGTTTTTGTTGCGGCAGGAAGAATGTCAGCCTCCGACTGAAATTTTTTGTACATTTGGTCAAGTTCTGAAAATTTAGCCTCAACCTCAGCCTGCCATTGTTTTGAATAAGTATCCAATTTGGTCTGAGCCTGTTGGTAAGCCGGAATTTTTCCGAGTATATATTCCGTATCAACATGAGCAAATTTCTGTGCGAAACTGCCACCGATAAACATAGCAATCAATGCCGCTGTCAAAAATATCCTTTTCATATTTTTTCAAGTTTTATATTGTTAATAAATTTTTTCTATTTTAGATGACAGAAAAAAACTTTTCTGAAATTAAAATCTGTTAAAAATTCTGTCCCATCGTAAATTGGAATACGCTTTTCTTCTCCTGAGAACTCGGAGCATCAAAACCGTAACCCCAATCAAGACCTAACATACCAAGCATCGGAAGGAAAACCCTCACACCCGCACCGGCAGCACGATAAATATCAAAAGGTTTGAACTGATGAAGTTCGTCCCAACAATTACCGCCTTCGATAAAACCGATACCGTAAATCGTAGCCGATTCGCTCAAAATTACGGGATAGCGCAATTCCAAAGCGTATTTAGCATAAACGTTACCGCCCGAAGAAATCACTTCGCTGTCATAACCCCTAAGACCGATGACGTCTTTACCGTAAGAATAATAATTCATACCGTCACCGCCCATCGTAAAGCCTTGGAACGGAGAATATCCTCTGCGTTTGCTGTAATAACACGAAAATCCGTATTGAACTTTAGTGTGCAAAACAAGGTCACCCACAAGTTGCGTAAAGTTTTTAGCCTCAAAACCGTATTTGTGATATTCAACCCATTTCCATTTATCTTCACTGTTAACATATCTGTAATCAGTTTTGTCCCAAGTGGAATAAGGCGGAGTGAGTTCAAACGTGAAAGCGAAAGACGAACCTCTTCTTGAATAAATCGGAGCGTCAATATTGTTTCTTGAGAAAACGATTTTCACACCCGTTTCGTTAGCCGTTCCGTTGGGGTCAAAACCTTCAAACATTCCTCCGTAAGTGTAATTTTTAAGTTTGTAACGTTTGAAAAACAACTCACCGTAAAGTTGGAAATAATTATCAGGCCAGCTCAAACGTCTTCCTAAACCAACTGAAGTACCCCAAACCTGCATTCTGTAATTATATGCGGCATAACTGAGGTAATTAACATCGGTGTAATAAAAACCGAGAGAGAAAGAATTTCTTCTTTTACCTCCGAGCCACGGTTCTGAAAACGAAATGCTGTAAGTCTGATAATATTTACCATTACTTTGGAACGAAAGGCTCAGTTTTTGACCGTCGCCCTGAGGCAAAGGTCTCCAAGAAGACTTGTCAAAAAAGTTTTTCGTTGAGAAATTGTTGAACGAAACGCCCAATCTTCCCACGAAATAACCGCCGCCCCAACCGGCTGAAACCTCAAACATATCATTACGTTTTTCAACAAGCGGATATTCTATATCAACGGTGCTGTTAGCATAATCGGGCACGGGATTAGGAATCAACTTTTCGGGCTCAAAATTACCGAGTTGAGCCAACTCACGAACAGAACCGATTACATCGCTTTTTGAAAACAATTCACCCGGCAAAGTATAAAGTTCCCTTCTCGGGACATGGTCGTTCGTAATAGTATTACCAGTGATAATAATTTTGTTAATATAAGCCTGAGGGCCTTCAAATACCATAATTTCGACATCAACGGAATCGTTTATGACCGAAATCTCTTTGGGAATTGCCCTAAAAAACAGATAACCGTCGTCCATGTAAATATTAGAAACGGCGTCTTTATCTGTGTTAATTCTCTCGTCAAGACGGTTTTGGTCATAAAGGTCGCCTTTTTTAATATCAAGACGGCGTTGCAATATGTCCGTACCGTATTTTTCGTTTCCTATCCAACGGATATTGCGGAAATAATATTTTTTACCTTCGTAAAGTTTCAAATTGATACCCACCAACTTATCGCTGACTCTATATACGGAATCAGAAATAATTTCAGCATCACGGAAACCATGCGAATTAAATTTTTTTATAAGTTCATCTTTGTCTTCTTCAAATTTAGAACGGATAAATTTTGAAGGTTTGAACATACCGTACCAACGCCTTTGCTTGGTGTTTTTGAGGTATTTTCTAACCTTTTTATCCGAAACAAGTTCGTTGCCCTCGCTCGTTATGCTGCTGATTCTTACTTTTTTGCCTTTATCAACATTAATAATAAGATTTTCAACGTTTTGCATCATCGTATCCGGTTGTTCGAGGATACGGACTTCAGCGTTATAAAAACCTTTGTCGTAATAATGTTCCAAAATAATATTTTTGGTTTTTGTAAGTACGTGTTCTGTAACTTTTGTTCCGGGAATAACTTTGATTTTATCGTTCAAATCCTCTTTTTCGCCGGAACGTACACCTTTGAAAATCACTTTGTTGATTTTCGGACGTTCTTCCAATTTAATATCCAAAAACACTTTGTCGTCTGCAGAAATATCCGTTATACCGATGCTGACATCGGAAAACAAACCTTGTTTCCATAATTTTTCGATGGAACGCGTAATTTCATCACCGGGGACTTTTATTTTTTGTCCGATTTTCAAACCGGAAATCTGAATCAACGCTTGTTTGTTAAGATATTTGATTCCTGAAACCGTTATTCCACCTATCGTATATTCTTTAGGCGAATCGTAATTGATATCCGTCTGAGCATAAGATACCCTGACAGAAAAAAAGAACAACAGCAAAAACAATAGCAATCTAAATTTCATCTTAAAAAATACTTATAAAATTTTGACGTGCAAAATTAATAAAAATTTATTTATTCAGCGAGAATTTGTTCGGAAGTTTTACCAAATCTGCGCTCCCGCTGCTGATAATCATAAATGGCCTTACAAAAATCTTCTTCCGAAAAATCCGGCCAAAGCGTATCCGTAAAATACAATTCCGAATAAGAAATTTGCCAAAGCAAAAAATTAGAAATACGATATTCGCCGCTTGTTCTAATAAGTAATTCAGGATCAGGAATTTGCGCAGTATAAAGGCAATCAGCGAAATCCTTTTCAGAAAGAGATGAAATATCGAAAGGTTTTTCTTCGTACTTTTTCAAAAGTTTTTTTGAGGCGTTGAGTATTTCATTTCGCGAACCGTAACTAAGGGCAATTACGACCGTAAGACCCGTATTTTTAGCGGAAGCATTTACTACGCCGTCAATTTCTTTTCTGACATTTTCGTCCAAAAACGAAGAATCACCAATTGTAAGCAGCCTAACGTTGTTTTTTATCAAATCATTAAATTCCCTTGCAATAGAACTTGTCAATAACGACATAAGCCCGCAAACCTCCGCCTCGGGCCTATTCCAATTCTCTAACGAAAAAGCGTATAGGGTAATGTATTTAATTCCTAATTTATGAGCCGTCTCTACAACACCCCGAGCGGCTTTTGCGCCTTGAGCGTGTCCTTCGAGACGGGGTTTTCCGTGTTTTTTTGCCCACCTGCCGTTACCGTCCATTATTACGGCAACATGAGAGGGTATTCTCTCGTGGTCTAATTGTTCCTTAAACATTTATCAAAAACTATATAACTTCTTCTACTTTCTATATGCAGGACAAGTGGCAATATTATCGACTTTACCGAGTCTAAACATCAAAACGACTCCTACAAAAGAGTACCAATCATCATTGCCCAAGAAAGATTTTTGTTTGGAAGCACCACCCAACTCTGCGGAATAAGTATCCTCACCGATTTGGTCTAACATATCCGAAAACACTTTTCTGTATTTCCATTCAATACCTAAAGTAAATCTTTTTTTAGGAGCAATCTTAACACCGATTCCGAAAGGAACACAACACCTTAAACCTTCGTTCGGGAACGAAGCCACGCACAAGCCCAAGCCTGCAGCCACATAAGGAGTTACAAACTGATATTCCGAACCCGGAATCAGCGGCAAAAAATTGTACTCAAAAGAAAATGCCAATTCTGTAACTTCATTTTCAAAACTTGCATTTCTTGTACGCCTATAAGCATCGGCAAAATCCTTATCACTACCCTCCAATTTGCATCTTACGGCATTGAACGACAACGCCATTCTCTCATTAAAACCATGTCTTAAAACCAATCCGCAAGCAAATTTTGGTTTATATAAAGGTGCGGTCGGATTGATTTCACCATTGTAATAACCAGCTCCTAAAAAAAGACCAGCCTCGTCATACGCAGGTGATTTTTGCTGTGCTTGAGTTTCAACAAAAGCAAATACCGTAAAAAATACAAGTGCAAATATACGGGAAACTTTTGTATCAACGCTTTTAAAAAATCTTAATTTTATGTTCATTTCCTTAAAAACCGTTTAAAAAATTTTACGTCTTTATATAAAACTCAAAACATATAAATTTTATTGTAAACTCATCACACTTTATTTCTGTCAGTAACTACAAGTTTCACAAAATCCACATGAACGGGATTCGGATTATCAGGTTTTTTAAGTCTGATAGGAAAATAACTATCCCTTGTAATCCACGAAGAAATTGAGTCCATCCACATCGTCCCTGAAGCTCTGTCGGGATGAGCCACATCGCCGGGAATTCTCGTAAAATGCAGTTTTTTTGACAAGAAAAATTGCCTCGGCCCAAATTTATTCATCATAATTCTGTTAATTCCTGTATCCTCACGCCAATTCGGAGGTCCAATCCAAACGGTAGGAATACCGTGGGTTTGAGGAATTATTTTGTCAATATATTCCTTTCTTGACTCCGGATTGTAAGCAAAAAGTTCGTTAGCTCCGATAACAAAAATTATGAACGAAGGTTTATAAAGATTCACAAAATACTCCATCGTATCGCAAATTGCGTATGTTTTTGTAGTTGCGCTAACCCATGAGACGACGTTGAGATCATGATTGTTGTAATCACAATAATTTTTTGCCCTAAACATCAGCGAATACGCCATGGAATCGCCGATTAACAATATATTCTGCTTAGAAGTATCTTTTTGCGGGATAGTATCTCGAAAATTTGAGAAAGTCCCGCACTGAGTAACTTCCTTAATTTTAATATCTTGAAAATAGTGCATATAAAAAGCCGCACCTAATCCCGCCAATGATATTACCAAAAAGCAAGAAAATATAATCAAAAACCGCTTTTTCATCTTTTCAGTTAATAAAAAAAACCGCTTATAATTCTTCTAAAAAAAACTATAAGCGGTTTCTTTTTCAAACGTAAAAACTTTGTTATTTTCTTTCAACTTTAAGCGTTGAATAATTGATTTTCAAAGCCTGAACTTTTCTAAGTTCCTGTTTAATATCGGTAACGATACCCATTTTAGCGTCAGAGTCTACTTTCAAAGAGTAAGTAAGCTGCTGAGCTTCAACTTCATCGTGAGAACTGCGTTCGCTTTCAACGTAGTCAGCAATATCGAATAATTCCGAAATTTTGTCGTTGAGCTGAATACGCGGTTCAGTACCGTATTTTGCCTGATGAGCGGCTAAAGGCGCACCGACATATATATAACTGACAAGAGATTTTTTTTCAAGTTTCTTAACCTCCGTAGCTTGCGGAAGTTTGATTTTCACTTTATAATCCGTTTCTTTCATAGAAGTAACTGACATAAAGAAGAAAAGCAACATGAAAACGATGTCAGGTAACGATGCCGTAGAAAGAGCAGCCATTTTTCTGCCGCCTGATTTTCTGAATTTTGACATAACTTTTTCTCCTGTTTTATTATTTAATACTTCTCGGTTCTGCTTCAGAAATGTTAAGCGGAATAGCCAATTTTACGACTTTCTGATCTTCAGTGCTCAATTCATCGTATTTTTTACCGCCGAAATATTCTTTTGAAAAATCGTCACGCAAAATATTAAAAGCGGCTACGATAGCATTTTGTACTGCGATATAAGTTTCGTATTTTGTACCACGGTCGTTCTGAAGTGAAACAACGCCTTTTGAAATTTCAGGATTTCCACATTCCGAAACAAGCCTTTTGTAATTATTAATTTCTTCCTCTTTTGCGCCTTTTTCGATTGCATCTTCCAACTTCTTCTGAGCCGGAACTTTGTCAGCCAAATTAGGATCGCTTTTAGGATTAGTCAGAAAGTTTATCGTCCTGTTAGTCAAATTGCTAATGTCCTCAACCTCTGCCTCAACTGCAAGCTGATTGTCCTTATTGATAAGAACGATAAGAACGTTACGCTCATTGATTTTGTCGGAATTTTGCTCCTGATTAGGATCCGGCGGAGGGGGCAAGGTTCTGTTAAGACCTTGGTCTACGCTCATTGATGTGGTAACAAGGAAGAACACCAACAAAAGGAATGCAATATCGGCTTGAGAACTTGCATTGATTTCTCCTAATTGTTTTGCCATTTTTTTAATAATATTTTTACAAGGGCGGAATTTTTATCAAATCCGCCCTATGTTGTTTTTACAAAACAAAACTATTTTTTGATTCTTGCATAAATTTCAGTAAAAAGTACTGAAAGAACTGTTATGCCAAGAGCGAAATACAGAGCATTAAGACCTGCACCTGACCACAAACGGGTAGATTCGTCAGATTCTACAAGAGTCGGAGCGATAGAGTTGATATCACCGCTTGACAAAGCAAACGAAATTCCGAAAATTGCAGCAATTACTACAAGAATAACTACCGTTTTAATGGCAGAACCAGGATTTGAAGCCGTACTTTTAATAAAATCCAAAACAGGGAATACGATAGCAGCCAAAGCACAAAGCCCCAACAATATGTAAGCCCAATTAAGGAATGATGCCGTAGTACCGCTTTCTATCTGGTCGCTCATGCTTGACATCGGAACTACGTTCATAAAAAATGCTACGAACAAAGCTACCGAAATTGCCATCAGAGCCCATTTAGCAATGGTTAATATTTTTTGCATAATCCGTTTAAAAATTTAAAGAATTATTTTTTATTTACCTGAATGTTTGATAAGCATATCTACGAACGAGATAGAAGCATCTTCCATATCGTTGGTGATAGACTCAATCTTAGAAAGAATATAGTTACAGAATACCTGCAAAATCATAGCTGCGATAAGACCGGCAACCGTAGTGATAAGAGCGACTTTGATACCACCGGCAACAACTGATGCCGAAATATCACCTGCTTGCTCAATAGCGTCGAATGCACCGATCATACCGATAACCGTACCCATGAAACCCAACATAGGAGAAAGAGAAATACAAAGGTTGATCCAGGTAACACCTTGTTCCAAAAGACCCATCTGAACAGCACCGTAAGAAACGATAGCTTTTTCTACTTCAGCCAAATTATCTTTTGAACCGTCTGTGTAACGTTCGAGTCCTTCACCGAAAATACTTGCCAAAGGACCTTTTCTTTCTGCGCAAAGTTTTTGTGCACTTTCTACACCGCCTTCTTTAAGAGCGGCTTCCAAATCGTTAAGGAATTTATCCTTATTAGGTGATGCAAGTCCTAAATAAATAATTCTTTCAATTGAAATTGCAAGACCGATAATCAAGGCAATAAGGACGAATGCCATAAAGCCGGCACCACCTTCGATGAATTTTGTCTTGATAGCCTTATGAATAGGAACTTCCTCAGGCTGGTCAGCCGAAACTTGTGAATCTTGAGTTGCAGGAGCAACTTGTTCTTGAGTTGCCGGTTGACCTTCCTCTTGTGCATAAACGTTAGCACCTGAGAAAACGAGCATACCGGCTATTGCTAATAATGAAAATAGCTTTTTCATGTCGTGTTTTTAGTTTTTAATTATACGAAAATTGATATTAATTATTTACTTGTTTAAAATGACTCTTCGATAGCAACTAACTACTTCAAAGCCAATACTTTGCGGAGAATGGGGGATTCGAACCCCCGATAAGCTTTAGACCTATACACGCTTTCCAGGCGTGTTCCTTCAGCCACTCGGACAACTCTCCTAAAATGCTTTATTTTTGCGCCGTGAAATTACAAATTATTTATTTCACAAAAAAATTTTTTTCGTAAAAAATAAACATTTTTTTTACAATAACTTATTATTAGGCTAAATGTGAACATTTTACGCTCCTATCAATCTTTCTCATCAAGCCCTGAAGCACATTACCAGGTCCACATTCGATAAATTCGCTAACACCTTGTGCTATAATATTTTGAATGGTTTTTGTCCATCTAACGGGCGAGGTGAGTTGTGATATTAAATTAGCCTTAATATCTTCGGGAGAAGTAACTGCAAGCGCATTTACATTCTGATAAACCGGACATTTAGGAGTTTTGAACTCAGTTTTTGCAATTGCATCAGCAAGTTCGTTTTTAGCCGGCTCCATGAGCGGAGAATGGAAAGCACCGCTTACTTGAAGTTTTACAACACGTTTAGCACCTGCCTTTTCCAACAATTTAGAGGCCGCATCAACACCGCTTACCGTACCAGAAATCACAACTTGTCCCGGACAATTATAATTAGCGGCTACTACAACCTGACCCTCAGAGGCTACTTTGGCACAAATATCTTCGATTTGAGAATCCTCCAAACCCAAAACAGCAGCCATTGAAGACTGACCACTCTCGCAACATTTTTGCATTGCAGCTGCACGTTTTGAAACAAGTCTTAAACCGTCTTCAAAACTCAAAGCACCGGCTGCCGTCAAAGCTGAAAATTCGCCCAAAGAATGACCTGCCGTTACCTCAGGAGCAAAATCACCGCCCAAAGCCAAAACAGAAATCACCGAATGCAAAAATACACAAGGCTGTGTTACTTTGGTTTGCATCAAATCCTCAGCCGTACCCTCAAACATAAGTTTCGTAATATCAAAGCCCAAAATTTCGTCAGCTTTATCAAAAAGTTGTTTAGCTACGGAAGAATTTTCATAAAGTTCCTTTCCCATTCCGGGAAACTGCGACCCCTGTCCGGGGAAAATATATGCTGCCATTTTTTTCTCTAAAAGTTATGAATTTTCTGAGTGCAAATATATAACATTTTTTAGGATTAATATAATTTTTTTTACAAAAGATTAAAAAAATATTTTTGAGTTTTAATCCCTTGACATTTCGGCTCTTACAATTTTAATTTCCCCGTATGAAATTTTTCCGTCAGAATCGGTAACAATTTGTTTGTCGGTAATTTGAGGATTTTTTTGAAGAATTTTACGGATTTGAGAGATTTTCTCCTTATCCATAATTCTTGAAGCCTCAAGCTGTCCTAAAACCACGAATTTTGACAAATGCCCCAAAATAGTTTCCAGCGTTACATTTCTGTCCCTTGCAATATCCTGAACACTGCGCCCCGAATTAAACAAGAAAAAGGTTTTTTCGTGTGTTGAAAGAGCTTCATATTCAGCCCTTTGAAGTTCATTTTCGTTGATGCTGACACCAGAAGAAGAAATTACTTTCAAAATATCAACTGCAAAACGTTTTGCCTTACCGCCCATGCCTTTTATCGCTAACAAATCGGCTAAAGTGTGCGGTTTTTTCTGAGAAATTTCAACAATAGTTTTTGATGAAACAACATCTTTTTCCTCAATGTCTAACGCATCGGAGACTTGTTCGCGCCAATTTGTTAACAACATAAAAAGTTCTGAATTCCGTTTTGAAAGATAAGACGAAGTACTCCGCGAAACGACTTTTGAGGTATCACCAAGCGTTTTTTCGGCTTTAAAAGCATAATAATCTTTCAATTTTAACCCCTCTTGACAATGCTCCAAAAGCGTTTTTTTTAGATTATAAAGAAACTCCAAACGCTGCCAAGCCTCTGCAATTTTTGAACGTTTGTTTTTGTCGTCGCAAACAAAATCAAAACTCTCGATCGCACTGTCAGTCAAATCCTTTAATTTTTGCAGATAATATTTGCAACCTTTACGAATACGTTCTGACAATGCCGTTTCTGACTCAATATCAAGACTTTGCGCATAATTAGAACGGATATTGTTCAAAAATTTTTCACTAACGGCAATCATATCCCCGTAAATCACAGAATCTATGCCGTCAATGCTGTGAAAATTGCCTGCAACATAATTTCCTGCCACTAAAATCTGCCGCTGAAGATCTTTTATCGTATTAAAAATAGGATTAAAATCGAACAAATCCTGAACCGTGTCAAAATAATAATCCCGTTTATCCTTTATTAATATTGTGTTGTCCGGAATTTTTTCCTCAACCGTCCTTGAAAACGAATTTACTTGATTATCATATATTAAATCCCTAATTGACAAGGGTTTCAACAAAATCAACCCCTCCAGCGAGCGGCATCGCGAAAGTGCAACATAAACCTGTCCGTGCGCAAAACTATTAGAGGCGTCAATCATCAGTTTATCAAAGGTTAAACCCTGACTTTTATGAATCGTTACCGCCCAAGCCGTCTTCAAGGGAATTTGCTTGAACGTACCCACAACTTCCTCCGTAATTTCCTTTGTATCAGAATTAACAGTATATTTTGTATTGTCCCAAGTAAGAGGAGAAACCTTGATTTCATCGGCATCGCCTTTGCATTTTACGATAACACAATTATCTTCAAAACCGGTTATACGTCCGATTTTACCGTTATAAAACTCTTTCATGGGCGAGGGGTCGTTTTTCAAAAACATTACGACGGAATCTTTTTTCAAAACCAAATGTTTTTCAACGGGATATGCCGTTTCAGGAAAATCTCCGCTAACCTCGGCATCAAAACTCTCAATAGCGGTTTTCAATCCCAAAAGATGGGTCTGATTGATTCTTTCGGCCTGATAATTAGTTGTTACCAAAGTTACAATATCCTCACCCTCAGGCGGTTGAAAATTAGGAATATAACGGCGGTTAAGTTTTTCGATTGTTGATTGTCCCGCTTTACATTCGCGGATTTCGTTAAGAATCGAAATAAAATCGCTGTCTGACTGACGGAAAACCTCGTTGAGCTCTATGCAAACGTAATCCGTCTGAGCCCAAGCCTTTGAACCGAAAAAATAATACGTTTCGTAATAAGGTTTTAAGATTTCCTCATCTTCGGGTCTGACAACGGGCGAGAGTTGCTGCATATCACCGATAAGCAGCATTTGAACTCCGCCAAAAGGTTTATCATTGCCTCTGTAACGCCTTAAAACGGCATCAACAGAATCCAAAAGGTCTGCCCTGACCATTGAAATTTCATCAATAACGAGCAATTCAAGACTGCGGATAATATCAATTTTAGTTTTTTGAAAATTGAATTTCCTGTTTTCTGTATGTGTTGCGCCCGGAATCTGCGGTCCCAAAGGCAACTGAAAAAACGAATGTAACGTTACTCCGCCCGCATTAACCGCCGCAACACCCGTCGGTGAGGTTACAATCATCCGTTTTGGCGAAGACTCTTTTAATTGTTTCAAAAACGTAGTTTTTCCCGTGCCGGCTTTTCCCGTCAAAAAAACGTTACGCCCCGTATAAAAAAGATAATCGAACGCTAATTGTAACCGCTCGTTAAGTTTGAAATTATCTGCCATTTAGTTTAAAATTTTTCCTGCGATGTCCGCCATACGGCTCCTTTCTCCGTGAACAAGGTTTATATGTGTAAAGAAATCCTGACCTTTCATTTTGTCGGCAAGGTACGAAAGACCGTTTGAACGCAAATCCAAAAAAGGACTGTCAATTTGCTCTACATCGCCCGTGAAAACCATTTTCGTTCCTTCTCCTGCACGTGTTATAATCGTTTTAACTTCGTGAGGCGTAAGATTTTGCGCTTCATCAACGATAAAAAACGAATTATTAAGACTGCGTCCGCGGATATAAGCCAAGGGCGATACCAAAAGTTTTTCCTCTTTTAACATTTGATCAATAGCAACCGATTTTTTGGAATTAATGCCCAACGTAGTTTTGATAACGTTAAGATTATCAAAAAGCGGTTGCATATAAGGATTGATTTTTTGTTTTTCGTTTCCGGGCAAATATCCGAGGTCTTTGTTTCCAAGCGGAACAATCGGTCTTGAAAGAAAAATCTGCATAAACTGTTTGTCCTGCTCCAAAGCAGCCGCCAATGCCAAAAGCGTTTTGCCCGTACCAGCTTTTCCCGTTATCGTAATAAGCGAAATTTCAGGGCGTAACAATGCGTCCATCACAAAACTTTGCTCCGCATTACGCGGCATTATACCCGAAGACCTTTGTTTTACGACCTTGCAAATTTTATTGGATTGAGCATCAAAAAAACACATAGCATTAGTTTTTTCGTCGCCGACCATAAAATATTCGTTAGGTGTAAAATCAGTGTTAAGACCGCTATCCTCCACGCTAATACTGCCTTCATGGTAAAGTTTTGAAACAAAATCGTCCTGTGTGTTTTCGATTAAACGTATTCCTTGAAAAAGTCTTTCAGTATTTTCGACCTTACCAGTTTTATAATCCTGAGCCTCAATACCTAACGCACGAGATTTCATTCTAAGGTTAATATCCTGAGAAACCATAATAACGTTGCGCTGAGGATAATTTTTTTTCATCCACTCCGCCGTTGCGATAATTTTGTGATCGGGAATAGGCTCTGAAAACGAAAGTTTCATATTCTCGGAAAAAGGTTTGCCGCTTAATATATAAAGTGTCCCCCTTTGACCACCTAAAGAAATACCGTTTTCAATATCGACGCTGTTTTCCGTTAAAGAATCAAGAATTCTCATAAATTCCCTTGCATTGAGGTTGATTGTATCGTTACCTTTTTTGAACTTATCCAACTCCTCCAAAACGGTAATAGGAACAACGACGTCGTTCTCTTCAAAATTGTATATACTTCTGAAATCGTGCAAAATAACATTAGTATCAAGCACGAAAGTTTTTTTGTTTGTACTCATACCGGTTAAAGTTTTTAAAGTTTTTTTTTTTAAATCAAAAACCAAATGTATGAAAAAAAACGGATACTAAAAAATTTTAGTACCCGTTTTTTTAGATTTCTAAAGCAATGTTTCTATTTTTTAACAACTTGAGAAACAAGTTTTGCTGCTTCTTCAAAAGTGATAGCCGACATAACCTTGAGTCCCGAATCGTCAATAATCTTCTTAGCCTCGATAGCATTAGTACCCTGAAGTCTGACAATAATCGGAATTGAAATATCACCGATTTTTTTGTAAGCCTCCACAACACCGTTAGCAACTCTGTCACAACGGACAATACCGCCGAAAATATTAACCAAAATTGCTTTAACGTTAGGATCTTTCATAATAATTCTGAAAGCGGCCTCAACAGTTTCAGGACTTGCCGTACCTCCTACGTCAAGGAAGTTAGCCGGTTCACCGCCTGAAAGTTTTATGATGTCCATCGTTGCCATTGCAAGACCGGCACCATTTACCATACAACCGATATTACCGTCAAGTTTTACAAGATTAAGACCGTACTGACCGGCTTCAACCTCAGCGGGAGCCTCTTCGGTAACATCTCTCATTGCTGCAAACTCTTTCTGACGGAAAAGGGCGTTATCATCGAGTTTTACTTTGCAGTCAGCCGCCAAAATCTTACCGTCCGAAGTCTTGAAAACAGGGTTGATTTCCATCATCGAAGAATCGGCTTTGAGATAAGCATTATAAAGTCCGCTGACAAATTTCTTCATATTCTTGAAAGCATCACCGCTCAAACCCAAATTGAAGGCAATTCTTGCCGTTTGGAAAGGCAGAATACCCGTAGCAGGGTTGATTTCCTCCTTAAAAATAAGTTCGGGAGTCTGCTCGGCAACCTCTTCAATATTCATACCGCCTTTGGGAGAATACATAACGATATTTCTGCCCGTTGCACGATTGAGAAGAATGCTCATATAATATTCTGCAACGTCGATTTTACCTTCGGCGTTAGGATAATAAATACTCTCTTCAACCAAAACCTTGCGAACAAGTTTTCCGGTTGCGCCCGTTTGCTTTGTGACTAACGTCATGCCGATAATCTGCGAAGCATAAAGTTCTACTTCCTGAATCGTTTTAGCGATTTTTACGCCGCCTGCTTTGCCGCGTCCGCCGGCATGAACCTGAGCTTTGATAGCCCAAGACTGCGTTCCGGTAAGTTCCTGAAGTTTTTTTGCTGCTTCGACAGCCTGCTGGGGTGTTTCCGCAACAATGCCCTGAGGTACTGCAACACCGAATTTGCGCAGGATTTCTTTTCCTTGATATTCGTGTAAATCCATATTGGTTGTTAATTTTTCTGTTTTTTTTAATGCACGAAATTATATATTTTTTACGAATTGAAAAAAAAATATTGCTAAAATTAAATTTTTATTCATATAAAATGCTATATTTGCACACTTTAATAATAAAACGAAAATAATAAAAATATGAGAAAAATCATTTTATCCGTCATAATAAGTTTCATGTATTTGTCAGTAACACCGCTTGCTAAGGCTCAAAATTTTGAAGTGGAAGTTTCAGAAGCATACAATCAGAAAGCCTCTTACGATTTTGGAAGTCAATGGCAATATTTAACAACGGAACTTTACCTTATGAATATGAAGACACTTGACAAACTCGTAGACGAAACTTTTTTCAGAAACGATACCAAGCGCAAAAAAAAGTCTTTGAAAAGTGCTTTCATTACCGCAAGACTTGACGGAACAACAACTTTCAACGGCATTACATACCCATTGTATTATTTCAAGACCTCGGAGGACGGCACTTTTGTTAATATTAAAAATAATAATTCAGGAGTCAGAATTATTGACAATCTTCCCGTTTCAACTGTTAAAGGCAACAAAATAGACGCCGTAATAGATATGCAGTTTGAAATGCAAAATTCGCCTAACATCGTTTTGAATTTTATTTCAGAACAGTTGGGCAGAATGTCTTCGGCATCAATTGCAACGCCCGTAATGGCGGCTAAAATACTTTCAAAAGAGTTTTCTCAGTTAATAACGCCTGCCACAAAACCCGAAAGCATGATTTATGAGTTCAGCTCCACAATCAGAATTTTTGAAGACGAAAGAGCCGCTCAAAAAAGAATTTATTCGATTGCAATATATTTTTTCAAACCCTCGGTTTCCTCTGACGAAATAGGACTAAGCGATACCGTAAAAAAAAGCCTTACCGCTTATATCAATTCTAATCCCGTACCTGTTTCACCTTCAACACTCGTTAAAATTCTCGGTTATCAAAACTATCCGTTTATGATTGCCGTTAATTATAAATCAAAATACGAAATATCTTTGGACAAGGAATTAGACGAAGAAAAAATAATTTCAAGAGAGATTTTACTTAAAAACTCTTACGAAAACAACGAACTCAATCCTGAAATTTATGGACAAGAAAAGAAACTTAACGAATTTTTAAAACTCTATGTTAAACTCAAAAACAGCATAAAACTTTACGACGAAAACAAGAAAATTACCAATAATTTTTCGCAAATGAACCTCACGTTGCTGAAAAATTACAAAAGCATCAAAAACTTTTATGAGAAAGTTTCTTCAGATTACAAAGACAACGAAACGTACAAAGATTGTTTTGCCAATACTTATCAGACATACATAAACGATTTGGAAACCAACATTATGGAATCCTCGGAAAAACTTCAAATTATAAAAAGAATAGTACGTTTAATTCAAAACAGCACAATAACTTACAACGACAACACAAAAAACGAAAAATTTCTTGAACTTTTGAAATCCGTAGATTTTCCCGACAACAGCGACGAAGACGTTTTGAAAATCAAGGATATAATTTCTAGAATTGAGGCCAACCAATACAATTTGGTTTATGCACCGATAGTTGCACAATTTGAAGCCTCACCAACCGAGACAGAATGTCTCAAATTAGAAAAATACATATCCGAAACCAATTGCGAAAAATGCAGTCTTGCCATGCAAAACGCTGTAAATAAATTCCGTCACAAACAAGACGAAAGCGAAATGACGGAAGTGATAATTTTTGCACGCAAAGCAGTTGCAGATGTTGCCGGTTACGAAAACAAAATAGAAAAATACCTTGCCATAAACGACGACCAACAAATTTACACCCGCCTTAATGACATCAGACGGCAAAAGCAAAAACTTCTTGACATGATAGATGGTGATAAAGAGGCCATCAACAAAACATACGTAAAAGAAGATGCGGAAAAACTCAAACAAAAAGCGGAATATTTAGCCCAAGAAGTAGACAACAAAAACACACAGATATCTACACCGCAAGAAGATGTTTCATTAGGAAACGTTTTTGAATCGAAAAAATTCTTTTCCGTATACGAAAAGCAAGAATATTTGAAATCCGTAGAAAATGCGTTCGGAAATTATTTCAAAAAATATTACGACGAAATTTTTGAGGATTACGGTAATATGCCTCAAAACATAAGAATCTTTTTTGACAGGGTTTATACGCCTATGATGCGTTATTACAGAATGGAAAATTATGATTCTGCAGTAGAATTTGACAAAGATTTTTGCAATCTTTGCAATCAATATTACGGCAAAAATCCGCAAGCAACGGAAATTTGCGATAAGTACAAAAAACTATAAATGTTAAAAATACATTTTTTCATGTTAAATTTTTAATTTCTATTTGTTAAATTAAAATTAAAAATGTAATTTTGCCGTACAATTTTTTTATTTTTTATTTATTCATTAATTATTAATCTAAACTTATAAGACAATGAAAAAAGCGCTATTAGCTTCATTGTTGGCACTATCCGCATTAGGGATAAATTCGTGTACCGACAATGAGCTGAACAATCAAATTGAGATTGCCGCAAAGAGTCTGTCTTTTTCAGCCAATTTTCCCGGCGAAGACGATGACAATTCTCTTTCCAAGGCATATGTTTCAGCCTCAGCCTCCAACAACACAGCTGTTGACAAAATTGTAGTTTACGGAAATTACAGCCGTTGGAGACCTTTTGTCCTAAACCTTAACAACGGTGTTTATACCGGCACGGGCGACGATGATGTTGTCTACAATTCAAATTCTTTTGTGGGACTTTGGCCTGACGGTTACCGTCAAGACGACGGAAATTTTAAGATGACGTTTCCGAGCCGTCAGGAGGCCGTGGCTAATTGGTACGGCAGCAGTGCTAATCTTATGATTGCACAATGCAATGCTAACAACAAAAAGTTTGATTTTCAGAAAGTTTATTCTTGCATCAGACTTTATGTTTACGAAAACTTCGACGAAATCACCATCAAGGCTTATAACGGCGACACATACCTCTCAGGTGATGTTTTGGTAAATCCCTCAACCGGTGCTGTCGTATCACATTTAAGTCCGAGCGGTTCTGAACGCAAAGTTACCCTTAC
>JAFYDK010000049.1 GCA_017544805.1 Bacteroidales bacterium | reverse complement strand
GTCTTTTGTCAACAAAAGAGCAGTTGAAAGTGGTTTTCGACCAAGTTGGAACGCCGACTTACGCACTTGACTTGGCCTCTGTAATTATCAAATTTATAGACGATTACAAGTTAAAAGGAAACAAAAATTGCGGTGTTTATCATTTTTCAAACGAAGGCGTTTGTTCGTGGTTTGATTTTACGAAAATGATTGCGGAATATTCGGGCTTGACAAAATGCAATGTTTTGCCGTGTCATTCCGACGAATTTCCTTCGCCGGTAAAACGTCCTGCGTATTCGGTTCTTGACAAAACCAAAATCAAAAACGCTCTCGGCGGAATTACGATTCCGTACTGGACGGACAGTCTTAAAAAATGTCTTGAAATTTTAAAAAAATCTTAAAAAAAATTTGTCGTTTGGTTTTTATTTCCGATATTTGGCTATTCAATCCTAAAATTTTATGGCTATGAATATTCAGGAAATATTTAATAAAATCAACGAATTAGCCGTTCAGAACGCGGCAGAAAATACAGTTTTGACACGTTCTGATTTGGCTTACGAATTAAAAAAAATGGGGGTTGAAAACGATTCTCCCGAAATTTCAAAGTTCGTGTGGGAATGTTTTCAAAAATCCTCCGATAAGGAAATCTTCAAAACTTTTGTCAATAACGACAAAACAGCCACTCTTATTGATGAGTACAAAATCCCCTCTTTAATAGAAAACGGCAAAACCGATGATGTTTTTTCTGTTTTGAAAGAACGTCTTGAAAAAACGTCCGAGAAATTCGGCGGCGTGGAAAATTTTGACACCGAAAAGACAAAATTGGAATTGGTTCAACAAGTTTCAGACCTTTTGAATACGGTTTCAGGCTCGGCTGCGGTTTCTAAAATTCAAAATGAGGCAGGACAAGTTTTCAAAAAATATTCGCTTTTAACGGAAAATTATTCTAATGCAAAATCTGCTGTTGTAAATTTGACTAAAGATTTTGTGCAGTTAAGGGGACACGCTTTGGATATGTACCGCCGTTATGCCTCGGCTTTAACGGATATTTTCGGCGAAAAGATTAAAGCCTCAATGCCCGAAATGTTTGATTTTGATTCCATTGAATTTTTGGATACGGATAAGATGCTAAAGAATATCGAATTGTGTTATAATTCTATTTTCGGCAAATGTTCTGTTTTGGCGGGCGAGGTTTCCGATAATTTTTCTTCGGCTTTGAAACTATCTGCAACACAATTCGGAAAACAACAAGACAAAAGAGTCGGACTTATTATTGCCGGTGTTAATATGCTTTCGCATTATGTAAAACTTTCAGGACAGACCACCGCTTTAAGAAAGGAGGTTCAGGAGTTGAAAATGGCTGTCAGCAAAGATGCTGCAACGATTAAAACCGATGAAGTAAGGCTTTTTGAAATTTATAAAATCTTAAACGATGTTTATATTCCGAAATCCGAAATTTTCGCAAAAGCCTCTCCGAAGGTTTTTGATGGCGAATTGAAACAACTCATCAATGATATTTATTCCACAGATAAGGCTCAAGAGCTTAAAAAACAGCGTGATGAAATTCTTGACGAACTACATTCCTTGGAGAGAAAAATCTCTGATGCGCAGATGAACGTCAATTATTATTCGGGTCATATCAACACTGTGGAAGAAACTCTCAAAAGCCTTGAAAAACAATATGATGAGGCTAAAAAATCAAAACCCGAGGCACCTTCCGGACTTCAAAACGCGTTTAGTTTCGGCTCCAAAAAGAAACAATACGAACGTGATATTTACGATTGGGTCAAAAATTGTGAACCGGTAATTTCCAAGTACGAGGATTTGATGGTTGATATTAAAATTGATACTGAAGAACTTGAGAATCAACGCCGCGAATTTGAGGAAAGTTCCAAGCGTTATCATATTTTGAAGGCTCAACACAAGGAAATTTCCGGAAAACTTTCTGCTCTGATTTCTGCTGATCCTAAAGTTAAAGCAAAGGTTGTCAGCCGTTTGGAGGATATTATAAAACTGCTCCAAATTGCAAAAGATATTTCTATGGCAAGTCTTGAGGACAGACTTATTCGCAAGGTTGATATTAAGGAATTTAAGGAGTACAAACTGCCGGAAAATATTTCTGATGCGCTTGATAAGTTCAAAGGCGAAATTTCTTCAAGAATTTCTCAAGTCAAGGAAGGTGCTGAAGTTTTGCAAAAAGGTTTTGAGGTTTGCAATGCTTTGGCGCAGTTGGAGACTATGAAAATCAATCATGCCTTGAGCGAGGAATATTACGAAAATGAATTCCAAAGAATTAAAGCAACCTTTGATGAAAATGTTAAAGGAATTGATAATCAACATCTTGCTTTGATGGAAATCGCTAAAAAAATTAATACCGCACCTGACAACGAGGCTTTGAAAAATTCTTTGATTAAGCTTTTGGGTAAGGACAAAGAAGGTTTTACTTCCAAGGATTGGGACGATTTTTTGAGCGGAGAAAAAATTATTGAAATTTAGAATGAGTAGGAGAGATGATGTAAGGCGGGATTTAGGTCTTGCTCAAGAAGAGGAAAAGGTTCAGATAGATTTATCGGTTCAGAACGAGGAGCTGCGTCGTCAAAAAAAAAATCAGGCGAGGGAAAAACTCGAAAAAGAACCGTCTTATAAATTAGTCAAAGGCATTTCAACGCTTTTTGATAAATATTATTTGGACGGTATTGCGGGATTTTTTTTGCCGGCAATCGGCGATTTGATAACCTCCCTAGCTACTCTGCCTTTTTTGTACGTTTCTATTTTCAAGATAAAATCCTTGGCCTTGACCTTAGCCGTACTTTACAATACTTTTTTGGACGCTTTAATAGGTCTAATTCCATACGTTGGTGATTTGTTGGACTTTTTTCATAAGTCTTACGCCAAAAACTACAGGCTTATAGTGGGTTACGTGGAAGACGATAAGGAAATTATCAGCGAGGTAAAACGAAGTGCTATAAAATCCGTGGTGGGAATTCTTTTGATTTCTTTTGCGGCTTATTTGGTTTTTAGAACCGTATATTCTTTGATTTCAACACTTTACGGTTGGATGGGCTGCAATTAGCGAAAAAAAAGAGTTTTTTTAGAAAAAAAAGTTGCAGAAATAGAAAAAAACAATTACTTTTGGTCAATACAAACTATTAAAAATTTTAATTAACATGGCAGAAGAAGAGAAAGATAACAAACAAAACGGTGATACCGTTAATGATTTGCTCAAAAAAATCCTTTATCAAGGTGTAGGAATGGCTGTTAATGCTAAAGAAAGAGTAGAAAGCGCCGTTAAAGAACTTATCGGAGAGAAGAAAATTTCTAAAGAGGAAGGCAAAAAAATCGTGGACGAATTTTCTTCAAACATAGATAATAAGACCAAAGATATCGAGTCAAAAATCCGTACTACGATTAATGATGCTTTGCTAAAAATACGTCCTGCTACCAAATCGGAGGTTGAGGAACTCAAAAAAAGAATTGAAGCCCTTGAAAAAATAGTTGCCGGTTTGGATTAAGGAGAAAAACTAAAAACATAAAAAGAAAAATCTAATTATGGTTGATATCTTGTCATCTGTCGGTGATAAATTTGCTGACGAGGCTATTTCTGTCGTTAAAAAAACTTTTGACAAACTTGTTGAAAGCAATAAAATAAGCGACAGCAGGGGTGCGTCTATTTTTGAAAACATTAAAAACGGTATTTTCGATAAATCTCAGGATTTTGAGAAAACCGTTTGCGAACTTATCCGCAAGATGTATGAAAAAATGGATATTGCCACTCCTGAAGAAATATCGGCTCTCAAAAGAAGGGTAACTATTTTGGAAAAACTTACAAAACTATAAAATCCGATGTCTTTAAAATCGCCGAAAAATCCTAAAATACTTGACAGCCTTAACAATGCGCTTACCATATTGTTGAAATACGGAATTGCGCCCCTTGCCTCGGGTAAGGCTTTTGATAGAATTCTAAAAGGCAGAGCCGGTAAATTAGGATTTGAGGTTGATACTACTCTGAATATTTGGCAGAGAGTAAGGTTAGCAACTCAGGAGCTTGGTCCGACGGCTGTGAATTTTGCAAAATTTTTGTGTTCAAGGCCGGATATTTTGCCGCAGGAATTGATTTCGGAATTTTATAATTTGGAATTCAAATCCGAACCATTTTTGAAAAGTACGGCGGTAGAAATTTTTGAGAAATCAACGAATTTCAGCGTTGAAAAAACTTTTTCGTATTTTGATAATTATAGTTTTATTCAAGACGGTTATTCGAGAACTTTCAGAGCAAAACTTTTGACGGGTGAGGATGTTGCTATCAAAATCCTTTTGCCAAAAGCCTATGATAATGCCGTTTCCGATATAAAACTTCTAAAACGTCTTGCCTTCCTTTTTTCAGGTTATCTTAAAAACAAAGGTATTGACAATCCTTTAGAAATTATTAATGCTTTTGAAAAATTGCTTATGAAAAAATTCGACTTAACCCGTGAGGCGGAAATGATTAAGCGTTTTGCAAAGGCTTATAAACAAATTTCAGACTTTGTAGTCCCAGAGGTTTTTTCGCGGTATTCTACGCAATCCATTTTGGTAACAACTTATTATAATTCTGTTTCGATTACCGATGCCAATGAATTTTTGTCATGGGGACTTGACCACAGAAAAGTTTCGGACACGTTTCTGAAATCTTATATTTCCGGTATGCTTAATACGGGGCTTTTTGTAGGACAACTCTCTGACGGAGCGGTCAGAATAATGCCTGACGGAAGAGTTTTGTTTTGGGATTTCGGTTCTACAAGACTTTTGACAACTGTTCAGAGAAATCTTATTTGCGATATTGTTGCCGCTCTTACAACTCAAAATTCCAAAGTCCTTGCCAATAGTCTTAGAAAAATCTCTTATGATTCCGAAATTTATGATTATCGCGCTTTTAAGGATGATGTACAGTATTTGGTTGATAATCTGTATTTTATGGAATCTTCTGAACATTATATGCGGGAATTTTCGTTCGGAATTATGAGGATTGCTTACAAACACAAAATCGCAGTCCCGGGCGTGGTTTTTACCGCTTTTACGGCTTTGTCAAACGCCGAGGATATTGCCCTTAGCATTACGCCGACTTGTTTGATTTCGGAATTTTTCAAACCTTACGGCAAAAAACTTCAGCTGGAGAGAATGTCGCCAGAAAGGTTCAAAAATCATTTAACGCAAAATCTTTCACAAGCGGGGGATTTTTTGGAAAATTCGCCTTTAGAACTTTCCATTATTTTAAAGAAAATCCGACGCGGCGAACTTTCGGGAAATCTTAATATTACGGATTTCAGACATTTTATCAGAAGAATTGACGTTGTGGCTAACAAATTGATTTACACGTTGTTTATCGTGGTTTTAATTTTGTCATCAACGGTGATAATGGTATTTTCGGGAGATTCGTACAAGGTGTTTTCAGTGCCGCTTTTCAGCTTGATAGGTTTTGCCGCCGCTTCGTTTTTAACGGTTTTGCTGATACTTTATGCTTTAGGTACAAGATTCAGGGTTGAGGAGAAAAACGATACTGAACAGGATTAATCTGATTTTTTTTTTAAAACAACAATACTGAAAATTTGCTATGCTTAACATTTACAAAGCCTCGGCAGGCAGCGGAAAAACGCACGTTTTGACAGGAGAATATATTTCAGAGGCTTTTGCGAGTCAAGCTCCTGATAAAATAAGCACGGATTCTTCTGAAATTTTCAATGATACGGCTGCATTTTCGAGGATTCTTGCTGTAACTTTTACGAATAAGGCAGCGGGCGAAATGAAAGAAAGAATTTTAAGAGAGTTGGAAAATCTTTCTAAAAATTCTCAAAGTGTTTATGTTGAAGATATTTGCAAAAAATATCCTCAGTTTACGCCTCAAAAAGTTTCTTTGAGGGCAAAGCAAATTTTGAGTGCTGTTTTGCATAATTATTCTGATTTCAATCTTAAAACCATTGATTCTTTTGTTCAAAGAATTTTAAGAGCTTTTTGTTATGATATTAACATCAATTCCGGTTTTTCGACGCAGACTGATGAAAGTGTGGTTTTGACGGATTTGATTGATATGCTTTTTAAACTTTCCGATGAGGACATCTCCCTTAGAAATCAATTGCTCTTGATGGCGGAAAAAAACGTTAAGGACGGTCAGAATTGGGATTTTAGGGCTCAGGTAGAGGAAGTTGCGAAATTGATTTTTACAGAGAGGTTCAAGGATTTGGAAAAGATTCAGGCAGAAATGCCCGAAGATGAAAAAAAAGATTATTTCAAAAAATCTTTGGAATTAGTCAATTTGATTTATAGCGATTATCTTGAAAAAGCCGAGGATATATCGAAACGTGCGGCAGAGGAAATCGAAAATATTTCAAACCTTTACGGTATTAATTCTACTAAGGAATTTGGTCGTGATGTTGAGATTTGTTGCAACTTTTTAACGAAAAAATTGGACGGTGCCGAAGTTTCAAAAACCGTTCAAAAGATGATAGAATCCGATAATTGGCTCACTAAAAAGCCGACTCTTATACAAAAAGATTCGGTTCCCGTTTTGCAAAAAAAACTTATTCCGCTTTTGGAGGAGGCTGTTTCGCTTATAGAAAATTCCGCTTTGGATTTTATCACTGCTAAAATTATCCGAAAAGATTTTTATGCGTTTATGTTAATCGGCGATATTGCAAGACTTTTGCCCGAATATCGAAAAGAAAACCGAACGATAATGATTTCGGACGGACCCGCTTTTTTGAATTCCGTTATCGCAGGAAACGATGCGCCGTTTATTTTTGAGAGGGTCGGAAACAAGTTCGACCATATTTTTATTGACGAATTTCAAGATACGTCGCTTTTTCAGTGGAATTGTTTCAAACCGTTGATTGAAAACGCTTTAGCTCAAGGTTTTAATAATATGATTGTCGGCGATGTCAAGCAATCCGTTTATCGTTTTAGGGGAGGGGATTGGTCGCTTTTGAACTCTGGCGTTCAGTCGCAAATAGAAAAAGAAAGCATTAATATTAAAACACTTGACGTTAATTGGCGTTCTAAAAAAAATATCGTCAATTTTAACGATGCCGTTTTCAGTAAGGCGGTCAGAATGCTTGAAAATTTTTCGGGCGAGGAACTTGATTTTTCGCTTTTGGAAGATATTTATTCGGATTCTTATCAAAATCTTCCTCAAAACAAAGACCGTAGCGGCGGAAAAACTCAAGTGGTTTTTATTCCCGTTAAAGGTAAGAAAAAGTCAGAATCCGAAAATGATGAAAGCGATGAAGAAACTTTAGAGAGCGAAAATTTGTTGATTCCCGATTTGCCGGCAAGTGAGTTTCAGACAAAGGCTCTTAACAGAATGGCAAACGAAATTGATTCGCTTTTGAAGTTAGGTGTTAAACCTAAAAAAATCTGCGTTTTGGTCAGAAAGAAAACCGAGGCGGCTCTTATCGTAAAATTTCTTTTGCAGTATCAGAGGCAAGTTTCAGGGGCGGAGGTTTATGACGTTATCTCCGGCGATTCGCTTTATATTGCTAATTCTTTGCCTGTAAAACTTGTTGTAAATACCATGAAATATATTCTCAATCCTGAGGATTGTTTTGCAAAAGCCGAAATGATGAGGACTTATTGTCTTGTTAATTCGCTTGATATTCAGGATGATGAGATTTTTAAAGCCGTAAATGCGGAAAAAAGTTTTATGCCGGAGGGTTTTGATAGAATCTCTGAAACTTATTCAGATTTGCCGCTTTTTGATTTAGTTGAAAAAATTATAGCTTTTTATTCGCTTGAAAGATTTTCGGGCGATGCGGAATATTTAAGAACTTTTGAGGATTGCGTTTTGAGTTTTACGCAGATGTATTCCTCGGATTTGAACCGTTTTGTTGATTGGTGGGACAAAACAGGCGTTAAAACCGCCGTGCAACCCTCTGAAAGTCAAGACGCTGTAAATGTTATGACCGTTCACAAATCCAAAGGTTTGGATTTCAGCATACAGTTTGTGCCTTTTTGCGATTGGGATATGGAAGAAACCAGCGGTTTGAGATCGAATTATATTTGGGTGAAATGTCCTGAGCAGAGCAAGTTTAAATCTTTGCCTATCTTGCCCGTGAAATATTCAAAAGATTTGTTGAAATCTTATTTCAAGGATTATTATTTGGAAGAAAAACGGAATATGTATGTTGATTCGCTTAATCTTTTGTACGTGGCTCTGACCCGTGCTGTAGATCAGTTGCATATTTACGCGCCTTATTCTCAAGACAAACAAAAAATTTCCACTGTCGGGGATTTGTTGTATATGTGTATCAATCAAGACGATGTGGCAGAAACTAAAAATCCTGTTATTAAACTTTCTGATTATTACGATCAGGATAGCAAAACGCTTTTGATTGACGAAAATCACAAAATAGAACTTGATGGTTTTAAAATAAAATCCAAAGGTTTTGAACTTTCTTCTTATAAAAATTCGCCGTGGGAGGAAAAAATTGCCGTTAAATCTAATTTCGCGGATTTCTTCATAAAACAAAATCCGTTTTTGCAGGAAAAAATCAATTACGGACTTTTTATGCACGATGTTTTTTCACGGATTGAATATCAGGAGGATTATCCTGAGGTTTTGTCGGAAATGAAATTTCAAGGCAGAATAACGGAGGCTCAACAAAAGGAATTGTCTTTGAAATTGGAAGAGGCTTTCAAAAATCCTCAAGTAAAAAGTTGGTTTTCAAAAACATGGACAAAAGTTTATACCGAAAGCGCACTTCTTACGTTGGAGGGCGCAATCAGAATTCCTGATAGAGTTTTGTCGAATGAAAATGATACTGTTGTGATAGATTTTAAATTCGGAAGCGAACACGAACAATACAAAGAACAGATTTTGGAATATGCCGCTTTGTTAAAGCAAATGGGCTTTCCGAACGTAAAATCTTATCTTTATTATGTTGAACAGTCCAAAATTGTGGAATTTTCACAATAGAATTATCTTTTTTAAAAAAAAGAAAGGAGGTTGGTATGAAAGCGAAAAAATTATTACCGGTTTTGTTTTTGATTTTTACCATGATTTATGCTTGCAAATGCTCGTCGGATAATCAGAGCAGCTCGTTTGATGATTTTATGGAAAAATCAATGGGAAAAATAGGCGGCGGAAAATCTCTTTCACCGGTAAATTACAATTACACGGTTAAGGATTTGTGCGGTGATTGGATTTGTAATGCCGTGGAAGGCGATTTGACGGAATATTTTGAAGTTAAAATTTCGCAAAAAGCTGATAATCAAATCTGTATTTCAAATTTTCATAATTTGGGCAAAAACTTATGTGCAACGGTTTCGGGCAGTACGGTTGAATTTTCAGGGACTTTGTGCAGCGATTATTCAGTGGAAGGTGGCTTAGGTGTTATTGATAAAAGTTTCGGCAAAATGGATTTGAAATATTCCGTTGTTGATTTGGAAAGCGGCAATCCAGAAAGTTTTAGCATAACGCTTATAAAGGGCTCAAGCGAGGATATTATTCAAAATGCGCGTTAAAAAAAATGTTTTCGTTGCATAAACCGAAAATTTAATTTAAATTTGCCCTGTAAACAATATTTAGAAAATTGGCTTTAATTGAAGTTAATAATTTATCGAAAACCTACAAAAAAGGCGATAACGTAATTTATGCTTTACGAAATATAAATTTTGACATTCAGGAAGGTGAATACGTTTCGATAGTAGGCAAAAGCGGTTCGGGAAAATCCACGTTGCTCAATCTTTTGGGCGGTATGGATACTTCCGCTACGGGTGGTGTGTATTATAACGGCAAAAATCTTTTGGAAATGACCGAAAAGGAACTTTCTTATCATAGAAAATTTACCGTCGGCATGATTTTTCAGTCGTTCAATTTGATACCGACCCGCACGGCTATTGACAATGTAAAACTTCCGCTTATTTTCAGCAATTATCCTGTAAGATTGCGGGAGACAAGGGCGTGCGAACTGCTTTACAATATGGGGCTTTATAATAGGGCATTGCATTATCCGTCAGAGCTTTCGGGCGGAGAGGCTCAAAGGGTTGCAATAGCAAGGGCGCTTGCAAACAAGCCGAAAGTTATTTTGGCTGACGAGCCGACGGGAAATCTTGATACGGCGACCTCAAGTGAAATTATCAGCCTTTTGCAGATGTTCAATAAAAAACATAACATTACGGTCATAATGGTAACTCACGATAAGGAAACGGCAAACCGTGTTTCAGACAAGACTGTTTTGCTTTCAGACGGCGAAATTATTAAAACAACCGTTAATCAAAAAAAATGAAAATTTCCGACATTATATTATTGGCTTTTAATAACTTAAAACGCAATACTTTCAGAACGGTTCTGACGATGTTGGGCGTTGCGGTTGGTATCGGCACCTTGAGCTCTATGGTTTCTTTGGGCAGAGGCGTCTCGCAAAATATATCTTCGCAAATGTCAAGAAACGACCTTTTTACGGGTTTGACAATCAGTAGCAGAGATTTCGGTTTTGACAGTTCGCCTCAAAGTTCACGTTTGCTTACAACGGAGCGTCAGGTTGTTCCTTTGACTGATTCCACGATTTATGATTTGGAGCAAAAAGATGAAGTGGCTGTTGTTTTTCCCGAATTAATTAAACCTGCCGTAATAGTTTTTAAGGGGCGTTCCGTTAATGCTAACATCAAGGCTGTACCTGTTAAAATGGGAGGTTTTTATCCTTTTGACAATATTAAACTCGGAGAATTTTATAGTTCGGAAAGTGAGCCGTGCGTAGTTTTGTCGAAAAACGTTTTGAATCGTATGGGTATTTATACCGACAAAGTTTCTTCAGAGGATCCTTCTTCTGTTCTGATGCCGGTGGATTCTGTTATCGGTGCTGATATTGAAATCATTACGAAGATTTTTGATATTGACAAAATTGACCTTATCACCTCTTCAAAAAAACAATTGCCGCTAAAAAACGATACTACGATTTTGAGGGTTAAAGGCATTGTGGAGACAAATTCTTTTTCGGCGGGAATTTTCAGCGATGGAATTTTCTTGCCGACAAAAACCTGTGAATATATTCCTTGTATTGATTTGCAAAATGTTTATGACATTATTAACGGAAATTCTGGAAAATACGGAAAATATAATTCCTTGCACGTCAGAGTGAAAGAACATTCGATGTTGAAAAAAGTGAAAAACGAGGCGGAGGCTGACGGTTTTCAGGTTTTCAGTATCGGCGACAAATTAGACGATTTTGAAAGAGTGTTTTTTATGTTGGATTCGATTTTGGCAGCGGTTGGAATTATAGCCTTGGTGCTTTCTGTTTTCGGTATTGTTAATACGCTTTTGATGGCAATTTATGAACGTCGCAAAGAAATCGGAATTATGAAATCTTTGGGTGCAACAAGTTCTCAAGTGAAATTGATTTTTTATTTCGAGGCTGCCATGATAGGATTTGCAGGCGGTTTGATTGGTGTTTTGTGCGGAAAAATAGCTTCGGCCGCCTCAAGCAGAATTGCAAATTCACAACTCGAAAATTTTATAGATAGTAATATCGAATATTTTACGTATTCTTGGGAAATTGTATTGCTGTCAGTTTTGTTTTCGGTTGTTGTCAGCATTGCGGCTTCGATATATCCGGCGGGTAAGGCTTCTAAAATCGACCCTTTGAACGCTTTGAGGAGAGAATGAACTATTTAGCTCACATATATTTGGCGGGGGAAAAACCGCTTGTTAAAATCGGTAATTTTATCGGGGATTGGATAAAAGGAACCGTCGGGAGTTTTTCGTCAAAATTTCCGCCGGATATTGTCAAAGGCATTTTAATGCACAGATTTATTGATAGTTTTACAGATACTAATTCAATTGTTCAGCGTTCGATAATGAGGATGAGGCCTTGGTTTGGACTTTATTCGGGCGTTGTCATTGATGTTATTTATGATTATTATCTCGCTAAAAATTGGAAACGTTATTCTCAAATTCCTTTGGAGAATTTTTGCAATTCGTTTTATTCTTTGTGCGTAAAAAATATTGATTATTTTCCTTCTTCGGCAAAAGAAACCGTTCCGCACCTTATTTTAACCGACCGTCTGAAAAGTTATGAAACCTTGGACGGCATAAAAGCGGCATTAAGAACAATGTCTTTTAAAACTTCGCTGCCTTGTTACGGCGACAAAGCCATTGAAATTGTTATAAAAAATTATGATGCTTTTGACAGCGAGTTTACGCAGTTTTTTGAATTGATACGGCAGGAAATTAACGAAAGGTTCTTTTCTTTACGGTAAGTTTTGTTTTTTTACTAAAATTTACCATTTTTCTATTTAAATGTATAACATCCGCCTTAGAAATTCGCCCTACTTTTGCCGTGTAATTAATAAACGGATAAAATCATGAAAAGAATCATCGAATTTTTGGAGTCGCCTCTGATGGTAGTAATTGGTGGCGTAGCATTAGCCTCAAGTTTTGTTCTTGTCTTAAAAGAAATTCAACCGGCTTTTGACCCTGCTTGGATAACGATTGTAATTTGCGGTCTGCCGATTTATTTTTCAGCACTGAAAAAACTTTTTATCGGTAAAAAAATATCTTCGCCGCTTTTAATTTCAATTGCGATGACGGCGTGTATGTTTATTGACGAAGTTTTTGCCGCTGGCGAAGTCGCTTTCATAATGGCGATTGGCGAAATGTTGGAAGATTTTGCGGTTGATCGTTCAAGACGGGGAATTTCAAAACTTATAAGCCTTGCCCCTGACAAAGCACACCGCATTAACAATCAGAATTTAGAAGAAATTTCTGCAAAAGAAATTCTTGAAGGCGATGTTGTAAGAGTTCTTCCGGGTGAAAAAATCACCGTTGATGGCGTTATAATTTCGGGTTCTACAAGTGTCGATGAAAGCGTTATCACCGGTGAGTCTTTGCCGAAAGATAAAACTTTAGGCGACAAGCGTTGAAAACTTTTCGCAACATCCTTTGGCTCTGGCAGTTGTAAAGGCTTGTAATGCGGAATTACTTCCTGCTGAAAACTTTTTGTCAGTATCGGGAAAAGGTGTTTCTGCGCTTGTAGGCGGAAAAAAAATACTTT
>JAFYDK010000048.1 GCA_017544805.1 Bacteroidales bacterium | reverse complement strand
GTGCTTGTAAATCTTTTATATAGTCGCTGACGGCATCTTCGTTGGGCGTGATTTTGTTCTTTCCGATGTTGCCGCCTACTACAACTTTTGTATACTTTTGTCTAAGTTTTTTTACCAATTCTTCAACACCGCTGTTGTTGAATCCCATGCGGTTAATCAGACCTTCGTTGCGTTTCAAGCGGAAAAGTCTGGGCTTTGGGTTTCCGGGTTGAGGTTTTGGAGTTACGGTGCCGACTTCAACGAAACCGAAACCTAACATTCCGAGCATATCAATTGCCTCGCCGTCTTTGTCGAGTCCGGCGGCAAGTCCGATAGGGTTGGGGAATTTGATACCGAAAACCTCGCGTTCAAATTTTTTGTCTTTTACTTGATAAAGGAGTCTGAAAATCGGATTAAAGATTCTGATTGTCTGGTAGAATCTCAAAACCCACATCGTAAAGTTGTGAACCTTTTCGGGATTAAAAAGGAAAAATATCGGTCTGATTAAATGCTTATACATGATTTTTTTTGTATGAATTTTGGTGCAAAGATAATAAAAAAGTGGCATTTTTGTTTAAAAAAGTTGAAAAAATATAGACTGACATTTTGTCAGTTTTTAATATTAGGAGTATTAATGTGTTATGTTTTTTGATGGAGAATTTATGTTTAAAATTTTTTCAGTTCGGAATTTTTGACACTTTTTTTAAAATGTTAGCTGACTAAACGAGCCGAAATTAGCTTTTTGAGTACATGATTTTTCAGAAAAAACTTACTATTACAGAAAAGTTAATAACTCAAAATCTTTAAAACTTACGAATTAATCCTCGTGATATAAGATTTTAATAAAATCTAATTGAGATATTGATATATTAAAATCGTTTGTAATATGCTGAAAGTCAGTTAGTTATATACTGATAGAAAATAGTGTTGAATTTCAATAGTTTTAAATGGATTGACAAAAACGTATTTTTTATATATAGTTGTAATATATTGATAGTCAAGTAGTTATAATGATAATTTACAGATGTCTATTGTCAAAATATCAATGATACATTAAATTTAGATACGATACGTATCATTTATACAAGTAAATTAGACAAAAATCAAGTAACTGTTTCGCAAATTAAATTGAGATTTTTTTCGACTTTTTTGTTTTGTAATTCTAACGGACAAATGTAAAACTGCGGACAAAAAAATAGGAACGGATTTTTTCCCGTTCCTACAAATGTAACTATCAACTTTTATATTATGTAAACGTATTTCTTTTTAATGAGCCTGTGCTTGTTGCATAGGTGAGTACCATGCAAAAGTGTTGTTGGAGTAGAAGACTATTATTCTGTCGGGGTTTGTTTGCAGAATGTCAATTGGAACAGCCTTTTGTTGTGGTTGTTGAACACCTTGATATTCAGGTTGATACATCGGCTGTTGATAGCCTTGAGCCGATTGTTGATAACCTTGAGTTGGTCTTTGGTAACCTTGCGGTGGCTGCTGGTAACCAGTTTGCATTGGTTGTTGAACAGCTTGATATTCAGGTTGTTCAAAACGTTGCGGTTGCGACAATGGTCTGCTGTAATCTGGTTGCGGCTGCTGAAACTGCATTTGGTTGCTTGTGGGGATGCTTTGAGAGCCTTGATTGTTTACCTCTTTTGCTTGACTTGGCGGGTTCATTGCGGTGTCTTTTACCTCTAAAGGTTTGGAAACCGGCTCTGAAACCTGCTGTGATGGGGTAGGAGGCTGCTTTTTCGGTTCTTCAGGTGCATCGTTTTGTTTTCGGTAAATATCTCCTTTGCCGAATAGTAACCAGTCGGAATTTATTTCGGGAAACTTTTGTAGTATACGCTGAACAAAATCAAGACTTGGTTTGTTGCGTCCTGACAATATATGCGATATACTTGACCGCTGAACGCCTAAAACGTCGGCGAATTTCGATGCCGAAATATTCTCCTCGTCTAATATTTTTTGTATCCTATCTTTCATGATATTTACAAGTTTGAATTTTTGAGTATACAAATATAAATAACTTTTTTCAGACATCCAAATTATTTTTGACAAAAATGCAAACTTTTTTTGAAAATATAAATGTTTACAAATGTGATTTTGTAAACAGATTTTTGTACGGTTGTAAATTGTAAACTCTATGAGAATCGCTGTATATTTATGTATATTTTTGTGAATTAATTGCATTTTACAAAAAACTCCGGTGCCATTTACAAAATCTTTGCCAATTCGTATTATTTACAACTTTCGCTAACTATTTGTACGGTTGGAACTTTATGAATTTTATCGTTTATTTAAGTATCTGATTTTCTGTTAATTATGTAAAAATAGTTTTCTTGTGTTAACTTTACATTTTCTTTTGTAAAAATCCCACGATTTTGAATCGCGGAGGTCTATAAATTAAAGAAAATTCGATATTTAATCGCTCGGCATGATTATTGTCATATAAAATTGACATAAAAACGGTTTTTACACCTGTTTTTGGGAAATCAGGCTTTAAATATTTTTTTGTAATATCTTGGATTTCAAGGCGTTCTAAAGGTTCCCACCCTTCAAACACCCCTTTTATTAACACTAACTTAAAATTTGGAGTTATATTCTTATATCTTTAGTTTAAATGATTAGTGCAAAATATTGGAAATGAGATAGTTATAACAACGTACACTTTTTAATAGCCAAAAATCGCTTTTTTATTTTGTAATGTATAATGTAATTTTATACTATTATACTTTTTTATATTTATACTGTTTCAATTTCTCTCTTTCTGGAGAAAAATCGTAAGGATATACGGCAATTCGATATGTTTACAAATGTAATATTGTAAACATTGTAGTTTACAGATGTTACTATTGTAAACATTTATAAAAATCTATGAAAGTCGAAGAATTCTTTTGTAAAATGTAAACGTTGGTTTATTTTTGTCTCGGTTTATTTGTGTAATATTTTAAATTTTTATTTTTGATATTTGGCGAAGAGTTTATGTTACAAAAAACAATTTTTCTTAAATATTTTTCTCTTTAAAAATTTACATTATGCAAGATTTTCTTTCTCCTATAAATTTACTTTGCGCAAAAATCATCTTTTATTTCTTTTGCTTTTCGCTCTCGTTGTTTACAATATTGTTTTTCGTGAAACAGTTTTTTCCTTATGTATCAATAGCTTATAAAATTTTTTGGATATTTTGTTAACCAAAATTTTCTCTTAGTGGTAACTTTTAAACCTGTGTTTTTCTGTGGTAATCGAATCATGTTTAGTGATGGATATACCTAAAGTAAAATCTTTTTCGGTGTTGATTGGTGTTATAATAAATGGCTGTTGTAATCCCATCGTGGGGAACAGAGCCGTATAACGCTTTTTTTATCGCTGTACCGTTAGATTATGTTATATGTCAGCACCCGCATTACAGGTGTTTATAATGCCGTTCCCAATGACGCCTCCTTTCCTCTGATTTATAATGCGTTATGTAAAATATTGATTATCAGTTAGTTAAATATATTAAAATAACGCTGTTAGATTTTTATAATTAATATAAGTGGAAGTGCAAAAAAAATCATTTAATTCTAATCAAGTTGTTAATTATTCTGTACAAACACTAAATTCGCAGTTTTGTGTATTAATTTAATGTAAACTAAATATTAAATACCAACTGACAAAATGTCAGTTTATTTTTAATGTTTTTATATTAACAAAATGTCGAATAAATATTACTTTTGTTTAACTTTTCTTATTGTTTATTAAACACGTATTTTTATCATTATCTGTTATAAAAATGTCTATAAAAATACCCTTGTTTTGTTGAAATAATTTGTTTAACTTTGCATTGATTAATATAGTATTTAATGAAATGAAATATCAAGCTAATTCTTCTAAGCATAAGAAGGAAAAAAAAGAGATTCCTCAACAAGAAAATAAAATCTCGCCGAAGTTAGATTCTACCGATGAAATGTTGAAAAAACATTCTGATACTTTACTTTATGTGTTTACAGGTTTGGCATTTTTAATGTCAATGATTTTCTTTAATCCCGATGTTTCGGTTGGCGGCGATGATTCTACTTATCTTGAAAATGCTTATAAATTTGCCTGCGGTATCGCTTTTCCTGATTGGCATGGTCCTTTTTATCCGATTTTCTTATCATTCTTTTACGTGATTTTTGGATTCAAAATCATTATGTTTAAGATGATTTCGGTCTTGTTTTTTACGTTTTCGGTCTTCTTTACGTATAAGATTTTTGCTAAAAAGGCTAACACGTTTACAGCAGTATCGCTTAGTTTGATTTCGGTTTTTAGCATGATGTTATTAAATTATGCTTCCACGACTTATTCCGAACCGATGTTTATGTTTATGCAATCCTTGTTGCTTTACCTTTATTTTGAATTTTCTGAAAAAGAGGAAAGTTGGAGGGAAAGTTTAGGGTACACGAAAAAAATAATTCTTGCTTATTCCTCTTTGGCGGTTTTGGCGTATTTGACATTTCAAGTCAGAAGCGTTGCCGTAGCTCTTGTGCCGGGGATTTTCATACTATTATTAATTGAAAAAAAGAAAAAGCCGGCTATCGTATTTTTTTCAGCAACCGCCGTTTTTCATTTATTGGTTTCGCTTTACAGAAAAATCGTTTGGAACAAGGCTTCCGTAAGTTTTATGGAACAACTCGATGCTAATTTTCTCGTTAATCCTTACAAACCTCAATACGGTTATGAAACTTTGGGCGGTTTCTTTAAAAGGTTTTATGACAACTGTGCATTGTACCTTTCTAAACATTTGATGAAACTTTTCGGTTTTATGGATTATGACGCAAGAAAATATAGTTATACATTGGCTGTAATTATAATCATAATTTTTTTAGCTGTCGGAGTTTACATTTTTAAGAAAAACCGTAAACTTTTTGTTGTTTTTGCTTACGTCATCGTTATGGTCGGCGTTACATTTTTTATGGTTCAGAAACTTTGGGATCAGGAACGTCTTATTATGATTTATTTCCCGATGATTGCAGGTCTTGTAATTTACACTTTGAATCAGGCTTTTGAATACAAAGATAAAATTGTTTCCAAAATTTTTGTTGCCGTTATTTTCTTCCTTGTTGCCCGTCAGACTTTTGCTAAAGGCGATTTCGATTTGAGCAATAATTTTGATACCGGAAGTTATACCTCTTATACCGATGATTGGCGCAACTATATGACTGCAAGCAAGTGGGCAAGCGAAAATCTTCCTCAAGGTTCGGTTATTGCGTGTAGAAAATCTCAAATGTCTTGGATGGCATCTCAAGGTAGTAAAAATGTGAAATTCTACGGAATTTACAAACTTTATTCTTCCGACCCGGATTCCATGCAGCATTATCTTTTGGATTCGATTAAAGCAACTCATGTTATAATGGCTAATTTAAGGCTTAACCCTTACGAACTCAACGGCAAGACTATCACGACAATACGCTATTCTCTTAGAAATCTGACGGCAAAATATCCTTATTCGCTCAAACTTATTAAACAATTCGGCGACAAAGAACCGGCATATCTTTTTGAATTTGTTGATTGCAAAAATGTAAATCTTGACAATTTGCTCTGTTGTGTCTTGGTTTCTCCTGAAAATCGTTTCGCTTGGGAACAAGTCGGAGTTTTGTGTATTACTTCCAAAGATTATGACAAAGTGATTTTCTACATGGAGGAAGCAATGAAATTTGTAAAAGACGATCCTAAACTGCCTTATTTTGAAGCTATTGCATACAATTATAAAGGTGATAAAGCAAACGCTTTGAAAAAAATCGAAGAATCCATTGCAATTGATGCTTCAGACGGAGAGGTTTTTTACAACAAAGCAGTTGTACTTTACGAAATGCAACGTTATCAGGAGTCAATCGAGGCGTTGAACAAGGCTGCGGTGTTGAATTATAATCAGCAAACAATAGAATCTTTGTTGAGAGCTGTAAAAAAACATTTAAACTAAAAGATGAAGAAAAGACTGCTAATATTGTTAGGATTAATGATTTTCGTTTTTCCTGTGTTTTCACAAAAACAGTTGATTGTTAAAACCGAAAATTATCCCTTGGGTTGTGATACGGTAAACTGTTATTTGCCCGAAAATTATTCTTCTTTAAAAAAGTATCCGGCCGTAATCCTTCTTCATGGTTATGACGGGAGTTTTCGTCAGTGGGGAAACATTTGTAATTTACAAAAATTATCAAATGAGTTTTCTATGATTCTGATTTGTCCCGACGGTTTCAAAGAATCTTGGTATCTTGACTCTCCTATACGGCCGAGTTTAAGATATGCAAGTTTTTTCCGTGAGGATTTGTTGCCGGAATTGAAAAAAAATTTACCTTTGGATTCTACGGCACTTTTTATAACGGGACTCAGTATGGGCGGACACGGCGCATTGTATTTGTTTTGTCTTAATCATAAAGAGTTTAAAGCAGCGGGAAGTATTAGCGGCGTTTTGGATTTGAAAGCCTCTTCTGTTTCTTTCAGCATTGCTAAAGTTCTCGGCGTTAAAAACAAAACTAATACAAACTGGGAAAAATATTCCGTTATCAATATGACTGATTCTTTGAAAAACGCCGGCAAACCGTTAATCGTAAATTGCGGGTCGCAGGATTTTTTAATCGGTGTTAACAGAAAGTTCGCTCAGAAATGTGAACAAGAAAAAATAAAAATCGTTTTTACAGAATCGCCCGGTAAACATAACAGAGATTATTGGCGGGCTTTGTTGCCGGAGCAACTCCGTTATTTCAGACAATTTGTTAGAAAAGATACAGATTAAATTTTGTTGAAAAATAAAATTATCATATATTTGCACTTAACCATAAAAAAAGAGAAAAAAAGGAAAAGGATATACGCTGATACAGCGGTATTTTTTTTATTAATATAGAATTTTATGAAAATCACATCATCGGAATTTGTTATCAGTAATACTGATGTAAAAAAATGCCCGCCGGAGGATATGCCGGAATATGCTTTTATAGGGCGCAGTAATGTCGGTAAATCTTCGCTTATCAATATGTTAACGGGAAGAAAAGACCTCGCTAAAACCTCTTCAACTCCCGGTAAAACTCAATTAATTAATCATTTTTTGATTAATCAGAGTTGGTATATTGTGGATTTGCCGGGATATGGATTCGCAAAACCAAACGTTAAAGTCGTTGAAAGTTGGAAAAAATTTACGCTGAAATATTTTTTGAGCCGTAAGAATTTGATGTGTACCTTTGTTTTAATTGACATCAGACTCGAGCCTCAGAAAAAGGACGTTGAGTTTATGGAATTTATGGCTGAAAACTCGTTGCCTTTTGTAATGGTATTTACAAAGGCCGACAAGTTGAGCACCGGTGCGGCAAAAACTAACATCGAAAAGTATTTCAAGGAAATGAGAAAAACTTGGGTTGAATTGCCTAAATATTTTATTACCTCGTCAGAAAAAAAACTCGGCAAGGACGGAATTCTTGATTATATCGAGGAAGTTAACAAACTTTTTTAAGACGCTTGTGTGATTGCGGCAAAATATTTGTTGCTTAAAAAAGAAAAAAAACTTTTCGTAAGGTGAAACATTTTGCAGCAAAAATACTGACTCTTTTCATGTTGTTGTCTTTTGAGGTTTCTAAAGTCAATGCGCAGATGTATACCTTTGAGGCTGACAGCATGATTAGAATTACGCAATATGATTCCGTAAGCGATTTGCGGAAAATGAATCTTTATATCGAAATCGCATGGGAATTACGGAATTACAAACCTGATGTTGCAATACAATACGGTATGCGTGCCGTTGAATTTGCAACTAAGTTGGAGGAGCCGCTTGCGCTTGTAAAGGCGTATAGTTTTACGGGTGTGTGCCACAGAAATCTTGGAAACTATTCTGACGCATTGGATTATTACCAAATGGCTCTGAAAAATTCCAAAAAATACGGAATAAAAGGGGAGGAGGCGTATTGTTATATTAATTTGGGCAATATTTATCTTTATCAAGAAGATTATTCATCGGCTTTGGAGACCGTTCTGAAAGCTCTTCCAATTGCAAGGGAGCTTGCTGACTCTTCCGTCCTTGGTTACGCTTACCTAAATTTGGGGCGGGCTTATGCTGGTCAGAAAAAGTACGTGGAAGCTGAGGATTATTTGAGAATGTCTTTGATTGTCAGGGAGAAATCCAATGCGCCGCTTAGTCAAAGGGTAACGGTGGAAAAATACATCGGTGATATTTACTCTGACAAGCAACAGTATGACATAGCCAAAAATATTTATGTAAATTGTTATAAGAAGGCGAAGGAAAGCGAGAGGGATTTGACGGCTGATTTAACGGCTAAACTCTCTTACATTTATTATAAAAAGCAAATGTACGATTCAGCGTTATTTTTCGGTTACCGTTCTTTGGAAATTTCAAAGGAAATCGGTACTAAATTCCGCATTAAAAATGCTTATAACGCTGTTGCTGATGTTTGTTTTGCTCAGAAAAACTATCTCGGAGCGGCTACCAACTATTATAATCAGATTGTTTACAGCGACAGTATTTTCAATGAACTGTTAACGCAAAAGCTTTATAATGTGCAGTTTTCTGCCGAAAGAAAAAGGAAGCAGCTGCGTACGGAAATAATCGCACTTGAGCAGGAAAACCGTCAAGTTTCAAAAGTTATGATTATTGCTGTTTCTTCGGCTGTTGTTATTACGGTTTTTTTGGCGGTGCTTTTTTTGAGACGGTTTCATTTTTTGAAAAAAGCCGGAAAAGAGAAAGACAATGTTATTTATACGGTCTTAAACACTTTGGAGGAGAAAAACAAACTCCTTAAAAAAGATGAACTACTTTTGGAAAAATACCGTAAGGATTTGAATTTTGTTTGGCAGCTTTCGGCTGCGGCTCAAAAATTATTGCGGGAGAAAAAAAATGAAAATGGGAATTTTTTTTCCGAGTCTTTTGTTTTGAATATGCCAAAAGGTATTTCTGGCGGTGATTTTTTCTGGAATTTTGAAGACGAAAAATACGGAATAATAGTCGTTGCGGATTGTACCGGACATGAGGTTGAGGGTACTATTATCAGTATGCTTGGGATTGCGGCATTGCAGGAGATTGTTTTGGATGGTCTCAGGGGCGCATCTCAAATATCTTCGCGGCTAAGGAGCGCATTTAACCGTGCTCTTAACAATGAAAACGGCACCTCAAAAGAGCTTAGCCGCTGCGGTATGGATTTGGCGTTGATTGTAATTAACAAGGAAACAAAAATCTTGGATTTTTCAGGCTCTAACATACCTTTGTATTATGTTAGAGATTCACACCTTTATAAATTGAATGCTGACAGAAATCATATCGGCGGGCATCTGAGACAGCGTGATTTTGAATCGCAGTTTTTACAACTCTCAAGCGGTGATTGTCTGTATGTTTTTACTGACGGATATTATTCTCAGTTTGGTGGAAAAAATAATCAAATGTTTAGATTAGAGAATTTGAAAAATATTTTACTTTCTAATTATTTGAAACCCATGAATCTTCAGCGTGAGATTTTAGAAAAAACTTTTATGGAATTTAAGGGAGAAAACAATCAAATAGATGATATTTTAATTGCAGGTTTTAGGTTGTAATTAAAAAAATTATTATCTTTGCTTTTGTGATTGAAAAATCTTAACAATTATGGAGACATTGGGAAATAAAATTTTGATATTGACAGACTTTACGCAAGTTTGTTATGACAGCGTTTCGTATGGTTTGGAATTTTGTCGCGCCTACGGTTTAACGCCGGAGATTTTTCATGTGGAAGAGTCCTGCGGTTATGATAGTTTGGAGCTCCAAAGGATAGAAGATATTGTCAGTCTTTATAATCGAAAGTTTAATATGGGTGCCGTTTTGAAAATCCGAAAAGGAGTATTAATCGAAGTTATCAAAGAGGAAGTTTCTTCGGGCGGCTTTTTTATGGTTATACTCGGCACGCACGGGAAATTAGGATTTCAGACTTTAACAGGAAGTCTTGTTACAAAAATTATTAGTGCTTTAACGGTTCCGATTCTTGTGGTTCATAGTCGTAAATTTGTCCCGATAGAAAATACGCTTTTACCGATTTTTGAAAATACTGTTATCAGTGAGCTTTTCTCTGACATTGCACCTATTACGAGGATAATAAGCAATTCGCACCTTACAATAATTTGTCTTGAGGAGGGTAGGAGTAATGCTGAAAAATTTGTCTCGACATATCTTGACGGGCGTGAGTTTAATTATAGTTTAAGAATAATGCGTCACTCAGACAATTTTCATAAACAATTAATGAAATATTGTTTGGACAGTAACGTGAATATGCTTTTTAGTTATCCTATAAAATCGGACAGAATTCAGCTTAATATGGTTTATGAACAGTTAATTTTTAATATTCATCAAATTCCGGTTATTTGTAAGTATGCGTAAAAGAAGAGATTATTAGATCTCTATTGTTGAGTATTTTACTTCCAATTGACGGCGGGTTTCGATTTCAGTGTTAAGTTGGTTGAACTCCTCACGTGATTTTTCCAATAGATTTCGGCTATTGAGTGCATTAGTAATGTCAGAGGTGTTGTCGGTTAGGGCGTTAACATTTTGATTGATGACCTTCATTTTTTGAATTTTCAATTCGTTTTTATATTGTTGTTGAAGGGCTTTTTTTATGTTTTCGTATTTGTATTTGTCCTGAAGATTGTTTTTCATGATTTTTTTCTTTTCTTCAACAGCTGAGGCTACTTTTTTTACGATATTATCGCATTGCATTGACACTATGGAATCTACGGAAGGTGAATATCTTTCATAAATTTTGTCATAAAAGCCGTAATATTTTTCTTTTGGAATACCGATTGCCAAATCGCCGTAAACTTCAGCAACGGCATTGCTGCCCATGGCTTCGAGTTCGCGGATTTTCAGGTTTATATCTTTGTTAAACTTATCCAATTGATTGATTTTCTGAGTTATTTCGCTCATTAGTTGTTTCATTTTTTTCATATCCTCGTTTTCAAGTTCTTGGTTAGTTTTTTCTTGTTTTTGATTTTTGATTTCTTGTTCAAAACTTTTAGCTTCTTTTTCAAGGTCTTCTTTGCGTAGTTTTTTTGCTATATTATAAAAAAGTGTATTGAGTCCGAAGAGAACGGATTTAGCTATTAAAAGTGAAATGACGGAATTTAACACGTCAGCACCCATTATTATTGCATAAATAAAGATAGCCACAAGTATGAGTGCAAACCAAATATATGTTTTGCGTAAATATTTTTTGCGGTTGATGCTGACATTTCTGTAACACCAATAAAAATAAGCACTGAGTATTAAGATGAACCAATATTTTGTCATTTTTTTTAAAGTTGTATTATTTTTTTGGCAAATATAATCATATTAGTTTATTTTCAAAAAAAAATTATAATAATTATAAAAGTTGGTCATGACAAATTTGTAAGAAAATAGTATGCAATTTTTTAGGGGGCGTTTGTGCGGTGGATCTCTTTGGATTGCTTTTTTGTGAAAAAATATACGCTTTACAAAAAAAAATTTTACATTTGCAATTGAAAAAATTTTTAATTAACTAAGAAATGCCATCACAATTTTTAACATTATACACCGACCTTGTTGTTGAGGGGTCGAAAAACGGCGGTAAAAAATCCTCCGAAAACGAAATTATAAACTATTGGACCGAATTGCTTGATAGTCTTAAGGATTTTAATTTTCGGTTCAAATTCGAGTACCAAAAGAAAGAGTCTGACACGGATTTCCCGCTAAAATTTTTCTCCGGCGACAAAAAAAGCCTGACCTTTTGTGTTAAAGAAATTCCCGAAAATTCCGACAAGGAAATGTTTGAGAAAATTTCACTTTTCCTTGTTAAAATCGTTCATCAACAGATAATTTGCAGAAAATACGAAGATATTTTTTCCGATAATAGAGAACGTTTGAAAGAACTTTCGTCAATTCGTCAGGCATCGCTTTTGCTCGGAAACGACGGTTACGACATTTACCCTGCGATAAGTCAGATTTGCGACTCTCTGCCACTCGCAATGCGACATGCTGAATGTGCCGTTGCAAGGATTTGTTACGACGGAAAAACTTTCAAGAGCCCGAATTTTGAACCGTGCGGACAAGGTCTTGTCAAAAAGTTCAAAGGTGCTGACGATAAAGAAGGTTCAATCGAAATCTATTACACCAGAACTTTTCCCGAAGACGCAGGCTCGCATGACCCGTTTCTTTTAGAAGAAAGAAATCTTGTTGATAATTTGGCTGTTATGATAACAGGCGCAACATACGCCGTCGCTATGAAAACCCTCAAAAAGTTCAACAACAAGCGTATGCAAGAGTTGCAAGTTATCAACAAAACAACTGAAATTATAAAAGGCGGTCGCGAAATCGACTACACTTTACATAAAATCTGTAATTTGCTTCCCGAGGCAATGCAATATTCAAAATATGCTTGCGCGAGAATCCGTTTTGACGGTAAAGAATACTTGTCAAAAAACTTTCTGTTTACTCACCGAAGCATTTCTGAACAATTCGTTTCGATTGATTCAAACAAAGGCAGTATTGAAGTTTTTTACACGAAAGAATTTCCGAAAGAATTTGAAGGCGCATTTTTGAAAGAGGAAAAAGAACTTCTTAACAATATCGCCCGCCTGACCGCCGGTTACATCAACGATACAAAAGGCAGAGATATTTTGCACAAAACTGCTGCGCTCAACTTTTTCGAGCAAAAAGAAGACCGTTTCCGTCAAAGGCTTTTGACAACAAATCATAAACCGCTGCAAAATTATTTCAACCGTCAAATGCTTGATAAGTACATTTATCTTGACATGATGAAGTACAAAGTCAATCACGTTTTGTTTGTGGCGACTCTTTATGATGCGTTTTGTTTGGAAAACGAAGACTCGTTTTTTGAAAGATTTTTGGGCGACGTTCATCAATTCAGCCTTTATACGCTGCCAAGAATTACGGGTGTCAGCACCGAAGAAGAGGCAATTGACGCAATGGAAAGCGCAAATATAGACATGGTTATTATCATGCCGTCAGCGGATTCTGATCAGACCGTTGCTCTTAGCGAAAAACTTAAATCTATCAACGGTAATGTCCCTGTTTTTCTGCTGATTAACAAAAAAGAAGAAGTTAAAAAATACGAAGAAATTTGCTCCGTTGTCAATGCTATTGACAAACTTTACATTTGGAACGGCGACAGTAATATTTTCTTTACAATCGTAAAATGTTATGAAGACAGTATCAACGTTGAAAACGATACGCAAATCGGTCTTGTAAAAGTAATTTTGCTAATTGAAGATTCGCCCGTTTATTACTCCAAATACCTTGAATTACTGTACGATACGGTGTTTGGTCAGACGGCAAAACTTATTCCGGAGGTTGAGAAAAACGAACTTGACAAAATCGTTAAAATGCGTTCTCGTCCTAAAACGCTTCACGCAAGAAATTACGACGAGGCAATCGCTATTTTCAACAAGTATAAGGACAATTTGATGTGCGTGATTTCGGACGTTGAATTTGATTGGGGCGGAACACTCGACAAAAGAGCCGGCATAAAACTCGTTAAACATTTCCGCAATATGAAATATACCGTGCCGGTTATTTTTCAATCTACGGAAGAGTTAACAAACTTAGATACAGATATTTACAGAGAAGAAAAAGTTTTCTTTATCAACAAAAATTCTGACTCTCTGCTTGACGAATTAAAGCGTTATTTGGTAAAATATCTCGGTTACGGCGACTTTACTTTCAAGAATTGGCAGGGCGAACTTTTAGGCGTTGCACATTCTTTGCGCGAGTTTGAACTTTTCATCAAAAAAGTTCCTGACGATTCAATTTACCGTCATGCGGTTAAAAATCAGTTTTCAATTTGGCTGATGGGACGCGGTGAGATTCAGTTAGCGCAGATTTTCCGCGGTCTTACGATAAATTCAGTTGAAGAGGTAAAACAAATTCGTCCGCAGATGTTGCAGGTTATCAATCAGTATCGTGCTGACAAAAAACGCGGAAAAATTCTTTCTTTCGACGAGACTTCTTCGATTGACGAGCGTAACATTATCACTCTTGCGCCCGGTTCGCTTGGCGGAAAGGGTAGAGGCTTGGCGTTTATTGACACCGTTATTTACAACCTTGAAGCCCCGCAACTTTTGGAGAGGATTAACATAATTGCGCCCGTAACTCTTGTTATCGGAACCACTGAGTTTCAGAGTTTTATCACAAATAATGACCTTTTCCCGAAACTGATTAACAAAAATTATCCTTACGACAAATTAAAGGAGGATTTTTATAACGGACATTTGAGCGAGCAGTTGAGGGAAAGAATCAGAACGATAATTTCGCAGACTGACAATCCGCTTGCAGTGCGTTCGTCAAGTACATCGGAAGATTCTGTAAGTCAGCCGTTTGCTGGGGTTTTCAGTACGTATATTTTACCAAACGAAAAAGACAACAAGGCCGAGACTTTGGAACTTGTCTGCCACGCTATAAAATTGATTTACGCCTCGATGTATTCTGACACGGCGCGAAATTATTACAATGCCGTTCAGCACAATATTGAAGTTGAGAAAATGGCGATTGTGATTCAGGAGGTTGTCGGAAGTCGGTTCGGACAATATTTTTATCCGCACATCAGCGGCGTTGCGCAGTCGTACAATTTTTATCCCGT
>JAFYDK010000006.1 GCA_017544805.1 Bacteroidales bacterium | reverse complement strand
GTCTCGGCGGAGTGGAGAGTCTCATCGAGATTCCGGCGATAATGACCCACGCCTCCGTACCCAAGGAAGTCCGCGAACAGAACGGCATTTCCGACACGCTGATTCGCGTTTCGGCAGGCATTGAGGATACCGAAGATTTGATTGAGGATTTCAGGCAGGCGTTAAAATAAACAATAAAAAAATAGTATCATTTGCAGCAAAAAAATTAAAAGTATGAAAAAAATCAGACCAGAGTTTCAGGAGGATGTTTCTGAAACTCTGTTGATTCCGCTCTGCATGAGAGCCAAAGAATCACAGAAAAAAAATCCGATTATCAAAGACAAAATTTCCGAAAAAATTCTTTCACAATTGGATTATGATTTTAACAAATTTGCGGCAGATGAGCGATGTCAACTCTGTATCTCTATTAGAACCAACTACTTCGACAATGCTTTGAAAGAATTTGTAAGCAAATACGATGATGCAGTGGTGGTTGTGGTGGCGTGCGGACTCGACCCAAGAATTGAGCGCGTGGCAATCAACAAAAAATATCAGACATATCAAATTGATTTTCCCGACGTGATAAAATTTCGCCGCAAACTTTTGCCCGAAAGTCCTGAAAACAAGTACATTTCTGGCAACATCACCAACGACGAATGGGTAAAATCCATCAAAGAAAATCATCCAATGGGACATTTTTTGTTCCTTGTAGAAGGCTTGTCAATGTATCTGAACGAGGCGCAGGTAAAACAGTTTTTTAAGACCGTTGACGAGAATTTCAGCAATGCGGAGATTCATATCGAGCGCGTCAACAAGCATCTAAGCCGCCGCACCCAAAGCGTAATCTCGGTGAATCAGACCAAAGCGGTTTTCAATTGGGGTTGCGACGATCCGTTAGAGATTGAGCGTTGGGGTAACTCGTTCAAATTCAAGGGCGAATACTATTATTATTCAGTTCCAAAACTCACCGAACTACGTGAGCGTATCGGAAACGATGCAATTCTCTACCAAACCGATCCTAAATACAACCGCTCAATCGGCATTTGGAAGTATGAAAAATAGAAAGTTTTTTCGGAGACTGTCTAAAAAGTCCACAAACCACTTTTTTGACAGTCTCTTTCTTTTTTCGATTTTTTTGTTTTTTTCGAACACTAATAATAAAAAAACTCTCTCTATCAAAATTTATGAATTACAAGTTTTTTTATCCACACTTTCTCAAATCAGTCAATCTTCAAACCTTTAAACAAATCCCTATTACCACGGGAATACTCCTTCAACATACTATATAACAACAACTTATCAAAATATCTCAACCCTAACAGAAAATACATTTATAGACATAGTCTGTCTTATCAACATAGACGAAGTTGCCTTCGATTTTTTTAGTCAGTTTATCAACAGTGTATCTGCAATATTACATAGCGTAAAGAATCTTATTCACTAGCAAAGGTTTAAAAATTTTCTTTACATTTCTATCGCTTGTTAAAAAGTTTTTTATATATTTGCAGTGTTTAATACGGCAAAAAAAACGTTTCGTCTTTGGTTAAATCAAAATCAATATGAGTTCAATACAAGAAATACGCGCATTAGGCGAACAAATTTATGATATTGTAAACGATTATCAGAAAGGTTATTACAATGCCAATGACATATTAGCGGTTGATAATAACCAAGGTTCTATATCTTTAATTGCTGAT
>JAFYDK010000047.1 GCA_017544805.1 Bacteroidales bacterium | reverse complement strand
CCGAGCAAGGTGTTGATTGTTACCCCAAACTCCTTAGAAAGAGTTTTGAGCATTTCAGTGTTGGGCTGCGTTTCGCCTGTTTCCCAACGACTTATCGCCTGACGTGTGGTGTGTACGCGCTCCGCCATCTGCTGCTGAGTGAGGTTGTGTTTTTCGCGGAAATTCTTCAAAATTTCTTTTACTTCCATAATACTAAATTTTTGTTGATTATTAACACCGCAAAATTACAACGACAAAAGTTGCGTGTCAAGAAACACGTTGTTGCTTTTTGTTAAAATGCGTTAAACCCTTATACCCACCATTGTCATATCGTCAATTTGAGGAAGATTGCCGCGCCAATTTTCGATTTTTTCGTGTAAAAGTTGTTTCTGATTTTCAATCGGTTCAGAAGATATTTTCAGCAAAAACGTTTCAAGATTTCTGAGCAAAAGTTTGCTGCCCGTGTTGTTGATAATTTCGCCGCCGAATTGGTCTTCGATACCGTCAGAAAACATATAAAAAACATCGCCTTTTTCAATTGTTAAATTCATCGTTTGAAAATGCTCTTTTTCCAAAATGTAACGTCCGACCGGCATTTTATCACCTTTTAATCTCGTAATTTTTCCGTTGCGAATCATCACCATCGTTTGATTAGCAATGGCATAATGCAATTTCATATTGTCAAAATCAAAACAACATATCGTCATGTCCATGCCGTCATCAATTGAATTGTTGCTTGTAGAAACAAGTGTTGTCTTGATAAAATTTCTCATTCTGTCAAGAACTGTACCCGGATTTTCAGCGTCGGATTCTTTTGACATAAATTCTTTCAGCGACGAAATTCCGAGCATTGAAAGAAATGCACCGGGAATACCGTGTCCAGTACAATCTGCTGTTATCATCACCGAAAATCTGCCGCAGCGAACCGCACGGTAATAATCTCCGCTAACAATATTTCGTGGACGGTAATACACAAAATTTTGCGGAAAAATTTTATTGACATCGGCTTGAGAGGATACCGCTGCACGTTGTATGCGTTCTGCGTATGTAATACTGCTAATCAATTGTTTATTAACGTTTTCTACTTCTTGCCATTGTTCAGTGATGATATTTTTCTGAGTCTCGATTTCAGAGTTTCTTTCGTCAAGAAGTTTGTTTTTTTGAAGTAATTCTATGTTGGCTTTACGCTTGATTTTCAACATTCTGAAAATTAAAATTACCATTAGGGAAACTAATAACAAACCTATTGACAATGATATTATGAGCGTTAAAAGTTGTTTTGCTTCGGCGGCAAAATGCTTTTCTGATTCTTCGCGTTTTACACGCTCAATGGCTGCGGCTTTTTCGGCTTCTGCGTTAGCAATAGCACGTGTGGTGTTGTCGTCGCTGATTTCGCGTTGAAGACGAAATTGTTTCGCATTCGCCTGATGAGCGTTGCGGTAGTCGCCGAGAAGTTCATAAACATAATTGAGTTTTTCATAATAAAACCTCATACTGATTTTACTCATCTCAAAAACCGGCTTCTTAGAAATCAGATAATTAAGTGCTTTGCGGTATTGTTTGTAATAAATCATATAATCCATATCAAGTGAAACAGACATTGTTTCATATATGGATTGAGAGGCTACTTCTCTGAATTTTTGATAATAATAATCACAACTATCGTTTTGTTTGCGCCACATTGCAAATTGTGTCAGCGCATAATACGTATAAAAATGTGAAAGGTCATTACCTTTGAGACTCAACGATTTATAAGTACAATTAATAGATTTTTCCTTGCAATAGGTATTAGTATTGTCATCGATGTACTGAATTCCGTAAACCAATCCGAGAAGTGCCAAATTAAGTGCTAATTGCTCTTGGTTGGCGGTAATAGAATCAAGATGAACCGCTTTTTTGAGGTAATTTTCTGATAATCCGTAAAATCCGCGGTTGAAAGTTTCTGTTCCGAGATTGGAATAACAAATTGACATTGCCGTTGTATCACGTTTCAAAATGCTGAGGTCTAACGCTTTGTTGTGATAATAAAACGAACTATCAGGAATGTTCAAAAACTGATACAAATTTGCCAACCAAAGAGAACATTCAGCAATTCTTGAAGTATCTTTTTGATTTTCTGCGAGTTGTAATAGTTTGTAAATTTGCGGTTTCGCCTCTACAAAATCAGTTTTTTGAAAATATGATAATAAAATAGTCCTAAGACTGTCAGATTTTACCTTGTAACTATCCCTGTCAATTTGTGCGGTAGAGGGCAGCGAAAATGTCAAGAAAAGAAAAATTATATATATGAAATTTTTTTGCATGATATTCTTTGCGTTTTCGACTGCAAATTTTATGCTTTTTTCTGATAAATGCAAGAAACTTTTATTCTTTTTCCTCCAACAAAAAATCGTATTCTTTGCCTTGACTATTTGTAAAAGTTCCGTGGTAACCGCTGCTAAGTGAACCCGTCCAACCGTCAAAAGTGCCTGAATTGAAGCCCTTTGGCGTATATTCGCCGAGAATTATGTGATACGACATTCTAAAGGATTCAAAATTTCCGGTTGTTTCTTCGTCGTATTTTTTTAGTTTTAAGGTGAAACGGGTTTTCGGACGGTCATTGTAGAAATAATAACCTAAACTGTCGCCCTCTAAAGCATCCTCCATATTGTCAGAGAGAAACATTGTAACCTCAAACGGTCCGATTTTGCCGGTGTAATTTGTCTGCGCCTTTGAGATGTTTACGGCGAAAAACACCGTCAGAATAAGAAATAATAATTTTTTCATAGTACTTAATTTTATTAATTGTTATCGAGGTAAAGGTAATAAAAGAAATTTAGTTTCTAAAAAAATCTTTCAGACACTTTTCTTATCTTGTGATGAAAACCGTAATTTTTTTCTTTGTGTAAATTTAACATATTTTGGTGTATTATCATAACTTTTTTTAAAAAAGTTTGCGAAACTGAAAATTAAATGTATTTTTGTCGGAAATCAAACAATTTTTTTTGATATGAAAATATACGATTTCAATGTAATTTGCAGGGACAAAACTGAAAAGTCTTTGAGAGATTTTCAGGGAAAAGTTTTGCTTGTTGTTAATACTGCGACAGCGTGCGGTTTTACGCCTCAATACGATGAACTCGAGGCTCTTTATGCAAAATATAAAGACAGAGGTTTTGAAATTTTGGATTTTCCGTGCAATCAATTCGGAAATCAGGCTCAAGGCAGTGATGAAGAAATTCATCAGTTTTGTCAGTTGAGGTTTCAGACAAGGTTTTCACGGTTTGCAAAAACGGAAGTAAACGGTGAAAATCAAAATCCTTTGTTTTTGTGGTTGAAAAGTCAATTGGAATTCAGAGGTTTCAATCAATCAGATCCAGTTGCAAAAGATTTGGAAAAGATTGTCAGTAAAATAGATCTGAATTACAAAAATAATAGCGATATAAAATGGAATTTTACGAAATTTCTTATTGATAGAAACGGAAATGCTGTTGAACGTTTTGAGCCGCCTGTTACCGCCCAATATATCGAACCTGCTATCAATAGATTGTTGTAATTGTTTTTTCTTGAAAAATTCTGTTAATGCTTTTTTTCAGGAATAATTATTTTTTGCTTTTTATAAAAATAAAAACTATCTTTGCCCTGTCGCTAAAATGATAGTTGCGGCAAAAAATTAACATTAAAAAAACAATGAACACATTTGAAGTTTTTAAACTATATCCGATAGCCATCGAAAGCGCTAATGGTTTGGAACTCACTGACACTGAGGGTAAAAAATATCTCGACCTTTATGGCGGACATGGTGTTATCAGTATCGGACACTCTCAACCCGACTATGTAAAAAGAATTATTGAGCAGATTCAAAAAATCGGTTTCTATTCTAATTCGGTACGTATACCTTTTCAGGAAGAATTAGCGCAGAAGTTGCAAAAGATCAGCGGTTACAGCGATTATAAACTTTTCCTTGTTAATTCAGGTGCAGAGGCTAACGAAAACGCTTTAAAACTCGCTTCGTTTTATACTAACCGCAGCAAAGTAATTGCTTTTAGAAAAGCTTTTCACGGTAGGACTTCGCTCGCAGTAGCTGTAACGGATAGTCCCGCAATTCAAGCTCCGATTAATAAAACTGATAATGTTCTTTGGGCAGAACTCAATGATATTGAATCAGTTAAAAAAGTTTTGAATTCTGATGTTGCTGCCGTAATTATCGAAGGTATTCAAGGTGTGGGCGGTGTTAAAATTCCTACAACTGAATTTTTGAAAGAGTTACGTGAACTTTGTACAAAAAACGGTTCGCTGCTTATTATCGACGAAATTCAGTCAGGTTACGGTCGCACGGGTAAATTTTATGCTCATCAACATTCTGGCGTTAAAGCCGATATTATTTCTATGGCAAAAGGCATTGCAAACGGTTTCCCCGTCGGTGCTATTATGATTAAGCCCGAAATTCCGGCAAAATTCGGTATGTTAGGAACCACTTTCGGCGGTAATCATCTTGGCTGTGCGGCTGCCCTTGCAACCGTTGATGTCATGGTAAAAAATAATTACGTGGAAAATGCCGCTAAAATGGGCGAATATATTTTCAGTAAATTAAAAGGTCATAAGGCAATCAAAGACCTTCGTGGAAAAGGTCTTATGGTCGGTATTGAAACCGTTGGTAACGCTTCTGAAATCCGTGACCGTTTACTTTTTGACGAACATATTTTCACAGGATTTTCAGGCGGTGTTAATACTATCCGTCTTATTCCGCCGCTTTGCATTACTACAAAAGAAATTGACAGATTTGTGGAAGCATTCGACAGAGTTGCGAGATAAATTTTAAAATTTGTTATATTAAAAAAATGCGTAGCAGAAGAGATTTTGCTGCGTATTTTTTTGTGTTTAAATCAAGAAATGACTTTTAGGGAGATTTTTGTAGGAAAAACTCAAAGCAGTATTATTCAATTAATACGAAATATTATTGTAGAGGCCACAAGGATAGGAATTAATATGTTCGTGTTGTGGCTTGTTTATTATATAATTTTTGCCCAGACAGATGATAGCGAAAACAAGTTGCTGACAACTATAAGCACAATTATTGCTTCAATGACATCGGGACTGGCTAATTTTGTGTTTTCTACTATTTGGGTTTTTCATAAAAAACAGAAGAAAAACAACGTTTCAAGATTTTTAGTTTTTACGGCTATCGGCGGTTTAGGACTTGCCTTAAACGCCGGAATAACCGTTGTGCTGAAAGATTATTACGGACTTAATATTATGGTCAGCAACATTATAGCACAAGCAATCGTGTTTTTCTTCAATTTTTTTATGCGCAAATACATCGTTTATACGAAGATGAGCGATTAAAAAAAATAATCGCTTATCTCCAACCTAATTCTACCCAGCCGTTTCTTTTGAAACTCAGACCTTTTAGCGGTTTTAGTTTTCTTTCAAGGGTGAATTTATCCAACAATTTATAGTCTTTTGCATCAAGAGCGTACCATGAGGTTTCTTTTGAGGCTGAAATGCGGACTGTCCATGAAAAAATGTTGCCCATTACGAAAAATTCTTCATTTTCCAAATCAACGGGCGGAAGTCCTGTTTTTATGATTTTGTTGTCGGGCAATTCTATCACGTAAGAATATCCTTTGGTATCGAAAAAGAATCCGAGGTGATGTCTTCCAGCAAATTCCGTTACAAAAGTATGAACGGGGATTACTCCCACCGGCAATTCTATTTGTTTAATGTAAGGTTCGCCTTTTACCATTTTGAAATGGAAAAATTTTCCTGCTGCATCGGTCAAAAGAAAACCGTTGTCGTATTTTTTCCTTTCAGAGGGGTTGGATGCGACTTCAAGTGCTGGAAATTTGAAATCTGCTTTTTTCAAAGCGTTTGTGAATTTTTCGGATTTTTCTTTGTCTATGGTATTATCTTTTTTGCTGATAAATTCCAATCCCGAATCCGTAATTCTGAAAACATCAGGCGGCATTTCCAATTCTACACGTCCTGATTGCGATTCCATTAATTGATACAAATGAATGTATGGTCCGAAAACTTGTTCGGGTTTTATTCTGTAAGTAAGGTTTTCGTCCGTAAAAAGTTTCAGACTTACTTTCCTGCCTAAAATCGTGTCTTGAAGTCTGTTGTCCGAGGCTAATTGTTTTGCTGAATATTCCGGCAAAATGCTGTCATAGACTTCGCGCGTGCATGGTTCAAATTTGGAGTTAAAACAATGCGTTTTGTTGTCTTCGTTCTTTCTTATTATAAAGTCTTTGCTAACTGAGCTGTACAAAATGAAAGGACGTGTTTCGGATTCTGCTGTCAAAAAATTATAAAACGATGGCAAATGCCAAAGACAAATTATCGCAATGAGAATGTATAAATATATTTGTGCTGTTTTTTTCATATTTTTTTAGTCTTGACGGCCTTCCTTAAAATCAGAAAGCGAAATTATTGAAAGTATTGATGTTAAAGGTGTTATAATCAAAAGCAACCAGAGTGAAGGCATATATGCGCCCAAACAGTCCGTTATGAAAAATATTTTTAGGACAAAAGCTGCTACGATTATTTGTAATATTCTTTTTTTTGTTGATGGTTGCAAAACTATCCATGCCGTAAATAAGTAACCGCAAATTCCCGCCAAATACCACGGTAGAGCGGACTCTAAAAGCCCCGTTTGAAGCTCTTTAGGCAAAATGTTTGAATACGAAAGATAAAGTATTAAAAAACTTATCAGTGAAAAACAGACTAACATCGAACATCCGTACAGCAACATTGAACCGAGGAGTTTATGTTGTTCGTATGGCAGATGAAGGGTTAGTTTCAGACATTTTCTGTACATTTCGGGTGCAAATTGTGCTACGGCACCGCCGATTCCCACTATAAGCGGAATATATTTTAATAGTGTTATCATAGGCTCATTGCTTGAGAGCATATATTCCCAAAGTTGGTTCATGCCGGCTAAATCGGCTATACGGTTGAGATAAATTCCGATGTATCCGGCAAAGCCTAACATTACGAGTCCCGCCAAAGAGAAATACAATCCGGTTTTTATCCATTCTTTATAAAATATCGCTTTTAACATATCGTTAATATTTTCCTGTTAAACCAATGAAAGCATCTTCAAGATTAATGTTTTCGCCTGTTAAATTTTTGAAATCAATGCATTCTTTTTTTAATATTTTTTCTACTTCTTCTATAGGTTCAAACGAATAAAATTCCAAGAGAATATTGTGTTTTTCGGGGTGATAAAGTTTCTCGATTATCTCTTTTACGACTTGTCTTTCAGGAACATAACAACGGTATCTCTTGATTGTGGACAACAGATTTTTGACTGGCATTTGTACCAAAATTTTACCATAATCCATTATGATACAATCATCTATGAGTTGTTCCATGTCTTGAATTATATGCGAGGTCAAGAAAACTGTTTTGTTTTCGCTTTTGGCATAATCTCTCAAATATTCAACGAAAAGTCGTCTGTAACCGGGGTCAAGACCTAACGAAAAATCGTCTAAGACAAGTAGTTCAGGATTTTGTGCAAGTATCAGTCCCAGAGCCACTTGAGAACGCTGACCGTTACTCATTTTGTTGATTTTTTGTTTTGGGGCAACTTTTAGTTTTTCCATAAGACCGTAATAAGCTTCTCTTTTCCATTGTCCGGGGAAAAAAGCGGAATAGAATTTTTCAATCTGTTCGATATTCATAAATTGATATTGGACATGACCTTCTATCAACAGACCTATTCTTTTTCGAGTTTCGGGTCTGATGGCATTGGCTTCTTGATTGAAAATCAAACATTTGCCGCTAAAGGGTTTTAAGTATCCGCTTAAAATATTGATAGTTGTGGTTTTTCCCGTTCCGTTTTTTCCTAACAGACCGAGAATTTTCCCTTTCGGAACGTTGAAGTTTAAATCCTTGTATATAAGTCTTTTACCGTAATAATGAGTAAGATTTATACACTCAATTACATTGTTGTTCATAATGAGCGCAAATTAATGAAAAAAAACTAAAAAAGCAAGCAAAAATAAAAAAAGCCGCCTAAAAAAGGCGGCTTTGTAATAAAATTATATCGGAAAAGATTATTTCGTGATAACTTTAGCCATTTCCAATACTTTGTTAGAATAACCCCATTCGTTATCGTACCAAGCGCAAACTTTAACGAATGTTTTATCCAACTGAATACCAGCTTTTTCGTCGAAAATAGAGGTACGAGCATCGTTACGGAAGTCAGTTGAAACAACAGCCTCGTTGGTGTAACCGAGAACGCCTTTCAATTCGCCTTCAGATGCTTCTTTCATTGCAGCGCAGATTTCTTCGTAAGAAGCCTCTTTTGCCAATTCGCAGGTCAAGTCTACGAAAGAAACGTCAGAGGTAGGAACGCGCAATGACATACCGGTCAATTTACCGTTCAAAGCGGGAAGAACTTTACCAACTGCTTTAGCAGCACCCGTAGAAGACGGAATGATGTTTTCGAGGATACCGCGACCACCTCTCCAGTCTTTCTTAGAAGGACCGTCAACAGTTTTCTGAGTAGCCGTTGCAGCGTGTACAGTAGTCATCAAACCTCTTACGATACCGAATTTGTCGTTCAAAACTTTAGAAATCGGTGCCAAGCAGTTTGTTGTGCAAGATGCGTTAGAGATGATGGTTTGACCAGCGTATGTGTTGTGGTTTACACCGTATACGAACATCGGAGTAGCATCTTTTGAAGGAGCTGACATGATAACT
>JAFYDK010000046.1 GCA_017544805.1 Bacteroidales bacterium | reverse complement strand
GTTACAACGGGTTTGAACGGTTTTGAATCGGTTAAACGTTCATCGTCTTCCTCGTTTTCGTCATTTTCGGGGTCTTTAATTTCGCCCAAACGTTTTTTGTTGTGATAGGTGTTTTTACATTTTGCGGAACAAAAACGGCTATCACTCCGTCCTTCATACGTGCGCCCGCAGTACACACATTTTTTAACCATATTAGTCTGTTTTTAAATTAATAATAAAATTTTGATTTTGGCTGCAAATATAAACGTTTATTTTATATTTTCCAAATATTTTAGTAAAAAGTTTTATTTTTCTTGCTTAGCAAAGAAAAAATATCAACTCTGCTTAAAAAGTTCGCGTAATGTTTTATCCATTGTTTGTGAGTGCAAATAAAATTGCGTAGTTCTGATGTCGCTATGGTTCGCAAATTTTTGCAAGTCGTTTATCGGCAAACCTTTACTTGCCAAATCCGACAAGCAAAAATGACGGCTGCCATAAAACGTAAACGGAAGACGCGCTTGTATAACAGTGCGCAAAGTTTCAACGTATTTTCTGATTTTTACATCGGTCAATCTTGGAAACAAAAAGGTTTCGTCCTGACCTCTGTATTTCTCCAAAATCCTTACCCCCTTGCCATAGCCTAAAATACTGACGTTTTTACGGTTCTGTTTTTGGGTTTTGTGTTCGGTAAAGTGAAGTATCGTTTCCCCGTTTTCAACTGACAAATTGTCGTATGTCAGCGAAAACAAATCTTCGTTTCTCATACCCACATAACAGTTAAAAACAAACAAGTCCCTTACCAAATCCAACTCTTTGTTATGTTTCAAATCAAGGCTTTCAAGTTTTTCAACTTCTTCTTTGGACGGCATATAACGTTCTTTGTCGGTTTCTTTCATATACTTGTAATCCAAAAAGCAGTTTTCGGACGGTTTCAGGAGTCCCGATTTTATTGCCTCGTTCTCAAACATAGCGAGCATTTGCAACCGTTTGTTTATTGTTTTCGGGTCAAGGTCTTTTTTCAACAGAAAATTTTGATACTGATACAAAAAATCCAAATTCAAATCCTTGATTTTGAAGTTTTCCGTTTTTTTTAGTGCGACAACCTCGCTTATAACCTTTCTGTATAGGCTTTTATGTTTGTCAGAAACAGTGTTTCGGCGTTCTGTAATGACTTTTTCGCACCAATCAGTAAAGTTTTCTTTTTCCTTTGTTTCCTCGAAAAAATCTTTCGCGGTATACGGTTTTCCCGTGTTTATCAGTTCGATTTCCTTGTCTTGATATTGTTTAACAATACTGTTAAGGCGTTGGTTTATTGTTTGGAAGTTCGGAAACGTCTTTTTTACCTCTGCCTTTTTTTCGTCCCAAAAATGCGGCTCAATCCAATAATTGGTATTATGATACCTTTTTTCTTTACCCACTGAAATACGGATAACGATTTGTGCCTTTCCCTCAGCATTGAGTTTGTTACGATAATTGTAACACTTCGTGATTTTTGCCATAATTTTTAAAAAAATTAGTTTGTTATTAACCATTAATTTTCAATAAGTTACAATTTTTTCAGGGGTACATTTTTTTTAAAGAGAGTGTAACTCCTTTTTGCATTGCTGCGTAAAGTGTAACTCCGCTGTAACTCCTGAGTGTAACTTTTTATGACACAAAATTAAGGGGAAAAGAGGAATTAAGTACACAGAAAATTGGTACAATAAAACGGGTTATAAACAAAAAAACCGCTGTTTTTCAGCGGTTTAATAAAAATATCTGGTGTTATGTTGTCGGAGTGAAGAGACTCGAACTCTTGACCTCTACGTCCCGAACGTAGCACGCTACCAACTGCGCTACACCCCGATTGCTTTCCTTATTTCTGCGCTGCAAAGGTAAAACGTTTTTTTTTATCATGCAAATTTTTTTTCGTTTTTTATCAAAAAAAATATTTTAATATACTATAACTTTTTGTAAATCATTAAATTAAAGTCAAAACTTTTTTTTTGTTTAAAAAAATTCATTTTTTTTTGAATTATATGAAAATTCTTCGTAAATTTAACCTCAACTAAAATTACTAAATGCAAGGACTTTATAAGTAATGAACAAACTTTTGAAAATCAAGTATTTAGCTGCAACTTTAACAGTTATTTTTACCCTGTTTAGTTGCAACGGTAGCAGCAATTCCGATTCCAAAAATGACGGAAATGCGCAAAACAAGCCCCCTGAGGCGCAAACCCAAGAAAAAAACGAGGATACAAAAACCCCGTCTGAACAAGTTATCGAAAAGCAGGAAAAAATCGATTCCGACCCAGAAGCTGAACCAATTCCCGCTAAGGAAGTTTTGGAGGCTTACTCTTGTCCGAACGAATTAAAATACTGCACACAAAACGATGAATATTTGTACGAAAAATTCTATCCTATCGGTTGGTCAAAAAACGGATTGTTCGCTTATATAATAGAACCCGTAGACGAGGCCGCCGGTTTGTACTTCTTTAAAATAGTCATCAGAAACATGATTAACGACAAAGAAGTTTGGTCTTGGCAACCTGAAGATGAACCCGAAAAAGGCACCGTCAGACAAATGTGGAAAGATTACGGAATGATGTTCACTAACAAACTCAATGAATACAAAATCATTCAACAAAAAGACCAAAAACTATTAGGTAGCGAATTCTCTTACAAAGACAAAAAATTCAAAGTCTTAATCGAAAATAAATTAGAAACTGATGAAGACTACGGTTTTGAAGTCGTAAAAGGAACTAATATATTTATAAAGTGTCCCGAACTAGGCTCCAAAAAAATTTATTCCTATACCGAAAAAGATTATTCCCTCTGTTTAGGAAAAATTATTCAAGGCGTAATCATCAGTCCGTTTGAAGACAGAGTAGCTGTTTTGGTTAAAACCGAAAAACGCGGTTATGAAGGACCTCCAAACGTTATCGAAGAATTTCTCGTGGGCGCAAACCTTGTGGAATCTTTCAAAAAATAAACATAAAACTAAATGAATTTATTTACTTTAAATTATAAATATCGGCAAAAATGTTACAAATAAAGGATTATTTGGTCAGCGGAGACAATGTCAGGAAAATGGTAACATGTACTAAGACAAGCGGAGAATTCGACAAGAATTACCCCGACACCATTGTAATCCACTATACGGCAGGACCTTACCAATCGTCGCTCAACACGTTGGTAAATCCTAAAGTAAAAGCGTCTGCCCATGTTTTGATAGATAGGGACGGAAGCATTACCCAGCTTATCCCGTTCAACGAAATAGCATGGCACGCCGGAGAAAGTTCTTACGGCGGACGAAACGGTTACAACAAATACTCCATCGGCATTGAAATCGTAAACTCCGGACCTCTTACTAAAAGCGGAAACGTTTACCGCTCTTGGTTCGGAGCCGCATACAACCCCTCTGACGTTGTGGAAGCCATTCACAGAAACCAATCAACGGCAAAATATTGGCACGTTTACACGGCAGAACAAATCGAAACCGTTAAACAACTTTGCGCCGAGCTCATTGAAGCATATCCGAACATCAAAACAATTCTCGGACATGAAGAAATAGCCCCGGCAAGAAAACTCGACCCGGGTCCAGCTTTCCCGCTCGATAAATTAAGGGAACAACTTCTTGGTTCTGACCGCAAAACTGACGGCTCAGCTGAAATGCCTGAAACAGGAAGAGTTGCTGCAAAAACCCTTAACATCAGAAACACTCCCGAATCCGACGGACAACTCGTGGCTCAACCCCTCGAAAAAGGTAAAATGGTTTCGATCGTGGCTGAAAAAAACGGCTGGTACAAAGTCCGCACAACAATCGAAGGTTGGGTTTTCGGTAAATACATCGATGTTAATTAATAAAACGGATAATCATGAAAAAATGGGTCATAATCATAATAGTAGTAATCGTGGCACTTTTGGCCATAGGCATTTTGCATGATGCCGGTTATCTTAATTTTCAGAGCAAAACTCTGACAATGCTTTTTGCAGCTTTGGCAGGTCCGTATATGTTTATCAAAAACAAACTTTTCAACCGTAACAGTCCCGAAAGCGTGGAAGAAATCGTAAACAGGGCTAAAGACGGTTTGATAAAAGACGATGAACATAGAGAAGACTACGATAACAAAATCGCTCAAAAAGAAAAAGAAATCAACTCTTTGAACGCTCAACTCAATAGTTTGGACTTAAAACTCAAAGAGATGGAAACCAAAACTCAAACAGTTTCCGCTCAAGTCAGAGAAATGACGACAGAGGAAATTACCAAAGAGTTTGAAAAATTATACGGTAACGAAAAAGATGATTAAACTACTTAAATATTCAGCAGTTGTATTACTGATAATTTTAGCATCGTTTTCCGAAGGTTTTTCTCAAATAACGCTCACAAGCGTAAAACCAGGTCAGGAACTCGAACTCAAACCAACCGACGATACGCTTTGGGTTATGAACGATGCCAGAATGAGATCGGTAATTGAAACAGGAAGACTTTACAGACTTTCAAAAGAAACCAATAATTTGCTGACTCAAAAATGCGATACCTTACAAGAGGTTGTCAGCAAACAGGATTCTTTGATCTCTATTCTCAAAACCGACAGAGATTATTACGTAACCGAACTGAAAAACTCTCGCGAAGATGTTATCACAGCCGGAAAAATGGCTAAAAAATACCGCCGCCGTGCAAGATTAGCTTCGATGGGAATCGGTCTTGGAGTTGCAGTGGGAGTCGCTATCGGATACTTCCTGTTCAAAGATTAAATTTAGTAATTAACGTAAAAAAAATTATAAAACATAAAAAATCATGGAAAATCAATACATGGATTTGGTTCCGTATTGGGCGGACCACATGAAAGAATACTATTTCAGTATTTATATGCCGGTAATGGTATGGATGGTTATTTCGGTAGTTTTTATCGTGATAATGTTCAAGAAATACACATTCGGTGATTGGACGGTAGACAATCCGAACCCTTGCGACGGTGAAACATTCAATATGCCTCGTGGTACAATCCGCGGTATTTTAACGATGTCGTTATTGTTTATAACGGTAGTAATAGAATTGGCAAATGTCAGGATAATCGGTTTTGAAGCCGAATTTCCAGAATTTATGGCGGCATTCCAAATGATGGTCGCTTTCTACTTCGGCGCAAAAGTTATGCACCATATCAACGCTGTTGATAAGAGCAAAACCAAATCTTTGGCAGAGGCTGCAACTACAGTTACACAAACATCAACTTCATCTTCTACCACAACAACCACTTTCAGCGAAGGTAATCCTGTAATGGTTGATAACTCGTATTTTGAAGAAGAAGGAGCTGCAGGTTAGAAATTTTCTACAAAATCCTAAATAAAAAAAGTCCGTGTATGAAAATTCACGGACTTTTTTTATTTCATATCAACTTTTTTGATTAAATTTGCACTTATTAACAAATAAAAAAGATATGAAAAACTATATAAAACCTTTAAAACGCCGTAACACTAATTGTTATAAATGGGATAGCGTTGAAGATAACAAGGATTTGATTCCGCTTTGGATTGCCGACATGGATTTGAAATGTCCGAAAGAAATTGTTAATGCCGTCGTAAAACGCGCCAAACACGCAGCATACGGTTACGTAAAAGTTCCGCAAAAGTATTACGATGCACTTTGCAATTGGTTCGATAAAATGCACGGCTGGCGTTTTGAACCATCGGACGTTGTTTATACAATCGGAGTTGTGCCAGCTGTTTCGGCTGTAATAAAAGCCGTTACCAATCCTAACGACAAAATTTTGATGTTTACTCCGGTCTATAATTGTTTTTATTCGTCAATAAGAAATAACGATTGTACGCTCCTCTCCTGCCCTCTTAAAAAGGACGAAAACAACGTTTTTAATATAGATTTTGAGAAGTTTGATAAATTGTGTCAAACAGAAAAACCGAAGGCTCTATTACTTTGTAATCCGCACAATCCTGTTTCAAGAGTTTTCACTTTGGAGGAACTAATAAAAATCGCTGAAATATGCCTAAAAAATGATGTTTTTATAATTTCAGACGAGATACATTGCGAAATCGTTATGCCTGGGTATCAATATATTCCATTTGGAATTGCCGCTGAAAAAGTAGGATTGGAAAATTACGCCGTTTGCAATTCTCCGTCAAAAACTTTCAATACGGCAAGCCTTCAAATCGCAAACATCGTATGCAAAAATTCAAGTCTCCGCCGCAAAATTAATCGTGCCATCAATATAAATGAATGTTGCGATGTTAATCCCTTCGGCGTTGAAGCCCTTATAACAGGTTATACGAGTAAAGGCTGTAGAATTTTCATTCAAGACTTAATAAAAACAGTATCAAGCAATTATGCTTTAGTTGTTAAACTTTTAAAAGAAATTCCTGAAATAAAAATCACACCTTTACAAGCGACTTATTTGATGTGGATAGATTGCAGTGCACTCAACAAAAAGTCAAAAGAAATAGAAAAAGAACTTTTAGAAAAGTACCACGTTTGGATAAATCCCGGCAGTCTTTATGGAGAAGAAGGAGAAGGTTACATGAGGATAAATTTAGCGGCACCGCCAAAAGTTTTAGCAAAAGGAATTAACAGATTTATAGAATATTACAAAGAAGTTTCTTTAGCAAAACAATGAGATTTTTTTGTTTTATAATTCTATTGACAGTTTGTTTGCAAGCCAAAGCGCAGTTTAATTCGGCGAATGCTTACGGCGAGGCGTTATCGGGAGCGATGACATGCGAAACAGGTTTAAATTCAATAGGTTACAATCCTGCCGGCACTTCAAATGCGGGTTACGGATTGAGCATAAGTTATTTTGACCGTTACCAAGTGAAAGAGATTTCGCAAAAAAGCCTTGCCGCAGCAATTCCCGCATTAAACGGCTGCTTTTCAATAGGTTTTGACTATTACGGGTTCAAACTCTTCAACCGACACATGATAGGCTTGGGTTATGCAATGAGCTTGTCGAAACAGTTAAAAGCCGGAATTAGGATTAATTATCACGGTTTTAACATCGGAGATTCACCAGAAAAGTATAATGCGTTAAGTGGAGAACTTGGTTTTATATGCACACCTGCTAAACGTTTTGAGGTCGGATTTTACCTAAAAAACCCGTCAAATTCGCAAATAAATTCGACGGACAGTATAATTCCTGTAATCATTGCATTAGGGATAAAAAAGACGTTTTTTGTTAACGGTTATGCCATCATGGAAACACAAAGGAATAGTTTAGATGAAAAAACCGAAATTAAAATAGGAATTGGCGGGAAAATAAAAAAAATCATTGAGGTAGAAAGCGGTATTTCGACGTATCCCATACGGATTTCATTAGGAATGAGTTTCAAGAAAGAAAACTACAAAATACAATTTGCAGTTTCAAGAAATGTTCATTTGGGATATATGCCCTCTGTTACTGCGTCATGGGAAATGAAAAAAGAGAAGAAAAAATAAAATAAAAATCCATATACTTGTCCATTAATAACAATGGATATGACCATAAGAAAGGGGAAAAAATATAAGGAACAGTTTCGATATTATAGTCGCCAAATGGGGAAACGCATTGATTATTTTGGAATTTATGACCTTGATGTGTCACTCCTTTTAGAGAATTGTGAAGGCAAATGATTTAAAATCATCTTCGTGCTAATCACCACAATATTTCTATCATTAAAACACAGATTAAATATTTATTTTTAATTATAATAAACTTGATAAAAAAGAAAACGATTTTGGGACTTATCCTGCAAAGATAACGTTATCGTATAGAAAAAAAACATTATTTCAAGTATAACATTATCGTATATTAACAACAAAAAACAAAAAAGCGAAACCGATATTTCTAACGATTTCGCTTTATTTGAAAAAATCAGGCAGTTACCTACTCTCCCGGTTCGTATCTCAGTACCATCGGCGCAAACGGGCTTAACTTCTCTGTTCGGTATGGGAAGAGGTGAATCCCCGCCGCTATCACCACC
>JAFYDK010000045.1 GCA_017544805.1 Bacteroidales bacterium | reverse complement strand
TTGATTTTGTCGGCATCGAAAGAGTGCAACGGCTGACCGTATTCAAAAAGAATGAAGTTTGTAACATCAACAACATTATTTATGCTGCGAAGACCGATTGCTTCAATGCTTTTTTTGAGCCAAGACGGTGATTCTTTGATAATTATGTTAGAAATTGTAACGCCTGAATATCTTGTGCAACGCTCCGAAGAAACTACTTCAACGGGGATTGTGCGGCTTAAATTATCAACTTTGAATTTTGAGGTATCGGGCAAAACGAGTTGAATTCCCGGCACTGCGCCGGAAGTCTTTAAAAATGCGTAAATATCTCTTGCACAGCCGATATGACATGCTCCGTCAATTCTGTTCGGGGTGATTCCGATTTCGTAAACGGTGTCGTTTTCTACATTAAAAATTTCTGCTGCGGGAGTTCCGACTTTGGTGTCTTCCGGCAAAACGATGATGCCGTCGTGAGAAGTTCCGACTCCGATTTCATCTTCGGCGCAAATCATTCCCTCAGACTCGATTCCGCGGAGTTTTGACTTTTTAATCGTGAAACTTTTGTCGCCGTCATAAAGAACGGTTCCGATAGTTGCAACGATAACTTTCTGACCCTTAGCGACATTCGGTGCGCCACAAACGATGTTTAAAGGTCTTTCACCGCCAACATTGACGGTAGTTACGTGCATGTGATCGCTGTTCGGGTGCGGTTCGCAGGTGAGGACTTCGCCGACGACAAGGCCTTTGAGACCGCCTTTTATTGATTCAAAATTTTCTGAATTTTCCACTTCGAGACCCGTGCTTGTGAGGATTTTTGATACTGCCTCCGGGTCGAGGGTGCAATTCAAGTAATTTTTTAACCAGTTATATGAAACTTTCATTTATATGATAATTTTTTAAATACTTTTTTACAGCGCAAATTTAAAAATTTTTTTAAAAGCAGCAAAATAAAAATTATTTTGTGAAAAATTGCAAAAACGGTAAAATTTTTGCTTGTAGGAATTTTATTAAAAAAATAAAATAAAAATGATGGAAAACAGTAATTCTTTACAACCGTTAAAAATACCGGCGGCTTTTGATACGCCTGAGGTAGAACTTGACGTTCAAAACGAAATTTTTAAAATCGAAGGTAATTCGTACCCGGAAAATCCGATAACTTTTTACACCCCCGTACATCAATGGTTTTCACAATACGCCTTCAAACCACTGAAAAAAACAGTTGTAAAGATACATTTCAAATATTTCAGCACGTCATCAACTCAAATCTTTTTTGAGATTTTCAAAATATTAGAAGACATACGAAACCAAGGCAACGAAGTGATTATCAGATGGATATACGATTCTGAAAACGAAGAAATAAAAGAAAGCGGTGAAACATATTCAACACTTTTTTATATTCCGTTTGAACTCATGGAGTCCAAAGAAAGTCTCTAAAGAAAAAAAACTTTCATTTGAACCCCATAACTTTTGCCGGCTGCATAACCGAAACTGCAAAACTCGGTATTATAAGCAAAACACTCATTATCAATAATGTAGATACGTCAATAGCGGCAAAATACCAAAGTTTGAAATCACATGGAACATAATCAACATAATAAGAAGAGGCGTCAAGCGGTATGAAATGCAGATAATGTTCACTCAAAACCAATATCAAGGCTATTACATTACCGATTACGATGCCTTTCAACAAAATATAAAGACTTTTTATAACGAATATTTTTCTAATTAAAAAGTTTGATGCACCGACCGCTTTCAAAAGACCTATCATCGAGGCTTTCTCAAAAATTATTATCAAAAGGGCGGTACTCATATTAACAAACGAAACAAAAAACATGATAAACAAAATCACCCAAACATTCATTTGAGTAAGCGTTATCCAATCAAAAAGCTGACGGTTGTTATCCTTTACAGAAGAAACTTTCATCATCGAACCATCTTGAAGTATCTGATAACCAGCATATTCCCTAACTAAATCCGTCATCTCATCCAAAAAGGAAAAATCGTCAATCATAACCTCAAAACCAGTTATCTGATTTTTTGTCCAAGAGTTAAGTTTCTGAATATCAGCCATATCAACAAGCGCAAAAATCTTATCATATTCCTCCAAACCCGTTGAATAAATACCCGAGACAACATATTTTCTCATCCTCATCGGCTGCTGAACAAAATATGCTGCAAAAGAATCTCCCGTTTTCAAATTCAATGCGTCCGCCATTTTTTGCGAAATCAAAATCCGCCTCGAAGCCACAGAGTCAGAAAAATCAGGAAACTCTCCGCTGACAAGATTTTTTTCAAAAAAACTACGGTCATATTCCTGAGCCACACCTTTTAACATAGCTCCGAGAATTTGTCCGCCGGCCTTAAAAATAGCAGGCTTCAATGCATAACGCTGGATATGCGAAATGCCTTCCTCGTTTTCGATTGAAGGGAAAAAATCCTGATTGGAATCAATAGGCAAAGTTTCCAAATTTTCGCCCGATTCCCTATTAATAATATTAACACACGAGCCAAAACCGACTGCTTTGTCCATAATCTGATTTTTAAAACCGATGATAACAGCAACCGAAACTATCATCACCGCTACTGACAATGCAACCGAAATAATGGCTATTTTTACAACTGACGACGAAATTTTGCCGTTAGAGGCACCTATAAGGCGTTTCGCCATAAAAAATTCTAATCTCAATTTCTATGAAATTTTTCTCGTTTGACGCTGCAAAGTTAAAAAAAACATAAAGTTAAAACCAAAAAAATAAACGTTAAGGAAAAATTAAAATTATAATTTTGCGCCGTTAAAATTACGAAATACAAAATTATGTACAATCTTTTAAAAGGAAAAAAAGGCATTATTTTCGGCGCATTAGACGAAAAATCAATTGCTTGGCATATTGCAGAACGCTGCTATGAAGAAGGTGCTGAATTCATTTTGTCAAACACTCCCGCTGCTTTGAGATTCGGTAGTCTTAAAGCATTGGCTGAGAAAACAAATTCAGAAATCGTTGCCGCTGATGCAACGAATTTGGAAGACCTTAACGCTGTGTTTACACGCGCTATGGAAAAATTCGGCGGTCAGATAGATTTCGTTCTTCACGCTATCGGTATGTCGCTCAACGTTAGAAAAAATCGCAGTTACGATGATGTGGATTATAATTATTACACCAAAACAATGGACATTTCCGCATTCTCGTTCCACAAAATACTCCAAACAGCTTACAAACTCGATGCTATCAAAGAATGGGGTTCGGTTGTAGCTTTAAGTTACGTTGCAGGTCAGAGAACATTCTACCGCTACAATGATATGGCTGACGCTAAAGCCCTTTTGGAATCTATCGCAAGAAGTTTCGGTTACATTTACGGTCGTGATAGAAAAGTCCGCGTCAATACTATTTCGCAATCTCCGACATTAACAACGGCAGGCTCAGGCGTTAAAGGTATTGACAACCTTATGGACTATTCTGACAGAATGTCGCCCCTTGGAAACGCTACTGCTGAAGACTGCGCTAACTACTGCGTTACGCTTTTCTCAGACCTTACCAAGAAAATCACGATGCAAAATCTTTACAACGACGGCGGATTCTCTTCAATGGGTATGTCGCAAAAGGCAATGCACGTTTACAATGCAAGCCTTGAGTTGGAAAAACCTTTGGATTAAGATAATATATCAGCAACTACTACAAATAAAAACGTCCGCAATAAGTAATAACTTAAAGCGGACGTTTCGTTTTTTTTCAGCTTGTTATTTAAAACTCGGACAAGTTGAACACTTATTACTTTTCCTTGTAAACCAATGTTTCAAACCGATTGCAAAACCCATTGCGTCAGGGTTTTGATGCGTTACGCAAAACGATAAATCGTTGTATTTAGAAATCACATAATTATATTCTAACTCAGCACTCACCCAATTGATTGTATGCTGCATATCCTTGCCTTTGTAAAGTTTTTCATCGGTGTAGCCCGGTATGTTTGCCCACGTCTGACGGTAAAACGCCGTCGGACCAAATCCGAAAGAAAGCGAATGTTTATAAACTTTGAAAAGCCTAAAACGAATCATAATTTGCGAACTAAAGGCCATTTTCCTCATACAATCGATTCTAAAGGCCTGCACAAATTTAAAACTTGTAGCTGGCGTTGCGTAAAGTTCCACTCCAAGCCTAAATCCCGGCTCCATAATCAAAACTTTGTCCTCGCCCGGCATCGTTTCATAAATTGCAGAATTTACTCTGCCTCCGAAATCAAATCCCGGACCTATAAGTCCAAAACTGATGTTTTGCTGACCTAACACTTTGATAGTCAGCAGTATTGAAATACTCAATAACAGAAATCTTTTCATTTTTTTATAATATACTTTATTTAATAACGTATTAATGATAAAAAAAATTTTTCAAAAGTAACTGCTTTTATTAAAAAAATTAAATTTCTTTTGTTAAATTTACGCTCTAAAATTTTTCAGGATTATGTATACGTCAATTACCAACAGAGGAGTTTCCATAAAAAACAAGATGATAGAGAATTACTATATTCTCAATCAAATTGTTCAAGGCATAGACACGGGTATTGTCATCATTTACGAGAAAAAACTTTTGCACATAAACAACGAAATGAGAAGAATTACCCGCCGGACATACAAAAGCATGGAATTCGACTTGATGAGTATTGTATGCCCGCCGTTTAGGCACAGCGTTTTGAAAGCATACGTCTCGGTTTTGAAAGAATACAGCGACAAAAAAGAAATTTATTTTGACATAATACTTCCCGATGGCTCATTAAAATCGGTAAAATGCCGCATTACAAGAATCAAGATTTTTGATAAAAACGGTATTTTTGCCACCGTTCACGAAGAGTTTTCGGAGATAAAACGCGATTTCATCGAACCACTTACGATAAAACTCTGGAGAAAATACCGCGCTGATTATGAGCATATTCTCAATAGTTTTTATGATTTTGTAATTTTTATTGACAACGATTATAAAATAAAAAACATCAGCAAAAAGGTTGAAAAAATTCTCGGCTACACGCGCCAAGAGTTTTTGGGCGAAAAAATCAATTCGGTCTGCAACGTTGAACCTATGGAAGACTTTTTGGAAGTTCTTTCCGGATTTCAGCGCACCGATTACACGGGCAAAAACCGTGTCGTAAAAAACTTTCAACTGACTCTTACAACAAAAGATAATATTCCCGTTAAATTTGCAGTTTCGGCATTCACGATAAAAGTTTTGAATTACATCAAAGGTTATTCATTAGTTTTCACCTCTATTAAAAACCTTGACAAATCCAAACTTTCAGCCGACGAAATCGCCGCTAACATCGCTCACGAATTCCGCAGCCCATTAAATGCGATTATAGGATTTTCTAATATCGTATCTAACGAAAATTTAAGCATTTACGAGCGGAATATGTATCTGAAATACATCAAACAGAGTTGCAATTCGCTTTTGAGTGTCGTTAATGATTTTTCGGATTTCAACAAACTAAATCACAACAAAATCATCATTCACAGAGATGATTTCAATATTAATTCGCTTTTTGAACAATTGGGCGCATATTGCCTGATGTACAAAAAGGATTATAACAAAAACGATATTCAAATAATCTCCTCGTTACAATATCCGGATGAAGAGGTTATTATAAATACGGACGAACAAAGAGTTTTCCAAATTATGATAAACCTTTTGAACAACGCTTTTAAATATACAGAAAAAGGTTTTATCAAATATCAATACATAATAGACAACAACTTTTTGGTTTTGAAAGTTTCGGATTCGGGAATCGGTATTCCGAAAGAGAATTTAACCAAGATTTTCAACCGTCTGACGCAGTTGGATGTCAATAATTACAACAACGGTTCGGGACTTGGACTTGCCATCAGCAAAAATCTTGTGGAATTAATGGGCGGAGTAATCTCGGTAAATTCCGAAATCGGTATAGGCACGGAATTTTTGATAAAACTTCCTATCGGCAGTTCTGAGGAGAAAAAAACAACTGACAAAGAAAAAGAAGATCTGGAGTTTGATTTTTCAGACAAAAAAATCATAGTTGCGGAAGATGCACAAATAAATTTTATTTTGATAGATAAAATTTTAGAAAAAACCGGCGTTAATATTCTTTGGGCAAAAAACGGCAAGGAATGTGTAGATTTGTTTATGGAAAACAGGGACGTTGCGTTAATTTTGATGGATGTTCAGATGCCGGTCATGGACGGTTTTGAAGCCATCAAAAGGATTTTGCAAATTGAGCCGAATTTACCGATAATAGCGCAAACAGCGTTTTCGTATCCGGAAGAAAGACGGCGTATACTTTCAATAGGTTGTGTGGATTTTGTCTCCAAACCTATTGACAGAGCGTTACTTATACAAAAAATGGACAAAGCATTTAATCTTAACAAACAAGAGATATAAAAAAAAGTTTTTACAATCATGCAAAACATTGAATGGTTCTCTCTGATAACCGGCATTTTGGGCGGCTTAGTATTTTTTCTGTACGGAATGGATTTAATGAGCAGCGGTCTGAAAAGCGGATTAGGCGACAAGATGAGAATTATTTTCACCAAACTCAACAAAAACCGTTTTTCAGCGATGCTAACAGGTATTATCGCTACGGCAATAACACAGAGTACGGGCGCAACAACGGTAATGTTAATGAGTTTTGTAGAAACAAATATAATGCAGTTTGCCCAAACGGTCCCGATTATTATCGGTGCTAACATAGGTTCGACCGTTACAGCGCAAGTTATTGCATTTGATATTGCCGGATATGCGATAATTCCGGTAATTGTTGGTTTTTTCATGAAACAATTCAAATCCAACGACAATTTTAGAGATACAGGTAACGCCATTATGGGTTTCGGTTTGGTATTTTTCGGAATGCAGTTTTTGGGCAAATCGGTTTCGGTCTTAAAAGATATTCCTGAGTTTACCAATATGATAGCCTCGGCAAGTACGCCCATGGTCGGACTTTTAGTTGGAATCTTAGCGACCAGTATTATGCAAAGTACGGGTATGTTTACGGGTATTCTCGTGGTTTTTGCTAAAGAGGGATTAATGGGAATCGAACAAGCCTATCCCCTACTTGTAGGCTCTTCAATCGGAACTTGCCTTTTGATTATAATCGTATCAATAGGCACCTCCGTTAATTGCAAACGGACGATGATGGCTCACGTTTTTACGAAAATCGTCGGAGCGTTTGTTTTTATACTTTTAACACCGTTCATGGTAAGTTTCATGGATTGGTTTTCTACGGAGTTTGAAATTTCGCCCGAAAGACAAATTGCTAACTGTCATACGTTTTTTTATACCTCGGTTTCGTTTTTCCTGATAATTTTTTCTAATACGATTGTTAAAATTATCGAGAAAATGATTCCGGAAAAAGTTACGACGGAAAATCTTCCGCATCTAAGATACATTGATTTCAATGTTATTTCGATGCCTCAGTCAGCAATGGAATTATCAATCTCGGAAACGGCAACACTTTTGAAATTAACTTCAAGAATTTTCGACAATGCAATTTCCTCGTTCATAAGTTATGACCCTGACTCCCCGGCTGTGAAAAAACAGAATCAGAAAATTATGGACAATTTGTCAATAAAACAAAAGAAATTCAACTACATCGAAAACGAAATCCGTAAATATCTGTTCCGTTTAGGGCGCACTGACACCGGCGATTCTACCACGCACAAAATTTTTGCATTATTATCGGCATTGGAGCAGATAAAACGTATATGCGAGATGATACACAGAAATTTCGTACCGCTTTACAATAAATTATCAAACCTTCCCAATACATTTTCGCAAGAAGGTATTGATGAGATAACATTCTATTACAGAGAGATTTCCAATCATTTTAAGGATTTGATTTTCTCGATAGAAAAGCGCGACCATGATTTTGTTTCAAGAGTGTATTCCGAAACCTCCGAAACAAAAGACGACAGCGAAAAACTTAGAATTTCGCATTTAAAAAGGCTTTGGAACGATCTTCCCGATAGTATGGCAACCCACGAAATCCACATCGGTTTGATAGACGATTTAGCTGAAATAGTTTCGATTTTGTCAGAAATTGCATATTCGTTCCAAAAATCAATAATTTCGGACTCTACGGAAAATTAATTTTTTTCAAAAAAAAATTGATTATTCCGATATTATTTATGATATTTGCAGAATAAAAAAGTTATAAACAAAAAAAAACATAAGCGAATGAAAAATATATTAAAAACAATTTTGCTGATATGTTCAGTATTTGCGTGTTTAGGAATTTCAAGCTGTAGCAGTCCTGACATTGTAGGAACGTGGAAAGTATCGGAATACAATCCGAAAAAGCCAATGGATGAAGAAACTAAAAAAGAAATTTTTGAATCCACACTTTCAAATTGCGTTTTGGAACTCAAAGCCGACCAAAGTTTTTCACAAACGGTAAACGGAGTTACCCAAAAAGGCAAATGGGAACTTTTAGGCGAAAATCGTCAGCTGAAACTCACCGTTGAAGGCGGTAGTATCGTGATTATTAATTTGGAATCGTTGTCAGGGACTACGATGGTTCAGGCTACTGACGACGGTACTATTACGTTCAAAAAACAATAAAAATAAACAGTGGAAAAGATTTTAATAATTAATTCTCCGCTTGGCAAAGATACTGCGCAGAAAATATCAAAAGTTTTAAGCGGAGAAAAATTTTTTACGACCTTAGGTGCAAGAACTTTGGAGGGCGAAAAAAGACTCCCCGACATGGTAATCGCCGTTATCGACAAAGAATCCGACAAGGACTCGTCAATGATAAAAATTATGAAAGAATGTTCTCAAAAGAACATTTCCGTAATTTTGTTTGTATCGTATATTCCTGAAACAGAAAGTATTTCAAACAATTTCTTCTATGACGAACACATTTGGATTGATAACACCGAAAATTTTGACGAAGCTAAAAAATCATTAATCCACCTTTTGAAAAACGAATATTCGGAACTTTCAAAAAGGATTGACAGAAAACAGCAACAGTCAAAACCCGTCAGCAAAAACCCCGCTGCTACAACCTCCAACAGCAAGTCAAAACCATCTAACGTGCAAGCCTCTTCAAAAGAGAATTTGTACAAAAATATTTTGATTTTGTGCGGAGCTGTAATCATTGTTTTGCTATTCATTTTGATAAACGGAGGTCTAAAACAGACCAACCGCGAGGCTGACAATTACAGAGCAAACAGCAATCCGCAAAACTCGCAAAGCGGAGGTTCAGACGTTAAAATACAACTTGCAACACAACTCAAAAACAGTGAAAACGATTTTGTAGGTCATTGGAAATTAAGTGATTACAGCGACAATCAGTTCCGCCGCACAAGAGAGGATAGTCTTAGTTTGCAGGCATTAATCAACGAACTCAAGACTAAGGCGCAACTTATTTTCAACGCTGACAAAACTTTCCAAAGATTGGGATTTTCCGAATCACCCGAAAACGGTAATTGGGAATACGACCCGCAAGCAAGATACTTAAAACTTCAAGCCGCAAACGTCAATCAATATGATGTGGTTCAAATTCAAGAGATTTCTGCAACAAGACTGATTATTGTGGTTCAGGAAAAAATAGAAACGGGAGAAGTTTTAACAAAACTGACCTTTGAAAAAATAAGATAACAAAATATGAAACGATTATTTTTATACATCTGTATTTTGTTTTCGGTTAGTGTTTTTGTCGGCAGTTGCAACGCTGACAAAAACACTATGTTAATAGGAACATGGGTTCTGAAAAATGCCGAATACGAAAATTTAGATCAGTTTTGCCGCCAGAAATACAACACTTTCAGCGACGGCATCGACAATTCCATCAAAATGATTGACAAAGAGTTGAGTACTATTATCAGCAATGATGAAAAGGAAAAACTACGCAGAAAACGTCAAAATCTCCTCGATAGTAAATCCGAGGTAAACTTAAAGCAAATCAAAGAAAGCGTTTTGAAACAAGCCGAAACCTTATGTAATAAACAAACTTTCACATTTGAAGAAAAAGGCAAATTTTCGATACGTGTTGATAACGACGCTGTTAACGGAACGTATAAAATCCAAGGTGATACAATTCAAACTACAATAGAAAACCAAATTTCCGACGTATATTTTATCAAAAAAATAGAAACCAATAATTTGGAGCTTTCAGTTTCGCTTCAAGATGCGAAATTGAGTTTAACATTGAGCAAACAATAAACAAACAAGCAAAATAAACAATCAAATCAGTTCTTCCATGTTAAAAAAACTCCGCTTCATGCTTGCCCTTGTGTTTTGGGTGGGCATTACTTTAATGTTTTTGGATTTTAGCGGTACGCTCAAATGTTTTTTGGGCTGGATGGCTAAAGTTCAATTTTTGCCCGCAATATTAGCCTTGAACATAGGCGCAGTGATATTTGTTGCGGCTTTGACCTTTCTTTTTGGACGAATTTATTGTTCAATAATCTGTCCGATGGGTGTTTATCAGGATTTTGTCAGCAGAATTGCCGGAAAATTCAAAAAACGCCGTTTCAAATTCACGTCCGAAAAACGCAAAACACGCCTTATAATATTGGGTATTTTTGTAGTTTTGTTGCTAACAGTTATGCCTCTTGCTGCTTTGATTGCGCCTTATAGTGCATACGGCAGAATGATAAGTTCTCTGTTACAACCTGTCTATTTGATGATTAACAATCTCCTTGCAAAAGCCGCTGAACATTACGACAGTTATGCTTTTTACGGTGTTGAGGTTTGGCTAAAAAGCGGCGCAACGCTCTTGGTTGCAATCGTAACTTTCTTAGTTGTAACTATTTGGAGCTGGAAATCGGGGCGCGGATATTGTAACACGGTTTGTCCCGTGGGAACTGTTCTCGGACTTTTATCCACAAAATCGGTTTTCAAAATAAAAATTGATGCTAACAAATGCGTCAATTGTAGTTTATGCGAGAAAAATTGTAAAGCCGAAGCCATTGATTTTAAAGCACATACCGTTGATTATTCGCGTTGTGTTTCTTGTATGAATTGTATCGAAATTTGCAAAAAAGACGCAATTTCGTTCACCAAAAATGCAGCTAAACCCTCTTCAAATGAGCCGACGGATTCAGGGCTTAGAAAAGCACTTTCAACGGGTGCATTACTTGCTGTTTCAAGCGTTGTAAAAGCCCAAGAAAAAACTTTCGACGGCGGTTTTGCCATTATCGAAGACAAAAAAATTCCCGCCCGTGATTGTCCCGTAAAACCCGCAGGTTCAAGAAGTTTGAAAAATTTTTCTTCTCATTGTACGGCTTGTCAGCTTTGTGTTTCACAATGTCCTAACAATGTTTTAAGACCCTCATCAAACCTTTCAACATTAATGCAGCCCGAAATGAGTTTTGAACTCGGTTACTGCCGTCCTGAATGTACAAAATGTTCTCAGGTCTGTCCGACGGGCGCAATAGAAAAAATTACCAAAGAAGAAAAAACTTCAATCCGCGCCGGTCATGCAGTTTGGATTAAACAAAATTGTCTTCCCGTCAGCGATGGCGTTAAATGCGGAAACTGTGCAAGACACTGTCCATCAGGTGCAATAACAATGGTAAAACTACCTGAAAATCCGACAGTTGAAGTTCCGGCAGTTAATTCTGAAAGATGTCTTGGCTGCGGTGCGTGTGAAAATCTTTGTCCGGCAAGACCTTTTTCCGCAATCTACATTGAAGGAAACGAGGTTCACGGTGATATGTAATGCACAATTCATAATTCACAATTCACAAT
>JAFYDK010000044.1 GCA_017544805.1 Bacteroidales bacterium | reverse complement strand
ATTGACTCGGTGAAGTCATATTTGCTGTAAATCAAGGCTGTCTTTGACGAAAACTCCCTGCCGAAATTATGTTTATAATCAATTGCAGCAGCGGTATTGCCCCAGTGAATTTCAGCAATGTGATTGCCCATATCCATATTGTCCCTGCCACGGAAAAACATGAGGTTCAACGTACCGTTTTTGTTAGGTTTCACGGTAATTTTAGAATTGACGTCATAAAAATTAAGAATTTTATCCTTATATTTTTCAGTCGGTTTCAAGAAAATTTCAAAATACGTGCGGCGTGCAGCAAGAAAAAACGACGCCTTATCTTTTGCAATAGGACCGTCAAAAGCAAATTTTGAAGAAAGCAATCCGATTGACATATTCAAGCCGTAATGTTCCATATCGCCGGCACGCGTTTTTATGTCAAAAACCGAAGAAGACGCATCGCCAAATTGTGCCGGAATCGCACCTTTATACAAAGAAGCATTTGTCAAAGCCTCGTCATTGAAAGTAGAGAAAACGCCCATTAAATGTCCGGCATTGTAAATCACAGCGTTATCGATAAGGATAAGGTTTTGGGCTGCCGTTCCGCCGCGAACCTGAAATCCGCATGAACCGTCGCCCTCGCTTTTGATTCCGGGCAAGAGTTGAATGGATTTTATCACGTCCCTTTCGCCCATCAAAGCGGGAACTTTTGCCATTTCTGACATTTGGATATTTTCAACACCGATGATAACGTTGTCTGTACGGCTGCGACCGTGTTTTGCCGTAACTTGAACTTCATCAAGTTCGGTGGTTTCTTCTTCTAAGGTTACGGAAATTTTTTGAGAAGAGTTAACGGTTTGCTCTACGGGCTTAAAACCCATACAGTTGAAAGAAAGTGTTGCGGGCAGAGTTTTAACTTTAATAATAAAATTGCCTTCCGAATCGGAAATCGTTCCGTTGGAAGAGCCTTGTTCTGCAACTGCAACAAAAGGAACGGGAGTTCCGTTTTGGTCGGTTACAATGCCTGAAATTTTGGCATTTTGTGCAATAACCATCAGCGGCACAAAAAACATTAGTGTAAATAGTAACTTTTTCATTTTTTATAGCGTAGTTAATAAATTTTACGCCGCAAAATTACATAACCAAGAAGGTAAATTTATTATAAAAAACGGAATTTTTTTGACAAATTTTATCAATTAAGGAAAATATTTGTTAATTTTACAGCGATAAGCCAAAAAGTTAATACTATGTTAACATGCGAAATAAAAACATCGGGACAAAAATCAATTCAACTGACATTACCTTCTGAACCAGAACTTCAAGGAGCAGAAAATATGATTTTATCACAAAGTGCGAAAAACAAATATTTTGAATTCAAAACTTTGGAATACGTTAATAATCAAACGATTGTAATGATAAAAAGTTTTTCAGCAAAAGAAGACTGCACCATAGAGGCAATCCGCATAGGCAAAAAAGCAATAATTCTCTCCGCCATTATCAATGGGTCTGTCAGCGAAATCAACAGCAACGAGCTTACAACACACAATGTTGGCTCTATCGGATTAGGTTTGATGTCAGAAAAAAATTTCCACGTTACACAACTCAACAAAGGCGGCTTTTTTGAAAAACTCAATATCATAATCTCTAACGAGGATTGGAATATTATATTGAACGTTATCCTGAAATTTTTGCAAGATTTAAGGACGTTTTCATATCAAAGAAACCTTTTTTTCAATGCGTTTTTGAAAAAACCGGCAAAATCACCGCAATCGCTAAAGAATTTAAAACAAGTATTAAAAGCGGCAATTATTCTACACAACTAATTAAAAATCTGATAGTTGAATGTTTTATATGTTTTTTGAGCGCGATGGGCGAAAAAATTCCCGAAAAATACGCATTACGCGGAAAAATTTACACCGCGCGTCATATTCTAATAGAAAATTTCAAGTCTCCGCCCTCGCTTAACGCACTTGCCGCAATGTCAGGGACAAACGAATGTACGCTGAAAAAAGTATTTAAACAGGAATTTTCGATGACCGTTTTTGAATATTTGTTTGAATATAGAATGAAATTAGCACTTAAAATGTTAATAGATAACAATTTATCAATCAATGACATTGCAACAAGGTTAGGTTTTAAAAGTCAAAGTCATTTTTCGACGGTGTTCAAAAAGAAATTCGGCACAAGTCCCAAGGAGTACAAAGAAAGAAAAGAATAAAAATAATTTCAAAAAGTTTTGGAAAAATATTCAGAAATAGTAATTTTGCGGTATTGTAATATAAAACCATAATCACAATGGATAACAACACAAACGAATTAGCCCCGCTTGACTGGGCAAAAATAGGGTTCGGTTATATCAGAACCGATTATAACGTAAGATGCTATTATCGCAACGGAAAATGGGGCGAAATAGAAATTCATTCTGACGAAAATATTTCAATGCACATGGCAGCCACTTGTTTGCATTACGGTCAGGAAAGTTTTGAAGGCTTGAAAGCCTACAGAGGCAAAGACGGCAAAGTCAGATTATTCCGTCCCGAGGAAAACGCTATGCGTATGCAAAGTACCTCACGCGGTATTTTAATGCCGGAAGTTCCAACCGAAATGTTTATTGAAATGGTGGAAAAAGCAGTAAAACTCAACGCACGTTTTATTCCGCCTTACGGCTATGGTGCAACACTTTATATCCGTCCGCTGATGATTGGCGTTGGCGCAACGGTAGGCGTAAAACCCTCACCGGAATATTTGTTTATGATTTTCGTAACACCCGTAGGAGCATATTTCAAAGGCGGTTTTGCAACTGGCAATTATATGATTGTAAGGGATTATGACCGTTCAGCACCTCTTGGAACAGGTATTTATAAAGTAGGCGGCAACTATGCAGCTTCGCTCAAAGCCAACAAAATGGCACACGATATGGGTTATATGTCGGAATTTTATCTTGATGCCAAAGAGAAAAAATATATGGACGAATGCGGTGCTGCAAACTTTTTCGGTATCAAAAACAACACATACGTTACTCCGAAATCCACATCAATTCTTCCCTCAATCACCAACAAGAGCCTTATGCAACTTGCAGAATGGATGGGCATGAAAGTTGAACGCCGTCCTATTCCTGAAGAAGAGTTGGAAACTTTTGAAGAGGCAGGAGCTTGCGGTACGGCTGCGGTAATTTCGCCGATTCACGAAATTGACGACCCGAAAACTGGCAAAAAATACGTCATTGCAAAAGACGGCAAACCAGGTCCTATCAGCAAGAAACTCTACGAAAAATACACTGCAATTCAGTTCGGCGAATGTGAAGATCCGTTCGGTTGGACAAGAGTAATTGAAGGAATTTAGTTTTATAGTTATTAACAACAAGATTTCAATAATAGGGCGGATTTTTTATCCACCCTATTTTTTTTCTTTTTTAACGCCCCTCTCCTATCCTATTTTACAATATTTTTCTTAGTAAACAAACTATTTTAGAAGATTATTCTATATTTGTCATTTTTCTTGGCAAAAAGTTCTCATTTCAGTAATTTTGCTGCGCAAAAAAACAAACAAACTCTTGAATTGAAAATGAATATTAATTTATCTAACTCCAATTTGTCAGTGCGCGAAACGAGGATTGGGTCAATTACCGGTTACATCGGTTCGCTGAAAGATTTGGCAGAAAAATCTGAGTGCGGAACTCTAAAAGGTTGCGCAAGATGTTTCTCACAATCAAGCACTTGTCTTTCGCTTTGCGGACTATCGCAACTTGCAGGCATCAGGGACGTGGCAATCATCCATCACGGTCCATCGGGCTGTTCGGTAACGAGTAGCAACAGTTACTATATGTCGAAAGTGATGGCAAAAAAACGCGGCGTAACGTCCGACACCGTGTATGTGGGCACCGATATGAACGAAAAAGACACAATT
>JAFYDK010000043.1 GCA_017544805.1 Bacteroidales bacterium | reverse complement strand
TTATTATTATTATTATTTTCGCCGATTGAAAAAGGAAAATTAGAACCGCCTATAAAAAAGGGTTCATATTATCTAATTTATTTATAATCAATGAAAAAAAAATTAATTTTTGTAAGCCTTTTTATGGTATTTGTATTTGCTATTGTTTCTTGTCATAAAAATGACGATGAAAAAGAAAATACCACTGAAAAAGAAAATACCGGTGAAAAAGAAAATGTTGAAGAAATTGTTGATTTAAAAAAGTCCATTATAGGTTCTTGGAAATTAATCAAACAGGTTATATATGAAGACGAACAAGAAGAAACAATAGAAAAAGAGGATCAAACACTAACATTTTTAGAGGATGGTAATGTTTCTGTTTCAGTTTCCGTTCCTCGTATTGCTGTTTTAACAGGAACTTATGAATTGAATGATAATAAGTTGAGTTTTGAATGTATGGCTACTTATGCAGATAATAACTCAATGGGAAGTATTGGTTCTGAATTTTTAGGTACAATATCATTTGAAGGTAATACTCTTATTTTAACATCAGAGGAAACTGATGTAATCGTAGATGACAAAGGAACGAAAGTGAAATATAAATCTATAAGTTATTGGGAAAAATAATAGTTACGCTAACTGAATATATAATAAAAAAACAAAAACTTTCTGCTAAGCTATAAGTTTGGTGGAAAGTTTTTTTTATTTAGTTTTTGGATAATTATAATAAAACTTTGAAAGAAATTTTCTAACTTTGCGCAAAAATTGTATTTAAATTCTCTTATAAAGTGAAAAAACATATATTAGTTGTAGTTTTTGCCCTGATTGGGTTCTTGAATGCGTTAGGACAAAACGTTGAAAAGTCAGAAAAATTCGTTCAAATTTTCGGAACGAAATATTATCTCCATACTATGAAAACCGGTGAAACCCTTGAGGCTATTGCCGGAGCGTATAATACTACTATTCAGGAGATTAAAATGAATAATCAGGGTGTTAGTAATTTTCAGGCGGGAGTCTTACTGAGAATTCCCGTTATCGCCTCTAATGCTACTGAATCCACAACTCAACAATTTGCGTATCACGTCGTTGAAAAAAAGCAAACTTTGTATTCTATTTGTAAAAAATATGGTGTTTCGCAGGAAGATGTTTTTAAATATAATCCCCATGCTAAAATGGGATTGCGTTCGGGTGAAACCTTAAAAATCCCTGTCGGCGGAAAAACTGAACCTGACCGTCAGGATATTGATTTTATTTATCATACCGTAAAACAAAACGAAAGTTTCAATTCCATTAGCCAACTTTACGGCGTGGAAATTTCTGACATTGTAAAATACAATCCGTCAGCAAAATACAGCATGAAACCCGGAGATATTATCCGTCTGCCTAAACTTTCGTCATTATCTTCTGTAAACGGTCATGACAATCAGGAATCATCTCCCGTTGAAGGTATTCTTGAAACTTCTGACCAAGTTAGAAAAAAAGCTATGCAAAATTCCGACTATTGTCCGTGCGAAAATTATATGTATTCTACCAGCAAGACAATAAAATTAGCTCTTATTTTGCCGCTTTTCTTAAAAGAAAACTTGCTTTACAGTGAGGCTTTCAAAGGCGATCCTAACAAAAAAAGCCTTAAAAAGAATACTGAAAAAATTTATGAGTTTTATGAAGGTTTCCTTTTGGCTGTAAAAGATTATCAGTCAATTAATAAGAATATTCAGCTCAATGTTTACGATACCGAAAAAAGTACCTCGAAAATTGATGAAATTTTATCAAATCCCGAACTTAAAAAAATGGATTTGATAATCGGTCCTTTGTATACCGAAAACGTTATTAAAGCAGCAAAATTTGCAAGTGAAAATCAAATTTCGCTCGTTTCGCCTTTTGCTGTCAGAAACGATTTGTTGAAAAACAATCCGTATCTTTTCCAATTTACGCCCTCTACGGCAACTTCAATCGAAGAAACAACCAACTATTTCGGAAATTTGGAAAATGCGAGCGTAATAGTTGTTCATGACGGCAAACCCTCTGAATTGGAGCAACTTAAAATTTACAGAGAAAACTTAACTAAAAGTTTTGCCGAAAAAGACGGCGTTCCCGAATTGGTTTTCAAAGAAGTTGAATTTGCCTCAGGCGGTCTTAACCGTATTACAGAGGCTATGTCGCCTTCCAAAACTAACGTGATTTTGATGCCAGGAACCGATGAAATTTTTATCTCAAAGGTTATCAATCATTTAACCAATCTTCAAAAAACTTTGAAATACAAAATCGTACTTTTTGGAACTCAAAGTTGGGAACAATATTCAAATATTGACATCGAATTTTTGCAAAGCATGAATTTCAGTTTCCGCAGCCCGAGTTTTATAGATTACACGGACGATAAAGTTAAAAATTTTGTTTCACGCTTTAGAGATTATTATAATACGGAGCCGGGAATTTATGGTTTTTCGGGTTATGACATTGCAAAATATTTTATAGGCGAGTTGGAAAAACACGGAAAATATTTCCAGTTTTGTGCCGAAAAAGCTCCTGCACAAAAAGGATTGGTTTATAAGTTTGATTTTAAGCGTGTTAATCCTTGCGGCGGTTTTGAAAATCGTTCAAATTTTGTGTTGCGTTACGGTGAAGATTTTACTTTGAAATCCGTATATTAATTGTACGTAAAATTGCACTCTGAAAATTATATATATTCTTAACAAAAAAAATTGAATATTTTGTTTTGTAATAAATATAAATTTCTATATTTGCGCAATTTTTTAAGGCACTATGCCTGAATGAAAAAAATAACAATATTTAATTTCATAAGGTTATGTATTGGACACTTGAATTAGCAACAAAATTAGAGGATGCCCCTTGGCCGGCAACCAAAGACGAACTTATCGACTATGCAACTCGTTCCGGAGCACCGATGGAACTTATCGAAAATCTTCAGGAGATTGACGATGACGGAGAGATTTATGAAGGTATTGAAGATATTTGGTCAGATTATCCGAGTAAGGAAGACTTTTTCTTCAACGAGGACGAGTATTAAAGAAAAAATCTATGAAAATAAAATGTCGGTAAAAAGAACTTTTTTTACCGACATTTTATTTTTTTTATTGAGCCTCTTGTTGTTTCCTTTCTTGGCGGGCTTTTTCGGTATTAACACTATCAACGTAAACAATAGAAAGCGTGTAAATATTCCTCTGAAAAACGGCTAATTTTATTTTTCCTATCGGGGTCGAAAACATACAGTCTTTGATTAACGTAACGTTTTTCCATGCTTTTTCATAACCCGGATAAATAAACTCTTTGAAAGTTCCGTCGTCCTCTGCTACAATTTCGCCGTAAAGAGCGGAAAGTTCGTTTTTAAGTTTTTCGTATTGTTTTAAGATTTCGCTTTCGTTTTGGTTGTAGGTGAAACATACCGAAACGGCATAAACATTAGTGTTTCCGTTAGAACTTGCTACATTTACAATCGAATTTCTAAAGCCCGAAATGTCAGCCGTTAAAATGCCGACACCGTTTTCTATTCCGACGTTTTTGTAACCTTTAGCGTTGAGACCGTGCATATAGTCCGTAACTGTTCCGTCAATAGGAAGTCCCTGAAATTCAAGGTGTTTTACATCATTTTGCGCTGATAAATTTAATGCAATAAATAATGCTGAAATTATAAAAAAAACTCTTTTCATCGTAGAACTATTTTTTTTAAGAAAATACTTTGCAAAAGTAATATTTTTTTCGCAAAAAATTATTTGTGGAAACAAAAAATTATTATTTTTGAAAGTTGCAAACTTTATAAAAGTTTTTTTTAATACGATGAAAAGAATTGGCGTTATATTATTGACTATTATTGCTTTGATGTCTTTTTCTAAGGTCGTTTTGGCACAAGAGACGAGTCATGGCGCATATATAGACAGCCTTATAGATTTGGCTAAAAAATCTAAAAATGACACTTTAAAAGCTGAAATTTGTAACAAAATTTCATGGGGATTGAGAAATTCCGACCCCTCGGAGGCGATACGTTATAGTATGGATGCGATTGAGGCAGCAGGTAGGACGGATAATTTTCAAGAGCTTATCAGGGGTTATAGTTATATTGGTGTGTGTCATAGAAATTTAGGAAACAATTCCGAGGCTTTACAATTTTATTGGTTGGGACTTGACGCCGCAAAAAAATACGGTTTTAAGGTCGATGAGGCTTACGGTTACAATAATTTAGGAAATATTCTTTTGGTTCAAGAGGATTATGTTTCGGCTTTAAAATATTTGGATCAGGCTTTGAAAGTGGCTAAAGAGCTTGCTGACTCGTCGATTTTAGGATATGTTTATTTGAATTTGGGACGGTCGTATTTGGGCTTGAAAAAATTTTTCGATGCAAAAAAATGTCTTGAGGAAGCCTTGAAAATCAGAACTTTGATAGGTGCTTCAGAGGTTCAGATTCATGTTGTGGAAAAAGCTTTAGGTGATTATTATTGTGAAATTGACAGTATAGATAAAGCAAAAGATATTTTGTTTGATTGTATGCAACATGCAAGTTTTAAGACTGATTATGATTTGGCTTCGAGTTTATGTTTTAATTTTTCATGTATTTATCTTAAAGAAGAGAAATATGATTCTGCCTTGTATTATGCAAATCTTGCTGTTGAAAAAGCTAAACTCGACGGAGGAAGACATAATATAAAAAATGCTTATAATGCCGTTTCTAACGTTTATATTGCGCAGGGAATGTTAAAAGAGGCGGTTGATAATTATTATTGCGAAATAAGCTATACCGACAGTATTTTTAACGATAAGTTGATGGAAAAACTATACAACATTCAGTTTTCTGCCGAGCAGCATAAGAAACAGCTTATGATTGAGGGTTTGACTGAGGAAAAGATTATTCATCAAAATACTATTTCGGTTTTAGGTTTGATAGTTTTGCTTGCTTTGACGATTGTTTTTCTTCTTTTTTATAATTATAGAAAGATTAAAAGGCTTAATAATCAGTTACATATCCAACAAAAACAGATTTCTGATAGTATTGCATACGCTCAAAAAATTCAAAATGCCATTTTGCCTGACATTGAGGTTTTCGGAAATGTATTTTCTGACAAATTTGTGCTTTATATGCCAAGAGATGTTGTCAGCGGTGATTTTTATTGGAGTTATAATACTTTAGAATACGAGATTATAGTTGTTGCCGATTGTACGGGACACGGTGTTCCGGGGGCTTTTATGAGTATGTTAGGCGCATCGGCTTTGCATGATATTGCAAGTGAGGGAGAGATTTCTTCGAGCGCAATTCTTGAAAAATTGAGAAAAAAAGTCAAGACTTTGATGCATCAGACCTTGGAGGGCAACACGCAAAAAGACGGTATGGATATGGCGTTGATGGTTATTAACCGTCAGACCAAAGTCTTGGACTATTCAGGTGCATATATTTCATTGATTTATATCCGTGATAATCAGATTAATACGTTAAAAGCCGTTAGAAATCCCATCGGTATTTACAGAGATGAAAAACCGTTTGTTTCTATTAAATTGCAGTTGCAGGAGGGTGATTGTATTTATTTGTCATCTGATGGTTATTGTTCGCAGTTTGGAGGAACAAAGAAACTGAAATTCCGTCCCGATACTTACAAATCATTGCTTTTGGATAATCATCAGCGTCCTATGAGAGAGCAGATGGAAGTTTTGAAGAATGCTTTTTATCAGTGGAAAGGCGATTTAAAACAAGTGGACGATATTTTGGTTGCCGGATTTAGGGTGTAGACATAAAAAAAAACGGTTATAAAAAAACCGTTTTAAAACTTTAATTAACTAAAACCTAATAAATAAACATCAATAATGAATAAAAAATTTCGAGCGGGAGACGAGGCTCGAACTCGCGACCTCAACCTTGGCAAGGTTGCGCTCTACCAACTGAGCTACTCCCGCATTAAATCAATGTCCCTTATTTTGACGGTGCAAAGGTAGATACTTTTTTTATTACTGCCAAATTTTTCGGGATTTTTTTTATGATTTTTTTTGAAAATTTTTATAAGTTGTTGATTTTTAATCTTTATCAAGAATTTTTATTTCAAAATTTTCGGTTTTAGTGGTTCTGAATATTCCGTTTTTGTCGGCATAAATGAAATAACCTTCAACATCGGGGAGCGAATCAACGAGTTTGAAGCCTTTTTCTAATCCCATAACCATAACGGCGGTAGCCAAACCGTCTGCAAGAAGTGCCGTTTTTGAAACTATTGAAACCGACAACAAAGAATCTTCTTTCGGATAGCCTGTTTTCGGATTTAATTCGTGGGAATATTTTTTGCCGTCAATCATGAAAAAATTTCTGTAATCGCCGGAGGTGCAAAGTGAAAGATTTTTTAGCGGAACTGCACCAATGATTTGGCGGTTTTCTTCCGTGGAGCCGTTGATAGGGCTGTCGATTCCGACGTTCCACGGCTCATTTTGGGAATTAAGACCGAAGGCTCTGACCTCACCTCCGACTTCAACCAAAAAGTTCGTGTAGCCTTGTTTTTTAAGCCAATCGCACAATAAATCAACGCTTAAACCTTGTGCGTTAGCGTTGAAATTAAGAGTCAGACGTTTGTCTTTTTTTATGAGGCGGTTTTCTTTCAACTCCATTTTATCCATTCCGACGAATTTTAGAATCGAATCTAATTCTTCTTGTGAAGGTTTTTTCAAATCGGTATGTTTGTTGAATCCCCAAGCATTAACAAGGGGACGGCAAGTCGGGTCAAAAAGTCCGTTTGTGAGTTTGTACAGCTCCATTGAAGACGAAAAAACAGCCCTGAAATTTTCATCAGTGCTGTCCGTTAAATTTTCGTTCAAAGCCGTTAAAAGCGAATTTTTGTTGTAAGAAGACAGCGAAAAATCAAAAGCCGAAAGTATGGAATCGAATTGCGGTTTGAGATTTTCGTCTTTAAAACTTTCGTACGTGATGTGCCATGTTGTGCCTTGCGCGTATCCGGTTGTTTTGATGTACGAACCGGGTGCTTTTTCGGAAAAGCACGAGCCCAAAAAGGCTGCTGCAAGAACAAGCATAAATCTTTTTTTCATTTTATTTCTTTTTCTCTTTTGCCAAAATATCCTCTTTGGGCTGAACCCAAAAATCTTCCGGCATTACAAAATCAAGTCTTTGAAAATCTTTGTTACTGAAAAAAAATTCCGGTAAAAGGACGTAAATAAATCCCTCCGGAGAATCTACTACGCCCTTAATATATTCTGCTGGAGTTATGTTTTTGTCAATATCGTCAACAATCTTTATTGCAGAGCTTTGCAACTCTTTTACGGACAAAATTCTATCGACCAACGCTCCGAATTTCTTTTTGGAATTAGCGTTTACAGTTTCAAAAACCACGATATATTTATTCGCGATGTCCTCTGTTTGAGTCCTTGGAATTGCAAGACGTTTTACCGTATCGATTACCGGCAAAACCTCGTCATAAAATTTCCTAATGCCCACCACAAAACTTGGCGCACCGGGGAGCGGACTTAATTTGTCGTTTTCCGTTACTTCCAAAACGTTTGCAACCGATACGGCGCAATTTCTGCCACCGACTCTGAATATCATATAAGATTCTGCTGACATAATTTTTGCTTTTTAGAAAAACTCCACATCATTGTCATCATCTTCCGTTGCTACGGCGGAGAAGTCTTCGCTCTCATTGATAATTTGCTGATGGATAATGCGTTCGCTCTCCATTGTGTAACGTTCTTCAAGGGCTTTGAGGTTTTCTGCCTTGTTACTTTTTATCATGTTGAGAGTGTTGTTGTCAAGTTTTGAATAAATATTGTTGAGTTCCGTTACGATTTCCAACATTATTTTTTCAAAAAAGTCATAATATTTTACCTGCTCGACCGACGATTTTATTTCGCTTGACAAGTTAAGACTCAACTTAGAATTATTGGTGAGGATAGCCTCAATTTTTTCGTTATGGTCTTCTATTGACGCTAAAAGTTCCGTAATTTTGTTTGTCAGTTCTTTCAAGTTGTTGGAAATCTCGTTGCCGGAATCTTCGTGGTTGATTTCCTGAAGTTTTTTGCTGATGTTTTGCGCTTGAGAGAAAAACAATACGACATCATTGAGGTTTTCCAAAATTGTATCAACGATTTGTTTAATCTCGCCCGTAATTCTATCAAGTCCTGTCTCCGGGCCTTGACTTTTTATCGTTGAAAGGATGTTTTCGATTTGTTCGTTGATTCCTTCGTATACCTTGTTGATTTCGTCAATACGGTCGTGTTTTTCGTCAATTGTCTCGCTGATAGTGTCAATTTCTCCACCGAAATCTTCATTAGCGGTGATGAGTCGTTTCAAAACCGTGGTTGTGCCTCTGAGCCTGTCCTGAACGTCTTTGTAATAACTATCGGTCAAATCGTTGTTACCAACAAATTCGTTACAAAGTTGTGAAATAACGCTCATGTCCTCGCTGATGTCCCAGAACTTTCTCATTATCACCGCAAAAGCTTTTTGATATTCTTTATTGGTGTTGATAAGTTGTGCAACTTGAACGCCTGCAATATCACGGATTTGCAAGAATTGTTTTGCCGTTTCCGACAAGTCCATTTTACCGTCTTCAGCGGCGGAGTTCATATCCATTACGGAAAGTTCCTTGATAATGTTTTTGTGTGTTGCCTGAACGTGCTCCATTTTTTGACGGATAATGTCATGATATTGGAGGTTCATAATGATTTTGTTAACACTATCAAAATAACTTTGCGTGCGTTTTGTAAGTTCCGGCATTTTTTTAGCCGCAACCGCCTGTTTGTCTTTCAAAAGGATTACAGAGTCGTTGATTTGACCCGTAACTCTGTCTATATCAAGGATATTTTTTTTGCGGATCTCAATCAATTTGCCCGACGAAAGTCTCGTAACGTTCTTAACCATAAGAAGTGATTCCGAAATTTTTGGAAGCATCATTTTTAGTTTGTTGATTTCTCCCGTTATGGAATCTATCATTTCTGCTATCGGTTTTATTTCCTTGTTGTCGCAGTAAGCGATATTAAGTTTTAAATTTACGAGTAGGAAATTGAGAGTCAGAATGTTGAGGTTGAAATTTTTTAACGGCACAAATACTAAGTTGAGCGAGGTTAACATTTTTTCCAAGCCCCTAATGCTCTTTAAAATCTTGTTTTTGAGCATATTAATTCTTTTATTCAAGGAGTCTTGTAGATTTATGAGTTCCTCGAAAAATTTTTCATGCTCGTTTCCGGCTATAATGTCGTAAATCTGTTCCGTTTGTTCGGAAATTACTTTTGCATCTTTGTAGAATTTTTTCAAATTCGTATTCAAAGACAAAAAGTCTTCTGCCGAACATTCGTTTAATGCGGTGATTTTCACATCAATATCCGAAAATACAAGAATTATTTCCTTTATTGATTTTTGAGATTTTTCATCGTTTAAAATATCCATAACAATATAGAATTTTAATTGGTTTTTTAGATTGCCAAATTTATATAATTTTTTTATTTACACGCAAAAAAAATACCATTTTTTTTATGATTTTATTCAAATCCGGTATTTTTTTCGATGATATACGTGTTTCTATCGGCAGAGGAGCGGGCAACGAGTTCCGCCACAAAACCTGTCAAAAACAATTGTGTTCCGAAAATTAACGTCAGCAATCCGAAATAAAAAAGCGGACGGTCGGTCATTTGATACTGATTCCAAAACACTTTCGCAAAACTTAAATACGCTAAGATTCCAAACCCGATAACGAAACTCAATGTTCCCACCAAACCGAAAAAGTGCATCGGTGATTTGCCGAATTTCAAAACGATGTTTACCGTTAAAAGGTCTAAAAATCCGTTTATAAACCTTTCGATTCCGAATTTTGTGACGCCGTATTTTCTTGCTCTGTGTTGAACGACCTTTTCGCCGATTTTCTTAAAGCCGGCTTGTTTTGCCAAAACGGGAATATAACGGTGCATTTCGCCGTAAACCTCTACTGATTTTACGACTGTGTTTCTGTAAGCTTTCAGCCCGCAGTTGAAATCATGAAGTTTTATGCCGGAGAAAAATCTCGCCGTCGCATTAAACAATTTGCTCGGAACGGTTTTGCTTATCGGGTCGTAACGTTTTTTCTTCCAGCCAGATACGACATCGTATTTTTCTTCTTTTATCATTCTGAAAAGTTCGGGAATTTCGTCCGGCGAATCCTGCATATCGGCATCCATTGTGATTACGACATCGCCTTGCGCGGCTTTGAAACCTGTATTAAGTGCTGCTGATTTGCCGTAATTGCGGCGGAATTTTATGCCTTTTAGATGAGAATCCTTTGCGCTCATTTCTTCAATTTTTTCCCACGAAGAGTCTGTGCTGCCATCATCTACCATTATAATTTCGTAACTGAAATTGTTTTGGTTCATTACTTTGGTTATCCAGTCTTTCAATTCCGGGATCGACTCGTCTTCGTTGAAAACCGGAACTATTACGGTTATATCCATTTTTAACGTGTTTTTTTGTTGTTAAAATTTAACATAAATGCGCTGAATGCCGAAAAAATTGCCGACAAGACAGCATATATAATAGTGTTAATTATGATTACAGATACCGAGAAAATTTTTTTAGTAATCTCCTGAGCTTGATTCAGGCTTGCCTCGGAATACAATTTACTTTCTTTTAATATTTTTTGCGATTCTTCGATTGTTTGTTCTACGGATTCGGGATTTATAATTTTGATATAAACCGACATGTACAAATCCACAAACAACGACGAAGAAACACCACATATCAAACCGATGAGAAAAAATTTTGTAAAGTTCGGATTATCAGAGAGTTTTCTTGTGATAAAACTGCGTTGGCACAGATAAATCGAAAAACTTAAAATTATATATTGTATAATTCCTGTGGTTTGCAGCTCCGAATTTCCGGCTGCGGCATAATTGCTTAGCACCATGAATATAATTAGCGAAATTCCGCAACTTGCACCCCATCTAAGGCCGTGTGTAATGTATGTTCTGTTTTCTGCCGTCATTTTTCTTTGTGTTTACACTGCAAAAATATGAAAAACCTAAGAGTTTGTAAAATAAAAAAAGCAAAAAAAAATCAATTTGTATCGTTTTGATTTTTAACTTGTTAATAAAAAAATGAAAAAAAGTTGAAAAAAAAGTGTGATTTTTTTTTGGAAGTTAAAAAAATTATCTACCTTTGCAATCACAAAGGGAGTCTTATTCGACCAGCTCCTACGAATCCCCCAGGGGCGGAAGTCAGCAAGGGTAAGTGGTTGTAGCGGTGCGTTTTAAGTCGCTCCCTTTTTTTTATTATAATCCTTCTCTTTTTCTTTCTTGAAAAAAAATCCTCACAAAAACTTTCATTTAATTTTGTTGTCTTAAAAAAAATACCTTATTTTTGCCAAAACCTAATTATTATGCAGTTTAAGGATTATTACAAAATACTTGAGGTTGCTCCTGATGCGACAGCGGAGCAGATAAAAAAATCGTACCGCCGTCTTGCAATGACTTATCATCCGGACAGAAATCCCGACGATAAGGAAGCCGAGGAAAAGTTTAAGGAAATCAACGAGGCATACGACGTTTTGAGCAATGACGAAAAACGTAAAAAGTTTGATTTGATGATGAGCGGAAAATCGAATTCTGCTAATTATCACGCATCTACACAGACGCATAAGGATGATAATTCGGATTTTGATTTTGAATATTTCAAGAAAAAGACGGGGGAATATTCCGACTTTTTCAAAAACTTTTTTTCAAAAAGTTCGCTTTTCAAAGGGGACGATTTTACTGGGGCGATTACAATTTCGCTTGAAGAGGCGTATAACGGAAGCCGCAGAATTTTGAAAGTTTTGGGCAATAATTTAAGGATTACTATTCAGCCGGGAATCAAAAACGATCAACTTCTGAAAATTCCCGAACAAGGTTATCCGGGAATTGCGGGCGGTAAAAAAGGCGATTTGTACGTCAGGGTAAAAATCGAAAACGATAATATGTTTACCCGCCGTGGTGATGAACTTTTTACAGAGGTTTATGTTGATATTTTTACCGTTATTTTGGGCGGTTCAATTATAATTAAAACTTTTTCCGGCGATCTCAGAATTACTGTTCCTAAAGGAATAGAATACGGTAAGCAGTTGAGAATTAGAGGGAAAGGAATGCCTGTTTACGGTACTCAGTTTTATGGCGACCTTTTTGTTAAAGTAAAATATTATATTCCTAAGGATCTTTCTCCTGAAGAAATTTCTGCATTGGAAGAAATTCGTAAAAAAAGGAAATAAGTCAGACAATAAAAACATTATTTTTGTACCCAAATTTTTAAGGTTTAGAGAATTATGCAGTATTACGATCCCAAAACCGACGTTGTTTTCAAAAAAGTGTTCGGTGTACATAAAAATTTGACAATCAGCCTTTTGAATGCCGTTTTAAAATTAGAAGGCGACGACCAAATAAAGGACATTGAGTACTTACCGTCAGAAATTATACCTTTGACTGACGGCAAAAGACGCAGTGTAGTTGATGTAAAATGCAAAGTCGCAGAAGATACATATTTCATAGTTGAAATGCAAATGTATTGGTCAGCAGACTTTTTGCGCCGCGTGATGTATAATTGTTCAAAACTTTATGCAACGCTTTATAAAAAAGGCATCAGATATTATAAAATGAAAAAAATCTATGCCGTAAACATTCTCAACGACGTTTATCAAAATGATACCGCCAACAACTATCATTATTATAAAATGTCGGAAGTTGATAATCCTAAAAGTACGATTTCGGGGATTGAGGTTGTTTGTATTGAGTTGCCAAAATTTAAGCCGCAAGATAAAGCTCAGCATAAAATGTTGAGGCTTTGGCAAAGTTTTTTAACTTCGATAAATGCGGGAGAGAACTCTGATATTTCAGAAGAATTACTGGAAAACGCAGACACCAAAGAAGCCCTTGAAATTTGTACTAAATTGACTGAGGAGGAGCAACGAGAGTACGATAGTTTTTGGGATTTGGAATCGCTTAATCTTGATAGGGAAGAAACCGTTAAGGAAATTGCGAGGACGGTAGGTCGTGCAGAAGGTCGTGCAGAAGGTCGTGCAGAAGGTCGTGCAGAAGGTCGTGCAGAAGGTCGTGCAGAAGGTCGTGCAGAAGGTATTGAGCAAGGCCGTGCAGATGCTATGCGGGAAATTGCCCGTACAATGAAACAACACGGCGACGATCTTAATTATATCGCTGCTGTTACCGGTCTTTCTCCCGACGAAATTAAAACTTTATAATAATTTTATATTTAACATTTGTTAAATTATTTATTTTCTATTTTCTTTGCGCTGTGAGAAAAAACAACCAAAAGTAAAATTTAA
>JAFYDK010000042.1 GCA_017544805.1 Bacteroidales bacterium | reverse complement strand
AGTTGCGACAACGATAAGTTCGTGGCGTTACAACGGCGAAGAAGGCGGCGCACAAATTGACCTTGTAATTGACCGTCGTGATGACATCATAAACCTTTGCGAAATTAAGTTTTCGCGCTTACCATTTGTAATAACGTCGCAATACGCTGACTATTTGGAAGAACGCAAAGAACTTTTCCGCACCGTTACCAAAACACGCAAATCTTTGCGTATCACCATGATTACACTCAACGGTATCAAACCCGGCAAATACACCGACGTTGTAAGCGACGATGTAAATATGGCAGAGATGATGGGGGTATGAGTTATCGAAATTTGCAGGAAATAAAAATAGTAAAATAATCAGGAAGAATTTGAAACTGAAAAGCAAAAAATCTTAAATTCTTAAAAATAAGATGACTGACGAACAAATCGCCCGCCTCATGGATTTTGAGGAGGGCATTTTAAACAAGGATGATTTAGCAAAAGAAAAGGCTAAAATTTTAGGTGTTAAAGACCAAGTTTCTGAAACACAAAAGGTTGTTAACACAGAAAATTCTACTCCTGTAACACTGAAAGTAAAAGTTTCAAAAGACGGAGATATTAAGCAAAATTCAGTGCCTAAAAATCCAACGTCTGAGGCAGAGATTCCTATTACGAATCCAGAACCTCAACCCAAACAGAAGGAAACAGTCACTTTTCAAAAACCTGTTGAAAAAACGGGAAAACCGCTGTTTGAAAAATTGAAAATACCGATTTTTGTCGTTGCCGGAATTTTAATTCTATGGGGCGGTTTTAATCTTGCAAAACGTTACAAATACATTTTTTCAAAATCCGATGTTGAGGATTCTCGTACATACGAGGACAAATTTGAGCGTTTGTGGGTTATCGGTTCTTCACGAGATTACACGGAAGACGATTTCAAAGGCTGGAACAAAGAGGATTTGAGAATTTTAAGGAATTATTTTTTTGCAAGGAATAATTTCCGTTTCGGTTCAAAAGAACTGACTAATTATTTTTCAAAATACTCTTGGTATCAGGCATTGTATAGCGATGTTGGCGATATGTTTTCCGACTCACAAACCAACAACGTTCAATTTATCAAGAAGTTGGAAGAACTTCCGAATTATCACCACTAAAAAACTATTCCAAAAGCCCTATTTGTTTTAAGCGGGATTTTTAGTACAACCAACAAATTATCCTAAAGACAACACTTCCGGCTGCACAAAACAGGCGTGCAACTTCGCTGAACTTTTTCCGCATTTCAGGGAAAAAGGCGTTAAATATCGGTGGAGAAGAAACTCTCTAACGAGAGATTTGTTTCAGGCGCACCCGCAGCAGTGGTTGAACGCGAAAAGCAAAAACTTTCTGACGCGAAAATGAAAATCGAAGCGTTGGAAAAACAGATTGCAAGTTTGTAAAAAAAACACTAAAAAATAAGAGCCGTAAAAAAAAGAATTTACGGCTCTTATTTTTTTGTAGTTCGTATTTTTTAAGCCCATGGATCATCGGCTTTAGGTATTCTAATATCGGGAAGTAAGAAATTTTCCCACAAAAACCATTGATTTCCTTTTTTACGAAGTTTTATCTGACGGGGAGAATCAGCACCCGAAGAAACAAGCCACAACGTTACATATCCTTCCGATTGATAAGAATACGGATTATCAAAAACCTCTACCGTATATTCTGTCGGCTGATAATTGTTTTCGGGGGAAGTCCCTTTGAAATAACTTCTCGGTTTATAAAATTTACCCGTCAATCTGTCCCTTAAAAATTGTTTATCGTATGCTGACATAGGTTGAGGACCTTTAAGGAAATTCAGCATATCAATACAATCATTAACGCTCGTTTCGTAACGGCACAAAACCGCTACCACCAAAGCGCAGACTTCAAAAGGATTTTCCAAAGTAGCCTCTTTCAATGCCTGCAATTCGCTAACATTCTGCGGAAGCGAGGCAAAAGTAATTGTCTGGCGTTTTTCCATAATTTATTCAAGTATATTTAAGGTTTAATAAAAAAAATTAATGCTCTTTTTTTTCTTAAAGGCTGACCTCGTTATGAAATTCAACAAGCCTTTGGATAGGACGCTGAATTATCGACGAAATTGTAATGCCGTGGAAACGGGCAGCATCTCTTAAAATATCTTCAAAATACGAGGCAATCGAGCCTACAAAACCCGCACTGTAATTTTTCGGACGGTCGAGCCTGATAATATTATGATTGAAAAACAAATCAAACTCGCAAAACACCAAATTCCTGAAAATCGGGTCATTAATATGCTCGTGGATAAAAGGCACAAGACTCGCCAAAAATACAGCCGGAGTATCAGAACGGTAAACACCGTAAATTACATCGTCATAACTCATCATGCACTCTTTTTCAAAAAGGTTACGGTAAGTATCCGGCAATTCCTTTTTGTAAATGGCATTAACAAGTCTTTTTCCGATACTTGCTCCGGAGCCTTCATCACCGATAATATAACCCATCGGATAAATATGATCTCCGATTTCAAAATTACTATAAACTCCTGAATTACAACCCGTTCCCAAAATGCAGGCAATTCCCGGATCGGTCTTAAAAATAGCCCGTCCTGCACCCGTCAAATCGTCAAAAGTATAAATTTCGGAGTTTTGAAAAAAGTATTTGAGCGTATAAGAAACCTTCTCCGCTCCTATTCCTTCAATGCAGCCCGCACCGTAAAAATATATTTTATCTATTGACTTTGTGTCTATTCCGTTAGAGGATATGGCATTCTTGATAGCCAACAAAATAACCTCATCCTTGGAGTGAATGGCATTAAAACCCACCCCAGAAAAGAATTTTACATCCTCATCACCGTTTGAAACCGCCCAGTCGCATTTGGTAGAACCGCAATCTGCTATCAAAAACATAATTTTATCCTTTTTTTTTAAAGTTTATGCTAAATTAGTAATTGTTTTCTAAATTTACAATTTTTTTCAGAGAATCCTCAAGCCCATAACGGAAATATCGTCCCTTTGGTCTACGCCGGACATAAAATCGTCCAACTCTTTTTCAAGATTTGCCTTTATAACAGACATTTCTTCGTTACGATTTGCCGTCAGCGTTCTCAAAAATCTGGCACTTGAAAAACGCTTACGTTCTCTGTTATTTTGATCTATAATGCCGTCAGAGGTCATAAAAAACATATCGCCTTTATGAACCTCAAAAACTTTGCTCGTAAATTGTTTGTCGATTTCGCTATTATAACCACCGATAGAAATTCTGTCAGCGCCTATGGATTTGAATTCGTCAATTTCTTTGTTATAATAATAAAGAGCGTTTTTAGCACCCGAATACGAAACCGATTTTATTTCTCCGTTTTCGCCCAAATCAAAAGCACAAATCGCCATATCAAGACCGTCATTATTTTCGGAATTCTGCTGATTAAGGACAAGAACAATTTCCTTGTCCAAAAGTTTCAAAATTCTATCCGTTTCATAATGTCCGCCTCGAATTACAATATCATCGAGTAACGTATTACTAATCAATGACATGAATGCACCGGGAACACCGTGTCCCGTACAATCGACAACGGCTGCAAAAATTTTATGAAGTCCGACGCCCTCTTTTTCTATCGTTCTAAACCAATAAAAATCACCGCTGACAATATCTTTAGGACGGAAAACTACCATTCCGCTAAAATACTTATTAATTGTAGCCTCATCAACAAGAATTGCGTCCTGAATAGTTTTAGCATAACGTATTGAACCATTAATTGCATTATTCTTACTTCTTAATTGCTGATAATCCCTTGCCTTGTCGATTGCAATGCTGACGTAAGAACTTACCATTCCGATATTTGCAATATCTGTTTTGGAATAATAATCATTTTCTTTGACACCGATAACAAAAACGCCGTTAGCCTTGTTACTTTCTCTTAAAGGCATAAGACAAATCGTGCCTAAATCCAAATTTTCTTGTTCGGAATAGAAATAAGATTTTTTGCAATTTTCACCCGTCAAGAATACGTCCGAATTAGACATATAACATTTTTGCTCAGCAAAAGTATCGTCTTTACAAGGAACTTTCTTGGCTTGAGAAAGCTCGTTGTTTATAAAAATATAATTAAATTCCAACGAGTTGAGACTCGGGCTAAAAATTCCTATCGAAAAGAAATCCGCTTTAACAATCTGCGTAACATGGTTGTAGGCCGTCATTATAATATTTGAAATATCAAACGAAGAGGTTATCTGACGGCTTATGTCGTTGAGAACGAGAATGTTTTTAAGCGATTTTTTGATTTCCTCGTTACGTCTTGTAATTTCAATACGGTTGAGTTCCAACTCTTGATTTTTGCTGACAAGTTCGTCCCTATGATGCTCGATTTCCTGACTTTGCCTTAAAATCTCCTCCTTTTGAGCCTCAAGTTCAGCGTTCACTTTTGTTAACGCCTCAGTACGGGAAACCACCATTTGCTCAAGTTTGCGCTGATTTTCCTTCAAATTCCTTGTTCTCAACCAATAAACGAAAACTACGAAAAATACCATCGCCAAAATCTCCAGCGTTACAAACCACCAAGTCCTATAAAAAGGAGGTTTCACTGTTATTTTCAAAGGCCTTATGTCCGAAACACAACCGTCAGCATTCTGACATTTCACCTCAAAAATATAATTGCCCGGAGCAAGATTAGTAAAAGTAATTTCATGTCTTGTTCCAACGTCAATCCAATTCTTGTCATAACCCTCAAGAAAACAAAAATAACGGTTGCCGCCCTCGTTTACAAAATTAAGCGAGGTAAACTCTATCGTAAACGTACTCTGATCAGAGGTCAATTCTATTTTGTCGGTTGCTTCCGTGGCTTTGGTTAAAGGTGAATTTTTATCCAAAGGCATAACCCTCGAATAATTAATCATCAAACCCGTTATCATCGGCATCGGAAGCTGTATGTTGTCGGAAATTTCTTCAGGATTAAAATAAATGAAACCGTTAGCAGCTCCAAAATACATCGTGCCATCCTTGTCCTTAAAAGCACCCCTTAACTGAAAATTCTCCGTTAAAAGTCCGTCAGAACTAAGATAGGTTCTTACGACTTCCATTTTTTCGGGGTCAAACTTAGAAATACCTTTTGAGGTTGAAACCCACAAAAGTCCTGTTTTTTCGTCTTCGATAATACCTTTTATATCATCGCTCAAAAAACCTCTCTCCCTGCCGATATGACGAAACGTTTTGCTCTTGACATCAAAAAGGTTGAGACCAAAACTTGTTCCGACCCATATTCTTTTCTTACTATCAATCAAAATATAAGAAACCCAACTATGACTCAAGGAAGAGGTGTCCTCCATATCAGAATCATAATTTTCAAAGACGTCGTTTTCTATGTCATAAATCGTCATACCCTGATACGAGCCGACATAAAGTTTTCCATCGGAAAATGCAAGACAAGTTCCCCAAATACTGCACAAATGTTTACCGTTTTTGTCAATATTATGCCTTTTAACAATACCTTTTTTCTTGTCAATTACCTCGTAAAGACCGTCCCCGTTTGTTAAAATCCAGACTCTGTCCTTATCATCACAAAGCATGGAAGTCGTAAAATCGGAAGACATATAATTAGAATCAACCTGACTAATAGGATATTCATCAACGTCTTTAAGATTAGGGTGAATCCTTGTTACGGTACGGTTATAACCACCGTTATAAAGATAGCCTTCTTTATCATAACAAAGTCCCAAAACAGAAGCCCTTCTCATTTTCGTTCCCTTACGCTCCTGCGGGTCAAAACAATCAAAACGTCTAACAGCATTTTTTTGCCAAAACGTTGCACCGCCACCGTCACAACCGATAACAATCATGTCGCCGTAAGCATCAAAAGCACTGACATAATTTTTGTTAGGAAGAATTTCCGGCTCTTCGTTTGAAACGTTATGAAACCTTTTGGAAGGATTGATTTCCGTAAACGACAAACCTTTCCAAGTACCAAACCACAAAAGTCCGCGGTTATCCTCTCTGACATCCATAACCGTCGGAGAATTAAGACGATAAGGAGTTCTATTGGAAGCCGAAGGAACTATTGTCAAATATTTTGTTTTGGGATTATAAACAAAAAGTTCTTTTGCATTAGTACCGATCCAAATAAGACCGCGGCTGTCTTTGAAAAAACATTTCGTTTCTTTTTCGGGGAAAATATCAATATTAACGGCATCAAGTTTTTTGAACTTGTTTTCGTTCTGACTGAAAATCAAAAAGCCGTTGTCGCCACCGAAAAACACCTCACCGTTGCCGTTGTCAAGAAAGGCAAAATTTCCTTTTGTCGGCGTATCATATTCATAATCATCACAATTTATGGTTCTTAACAGATCGCCTTGCGAACTCATTTTGTAAATTTTGCGGTCGGCATCGCTCAAAAGCCAAAAATTATCCGTATTGTCAATATAACAATATCGTGATTTTAATTTATCCAAAACTTCGGGGTAAAAAGCACGGAAAGTGCTGTCTGAAGAATCAAAAACATAAAGCCGCGAATAAGAAGAATAAAAATAAATTTCACCCGCATTGTTTACTAAAATTTTATCGGCTTGATAACTGCTTTTGATTTTGCCGTCGTCCAATACAAGCGGCACAAAAGAAAACTGTCCCGTTATCGTATTAAAATTAGAAACGCCTCTTTCGGTTGCAATCCAAATCCTACCGCTTTTGTCTTTTTCAATATCGGCAATAGTATTACCTGAAACAATATTTGTTTTACGGTTACCGTTTGCCGAAAAAATTTTAAAATTCTGTCCGTCATAACGGCAAAGTCCTGACTTACAACCTATCCAAATATAACCGTAATCATCAACTTCAATACAATTAATCAAATCATTGACAAGTCCGTTTTGCTCATCAACGGTATGAAACAAAGGTTGCCTTTCTTGTGAAAACGCAGTCCCCCCAAGAAAAGCAAGATTTATAAATAGTATCGCAAATATGTACTGTAAAGATTTCATATTGATTATCTACATCAACCGCTTTTTACGATTAAACAGCGAGTAAAGATAATAATTATTCATCAAAAACCGTACACTTTTTTTATTTTTTTTACGACATAAGATTTTTTTTCTTTCAATAAGATTACATCATCATATTGAACAAAGACTCAAGCGTCTTTTTAAGATTTTTTCTCTCCACGATGGTATCCAAAAATCCGTGTTCCAAAAGGAATTCCGAAGACTGAAAACCCTCCGGCAAATCTTTTCCCGTAAATTCTCTTATGACCCTCGGACCTGCAAATCCGATAAGAGCCTCAGGTTCAGCCATATTAATATCGCCCAACATTGCAAACGATGCTGAAACACCGCCGGTTGTAGGATTTGTCATAACCGAAATATAAGGAAGACGTTTTTCACTAAGTTGAGTAAGTTTTGCTGAGGTTTTAGCCATCTGCATAAGCGAAAAAGCACCTTCCATCATTCTCGCACCGCCCGAACGGCTGATAATTACCAGCGGCTGAGAGTTTTTGATACAATAATCAACGCTGCGTGCTATTTTTTCGCCGACAACAGAACCCATAGAACCTCCGACAAACTCAAAATTCATACAATCTATCGTAACATTACGACCACCGAGTTTTCCCGTTGCAACCGAAATAGCATCTTTAAGATTCGTTTGTTTTTCGACAGCGGCAATTCTGTCAGTATATTTTTTTCTGTCCACGAAATTCAACGGGTCACTTGAATGTAAGTTTCCAAACAATTCCTCGTATTCACCCCCGTCAAAAAGGATTTCGTAATACTCTTTCGTTGAAATTCTCTCGTGATAATTGCATTTAGGACAAACACAAAGATTTTTTTTGTGGTCATCTGTCGTGATAATTTCCTTACACTGAGGACATTTGTACCAAAGTCCATCAGGAATTTCTTTTTTGTCTTTAGTTTCGGTACTAATACCTTGTTGTGATCTGTTAAACCAGCCCATGTTTTTTACGATTAGTTTAATACCGGAGTTTTCGCAGAATTCCTTTCCGCCCTTAACCCCGGAAAAAGATTTTTACTTTCGCCGCAAAGTTAAGCAATTATATGATAATAAAAAAAAAAATTTCCACCCCGGACATAAAAACGGGAATTATTGCATTTTTTCCATTTTATAACCTAATTTTTTCAATTCGATAGCCGCACCGATTCTGTAAAGCACGTAAAGACTACGTGTATAAACATAAAAGGCCGTTACGCTACCCCTTTCCACTTGTTCTTTTCGTATAGTGCTCATAACAAAAAACACGCACTCCCTTACCATATCCTCACATTTAGTAAAATCCTCTTTGTCAAGACAGAGAATCTGACCTCTTACCACTTCGTCAAGATAATCAAAACCGCGCTTGTCCCTTAAATGAAGATAAAGATTTTCGTGTTTGGAATAAATATCCCATTCCGTATCCCAATATTTTGCGATAGCCATGCCGATATAAACAGGCCAAGCCAAAGTAACTGATTCGTATTTTTGAACCTCCTTCAACGCATCTTTTATATAAGATGGCGAAATAGAATCCCATTTTTGAGTAATATCGGGAGTCTCTTGCATTTTACCGTCAAGCCAACCCTTTGAAGTACAAAATGTTATAAGATTTTCTAACAATTTTTGTTCAAATTTATCGAGATATTCTTGTTGCTGCATTTTCGTTTAAAAGTTTTTTTCGGGACAAATTTACATATTTTTTTCTAATTTTTTTTGTAATTTTGCAAAATCATGAAGCGTGACAAGGATCAACTATTTTCATTCATACGAAACGGACAGCATATTACAACAAAAGAACAGGTAAATCTGACAGCAAAACTGTCAATACCTGCCATAATGACACAAATTTCTTTTATTCTCGTTCAGTACATTGATGCTTCGATGGTCGGACATCTCGGTGCTGAATGTGCTGCAGCCGTAGGTTTAATGAGTACAAGCACATGGCTTCTAGGAGGATTGTGCGAATGTATAGCAACAGGTTTTTCGGTAATAGTTGCCCACAAAATCGGTGCTAACAAGTTTTACGAGGCCAAAAACGTTTTAAGGGAATCATTCACGGTATGTACGACATGGGCATTAATGCTTTCATTTTTCGGAGTTTTAATAAGTTCTGTTCTACCGCATTGGCTCAACGGCGGAGATGACATCAGCCCTCTTGCAAGCCGTTATTTTTTGATATTTTCGTTAGGAATACCTTTTTTTTCACTGAATTATCTCTCGGGAAGTATGTTAAGAAGCACGGGAAACATAAAAATCCCGTCAATTTTGAACGTGGTAATGTGTGTTTTGGACATGATTCTAAACTTTTTCCTAATATATCCGAGCCGTGAAATTAATTTTTGCGGCAACACCTTTTATATATACGGAGCCGGACTCGGAGTTTCGGGAGCAGCCTTAGGAAGCGTTTTAGCATTTGTAATTGTTTCAATCATAATTACTTACTATTTGGTAGTACGTTCCAAAGATTTAAAAATTTACAACGAAGAAGGCTCTTTCCGTCCCACGAGGGAAAACCTCCAAAACGCATTAAAAATTTCCGTACCGATAGGACTTGAAAGGGCTGTAATGTACATCGGAGCAATCATCGTAACATCTATAATAGCACCGCTGGGCAATGTCTGCATAGCCGCTGACACTTTTGCAATAACGATAGAAGGCATTTGTTATATGCCCGGATACGGTATTGCCGATGCTACGACAACGCTCATAGGACAAAGCATAGGGGCGGCAAGAAAAAATTTAGCTAAAAGTTTCGCTAAAATTACAACGATAATTTCAATGCTGGTTTTAACCGCGATGTCAACCATAATGTTTTTGAGTGCGAGATTTATGTTTTCGCTAATGACTGACAATCAAGAAATTATAGAACTCGGAACTACAATTTTGAGAATTGAGGCTTTCGCTGAACCGTTTTTCGGAGCGGCGATAATATGTTACAGTTGTTTTGTGGCGGCAGGTAATAGTCTTTTGCCCAACATCATAAACATAACTTCGATGTGGATAATAAGAATTCCGCTTGTGATGTATATGGCTAATTTTAACGGACTTATCGGTGTTTGGACGGCAATGTGTATAGAACTTATTATAAGAGGTTCAATATTTTTGTACTACCTGCGCTCCCCGAAATGGCTCAACACTCAAGCCGTCAGAGATGCCGAAAAAGCAAAAAAAGTATTGTAAAAAAACATTTTTTTGTTAATTTTGCGGTGTATTATATTTAATTATTAATAACCGAAAAAATTATGTGGATAGTTTGTGCCGACTTAGAAGGCGTTTTTGTTCCGGAAATTTGGGTTAATGTAGCCCTCAAAACCGGCATCGAAGAGTTAAAATTAACAACAAGAGACATAAAGGATTATGACGTCTTGATGAAATACCGTCTTGAAATTCTTGACAAACATAATCTTAAACTTCAAGATATTCAAGATGTTATCAACACGTTGCAACCTCTGCCGGGAGCTCTTGAATTTATCAGAGAAATACGCAAGGCAACAAGATTTGCTATCGTAAGCGACACGTTTGTAGAATTTGCACAGCCGCTTATGGACAAACTCGAAAATCCGTTCCTCCTTTGTCATAACCTTGAAACCGATGCCTCAGGCAGAATCGTTAATTACCGTTTAAGACAAGAAGACCCGAAAAGGAAAACCGTTGAAGCATTCAAATCGCTAAATTACAACGTTTTAGCATTCGGCGATAGTTACAACGACGTTACGATGATAAGCCGTGCCGACAAAGGTATCCTGTTTTGTCCGCCGGAAAACGTTAAAGCCGATTTTCCACAATATCCGGTAGTTACGGACTTAGAAAGCCTCAAAAAAGAAATTTTAGAGACGGTAAAAAATTAATTGTAGCAAAAAATTTGTTAATTTATTTTTTTCGCAAAAAAAATTTTTTATATTTGCAACAATAAATTTTAATACTGAAAATCATGGAAAAAAATTATCAGAAAGTAAAAAATTATCTTTTGGATTTGGAATACACCATAGTTCAAGAGAGCGAGGCTGACGGTACTTTTACTATCAGCAAAGAAGACGAAGGCGTTAAAAATATGATAATTGCGTGTGCCGACCCGATTTTGATTATGGAACAGCCGCTATTTAAAATCAAAAAGGAAAGTGCCGATGTTTACAAAGAACTCCTAAAGAAAAACCGCGAAATCGTTCACGGCGCATTTACGCTTGATGACAGCGGTACGGTACTTTTCAGAGATACCCTTCAGATTGAGAACCTTGATTTGAACGAATTGGAAGGTTCATTAAATTCGCTTTCAATATTATTGAGCGAATACGGACAAGAATTAGTTAAATTTGCAAAATAAAAAAGAAAGAAAATGCCGGTAATACATTTAAACACGGAAAATTTTCAAAAAGCTTTGGCCTCGTCAAAGGTTGCAGTTATTGACCTTTGGGCTGAATGGTGCGGACCGTGCCGCTCAATGCTCCCTATTGTAGACAAAATAGGTGAAGAATACAACGGAAAAGCTCTTGTGGCTAAAGTAAACGTAGACGAAGAGCCTGAAATCGCAGGACAATTCGGAGTCAGAAGTATTCCGACATTTTTGTTTTTCAAAGACGGACAGCTCGCCGAAAAACACGTCGGCACATTGAGCGAATCGGCTTTCAAATCAAAAATTGATACGCTGTTGTAGAAAAAACATATTCAAAAAAAAAATTGAAAGTTGAGAAATTCAACTTTCAATTTTTTTTGAATATTAATAACTCATTATCACCGATTTTAGTTTTCTCTTTCAATTTGCCGCAAAACTCAGCCGCTTTGGTTCCGTTATACAACATTTTGTCCGATTGAAAAATACGAATTTCATCCCAAAGTCCTGATTTCAAAAACAATTCATGTGTCATCTTACCGCCCTCAATTATAACACTTTGCAAATTCATTTCGTAAAGAACATTAAGAATATTATGCGCCAAATCTTTATTAAAATCGATTTTAACAAAAACCGTTTTCGACAAATCGTTTTCAACCTCATGCTCCGTTAAAACCACAGTTTGTTGCGAACCGTCAAAAATATTCAGTTTTTTATCAAGTCTTAAATTTCTATCCAAAACCACTCTGACAGGATTTTTACCACTATAAAGGCGGTTGTTAAGTTGCGGATTGTCCCTTTGAGCCGTCGTTGTCCCGATTAAAACAGCATCCTCCTGACTGCGCCATTTATGATTTAAAACCTTGGTCAAAGGATTTGAAATCATAACTGGAGAAAAATCCTTATCAATGTATCCGTCAAGACTTTGCGCCCATTTTAAAATCACATACGGACGCTTCAAATTAACGAAAGTAAAAAATCTCACGTTCAATTCCTGACATTCTCTTTCCAAAACGCCCGTTACAACTTCAATGCCCGCTTTTTTAAGTTTTTCGATACCCTTGCCGTCCACTTTTGAAAACGGGTCAAGACAGCCGACATAAACTTTTTTTAAACCTTTTTCGATAATTAAATCCGCACACGGAGGCGTTTTTCCGAAATGAGCGCAAGGTTCAAGCGTTACGTAAATTTCTGATTTTGAGAGTAATTCCGGATTTTTAACGGAATTAACGGCATTTACCTCGGCATGAAAAGTACCAAATTTTTTGTGATAACCTTCACCGATAATTTTCCCGTTGAAAACGATAACGGCTCCCACCATAGGATTTGTGCTGACAGCTCCCGCTCCAAGCCGCGCTAATTCAACGGCACGGCGCATAAAATTTTCTTCTAAAGTCATATTCCAAAAATATTTTCTGCGTTTTCGGTAGTTTTTGTTATAACAGTTTCAATATCAAGATTTTTCAATTCTGAAATTTTTTCAGCCACAAAAGTTATAAAAGAACTTTCGTTGCGTTTTCCACGTTTCGGCACCGGGGCAAGATAAGGCGAATCGGTTTCCAAAACTATTTTTTCAAGCGGCAAAACCTCCTTTACGATTTGAGATAATTCCGCTCCCGATTTTTTGAAAGTTACCACGCCGCCTATTCCGAAACTGAAATTTTCAAAACTATTGAGAATTTTTTCAGCATCGCTTCTCACAGATGAAAAACAATGAAAAATACCCCTTGCATTTTTATAATTTTTCAGGATTTCAAAAACCTCGTTGTATGCCTCACGGCAGTGAATTATTATCGGAAGATTATTTTCAACTGCTTTATTAACTTGATAATCAAAAACTTTTCTTTGAACCTCAAGAGTATCTTTCATATAATGAAGATCGATTCCGATTTCACCGACAGCAACCGAATCTGAAGAAAATTTATACGAAAAAATTTTTTCTAATTGTGTTTTGAAATCTTCAACAAAAATATCTTCGGGATGAAGTCCGAGTGTAGGAAAACAATTTTCAGGGAATTTTTTACAGAGCTCGTCAATGCCTTGAAGCGATTTTTCGGAGCAACATGGCAAAACCATTTTTTTTACTCCGCAGTCCACTGCTCTTAAAACGGCTGAATCTCTATCCTGAGCAAAAGCCGAATCAAAAAAATGTGTATGCGTATCAAACAAATACATCGCTATTTTGTTTCAAAAAAAATTATTTGCAAAATTATACAAAAAATCATTTCCGACAATTTTTTTATAACGGAAAAGTTTTGTAAATTTACAGCTTAAACTAATAAACAAATAAAAACATGAACGAATTTTTTTTAAAAAGAGCTATCGCTTTAGCTCAAGAAAGCATTAAAAACGGAGGCGGACCTTTCGGCGCAGTAATCGTAAAAAACGGGGAAATCATAGCAGAAACCTCCAATTCGGTAACCAAAGACCTTGACCCTACAGCTCACGCCGAGGTCAATTGCATACGTCAGGCCTGCAAAAAACTAAATACTTTCATCTTGGAAGGTTGCGAAATTTATGCCTCAAGCGAACCCTGTCCGATGTGCCTTAGCGCAATTTATTGGGCTCATATCGACAAAATATATTTCGCCGCAACAAAAGAAGATGCCGCTTACGGAGGTTTTGACGATGATTTTATTTACAAAGAATTCGATAAAGAAAAACTATTAAGAAAAATTCCCGCTGTTAATATGTTACAACAAGAGGGCAGAAAAGTTTTTGACATTTGGCTCAAAACCGAAAACAAAATAGACTATTAAAAATAACTAACGTAAAGTTTTAAATTAATTATACAATTTTAAGTTTTGTTAATATTTTTTTGATACATTTGCCACGAAAAAAAAAATAAAAAAAGAATCGGTTATGAAAAAGCAAATTTTACTATTAGCATTAAGTGTTAGTTTTGTGGCCAATCTTGGTTTTGCCCAAATAACCAACACCAATGCGTTCGCAATTCCCGAAGGTTACAAGACGGTTTCCGTCAATATTTCGGGTAACGGACAGACCGCTATTGTAGGTATTCAAAAAGATTCTCAACTGAAATACCTTTATTACAAAAAAACGGACGGGGCTTTCGGTCAAGGTATCGAAAACAATCCTCTTAACAATCTTATCAACGGAAATGTCATTCCTCTAAACCCGTCTCAATCCTCTGACGGCAACGAAATCTATTTTGCCGCTGACAATCAAGGCAATACGGATATTTTCGTTATCACTAAAAAAAACGGTGTATGGACTGAAAAAGTTTCTATGGGCGATAGTATCAACACTGCCGCTAACGAACAATATCCGGCAATCAGTCCTGACGGCAACTCATTTTTTTTCACGAGGTTGCAGGAAGAAGGCTTAGATAAACGCTGCGGTACGATATATTTCAGTAACAGGACGCCCGGCAATCAATGGTCAAAAGCTCAAGACGCACCGGAGCCGATAAATTTAGGCTGTGAGGCCTCTCCTTACATCTGCCCCGACAACAATACGATTTATTTCGCCTCAATCCGAGAAGGCGGTAAAGGCGGTTTTGACATTTATTACACTCAGCGTTTTGATTCCAAATTTTGGAAAATACCTATACCGATTGATACAGTAAATTTCCCCGGTGATGAATTTTCTCCGACTTGGGATTACCAAAAAGGCGAACTTGTTTTAACCCAACAAGATCCCAAGAAAAAAAACAATATCTATCCGTGTGCAGCTCAAATTCCTGGAAATTTTAAACATTCTGAAGTTTCAAGATATTACGGCAAAACGCTTGACCTTGTAACAAAGAAACCTATCGGAGCTAATATTAAGGTAACCGACGCTTTCAGTTCGCTGGTTTTGGACGCTTTTCAAAGCGACGGAATAACGGGCGAATACGATTTCTTCTTGAACGGCAACACCAATGTCTTTTTGGATTTTAACATGCCGAACTATTCGCACGCAATCGAAGAAATAATTCCCGATGGCAAAGAACATAAAAAAGATTACACGATTTTCAACAAAGTGAATTTGCAGTTGAACGTTTTTGACTCGGATATGTTTGAAGCACTTTCCTCAACGATTATCGTTAAAGCAGACGGCGTTAAATCAAGCGTTAAACCAACGGAATTTGCAAAAGGACGTTACAAAATGGAACTTCCTATCGGCAAAAATTATGAATTCACAATCAAAAAAGAACTTTATCTTGACACAACTTTCAATTTGGATTTGTCACAGATCGTAATTTTTGACTCTTTTGAGCGTGATGTCGAACTCAATTCTGACAAAAACAGAGTTAAATTTCAAGTCAATGGTCTTGAACCCGGTCTTACAACTGAAATTACGATTATCGACATATCAACCTCGTCAAAATTTACCACCTCAATTACCACCGACCAAAATGGTAAATGCGACATTATGTTGCGTAAAGGCGATACTTACAAAGTCAATATCTTAACAAAAGGTTATACAATGTTTGAAAAAACAATTGATATTCCCAAAGTTGCAAAAGGCGAAGATATTTTGGTGATTGCCAACATCGCAAAACTTGAGGAAAACGTAAGAGTGGAAATTCCTAACGTTAATTTCGAGACCAACAGTTATACTTTGGACCCTGCCTCTTACGACGATTTGGACCGCGCCGTTTCGCTTTTGAAACTAAACCGCGACATCAACGTTGAACTTTCAGCCCACACCGACGACAAAGGTAGCGATGCTTACAACGACAAACTTTCGGAACAAAGAGCCGCTTCCGTTGCCGCATACATTATCAACAAAGGCGTTGATAAAAAACGCATCGTATCAAAAGGTTACGGTAAAAAACAACCGCTTGTTCCCAACACCAGCGATGAAAACAGGGCTAAAAACAGAAGAGTTGAACTCAAAATATTATCAACCGTATCGGAATAATAAAATTTTAGAATCATGATGAAAAGAATTTTTATTTTAATAATATTAGCTGCGGTTGCCTCCAACCTCTTTGCTCAACGCAGATTAAAATACAAAGACATTTTTGACCGTATCGGCAAAGAACCCGCAGAACATAGCGTTTTAAAACTATCTGAATTTCAGAAGATTAACCCTGAATTTCCGAATACATACCTTCAAATCGGAACAATTCAGTGGAATTGGCTCAAGGAAGAAGATCCGTTTTTGAATTATCAGTACGTTCAACGCCTTATTTACAACACAAAACTGTATCTCGGTTTGGCAAAAAGCAAAATCAACGCTGACGAAAAGGAAGTTAAAAAGAACAAAACATATTACGGAAATTTCAACATTACTTCCTCAATAGACGAGCTTGACCAACAAGCAGTTTTGAATTACATTCAAAAAATAAGTGACAAAGTTCTCGAATACGAGAAAAACGTTACCGCAATTATAAACAATTATAACAGCACGGTAAGCAAATACAACACCTGTCTTGATACTTACAAGTCGATAGTGGCACGTCAGAATAATTACAAAAACTTACTCCTGACAGCCACCAAAGAATACAAACAACAGATGAAGGATTTGTCACAAAACTATGATTCGGTGATTTATTATTTCAACGAGTTCAAAACCGCTTTGGGAAATTATCCGATTAAAAATTATAATCAAAATCTTAAAATCACAAAAATCGCAACTTACCGTCTTGAAGGTTTGACCTCAAGCGACTTTTTAAAACCCGAAATTACGATTTGGGATTATCAATCTTGGGTAAAAGACGCTTTCAAACTGATGGACGGGGATATTAATACGCTCAAAGACGGCGGCGAACAAGAAATCAAAAATTTAAGGGCAAGAGTTGTAGCTTTGAAAGAATCTCAAGCTGAAACTGATAGTATTCAGGAAGTTACGATTAAAAACAAACTCGTAAACCTCACCGAAAAATACGATTATGAATCTTTGCTTTCGGCAAGTATAAAATACGAAACGGACAAAGCCAATTTTCAAATCGCTTCGATGCGCAGTGCTAACAATATCAACAATCCGGCTTCGTTCAACGAATCGTTAGAGAGCAAAGCAAATTATTATTACGACCTTTACTCTCAGGCTGAAAATGCGAAAAAAGCTCTTAAAGTTTTGAAAGAAAGAATCAGCGACAAAAACATTTCAAAACAAGAGCAACTCGTAAATAGTCTTTACGGCGGTAAAGCGAAATTCTCGTCTTGCGAAAAAGAAGAATTAGCCAAGATTAATGCTATTAAAGATACGAATATCAACAATTTTCAAAAATATGCCGTTAATCAGCTCTACCCCGTAGGAGAAGAAGTAACCGTTCAAGGCAAAAAAATAAATTTAGAGGCCAAATTTACTCCTTTTTCAGAGGCTGCAACCGGCTCTTACAATACGGTTTATACAATTAAAGACAACAACGGAAACCGTTATGCAGCAGGTTATGTTAAAACTTCAGCCACAAATTCAACCGGTTTTGTTGCAAAAATCGGTTCTAACGGTACTCCGATTTGGTTTACTAACGTTAATGCCGCACCCGCCGGTGAAAACAATGTCGTAAGAATAATTCCTTCAAACTTTTCGGGAATTTTAGTTCTCGTAGGAAATTCTTCAGCCTCGGGTTGCAAAACCTCAGTCATAAAACTTGACAACAACGGTAAACAAACCTCAAAAACCGATTTAACATCAACTCTTTATCCGACAGTTGTTTGTTACGACGAAATCAATGAAGTTGCAAGTGTTGTATTAAAAGGCAACAACGGTAATTTTTCAACAGAAAAAGACGATGACTGCATTGTAGAAACCGTTACATTAGGTCAGAAAAATTCTTCCGTTTTGTCACAAACCTTCAACTTAAAAGGCAAGGTTACCGACATTATCAAAATGGGTGAAAACAACATCATAATTTGCAGTTTCAAAGAAATTAAAGCAGGAAATGATTCTCAAAAAGCCGGCTCCAACATCGCCGCTGTTAAAATCACTCCTTCTGAAATCTCTTGCAAAACTTACAAAACCGACAAAGATTTATTCGCTGTTAAAGCGTTTAAAATCAATACTGAAAACATCAACGTTCTCGGAAATTTCAATTCCATGGACTCACCCGTTACTATAGAAAACGCTCCTTGCTACATAATTATAAACGACAAGGGCGAATTTATTGACTAAAAAAAAGAAAAAAGGTTGTCAATAAAAAAAATTGACAACCTTTTTTTTAAAAAAAAATTATTTTCCGTGCGTATCGGATTTTTCATAAATTATTTCATCTTTAGTATCCGTGATTACTTTCTTCCGCTGTTCTATTAAATAATTGACGGAATACTGCATTTTATCAAGTTGTGAACGGGTATTTTTAAGACCGGATTCCATTTGACGGCGGATTTCCTCCAACGAAACTTTTTCTTCAGAAAGTTCTCTAAACATTCTTTCCAATTCGATAGTTGAATTTTTCAATTCGGCAAGCCGCAAAGACATATCCTGAAGTTTTTTTTCAAGATTGGAATTAGCAATACTCTGAAGATAAAAATTTTGTTTGGATTTTTCCAAAAGTTTTTCGTAATAAACCTCCGTCTGAGAACGCTGATAATTGAAATACAAGCATAAACCTATACTCAAAAGCAAAAAAATAATCAAAGTTAAAATTCCGATTACAATCCAAGCCTTCCGCGCGGACGACCATGTTTTGTATCTTTTGTCTAAATCTATTGAAATCTCGTAAAACGTCATTATATTTTTCTAAAAAAACTATATCAAAAAAAAATCCCATAACGCATTCCTTTTTTCTTAAAATGCGCTATGGGGAAATTTTCAAATGAAAGAAATTATTCCATCGGAGATTGATCAGCCTGCTGCATAGGGCGTTCTGAATTATTTGAAACGGTCTGTTTTTCAGCCATTTTCTGTTTCAAAGCATCCAAATCCGATACAGAACCATTACTGATAGCTTTAGCATCCTCAACTTGCGATTCAATAGCTTTGGTTTCCGACATTTTGGCTTTTAATGCTGCCAAATCAGATTGAGCCTGAACGCTGCCGCCGATAGAGGCGAGTGCGCTGTCAATATCACGCTCGTTGGAATCTTGAGAAATCTCTAAATAAGAATCCGCTAAAGCTTCCTGCTGATCTACTTTTTCCTTCATCTTTTCAAGCATTGCAATAGTATCGCTTGAATCTATGCCGGCAAGTTGTTTGTTCACATTAACCGTAGCCTCTGCCACTTTAGCACGGGCTTTGAGCATTTTGGATTCCGATTTCCATTTTTCGATATTGGTTTTAAGGACTTTAACGGAATCTTCAATTTTGTTGACCGCAGCCTGATACTTCTGATAATTAGCCTCCAAAGTAGGAATCTGCTGAAGTTTCTGACTTTTTTTCTCAAGACACTGCGTTGCTAATTTATCTGCCTCGCTTTGCTGCATTTTTCCGGCTTCAACAGCCTTGAGAAACATCATAGCCTTATTTTCGTAATCGACACTTTCTTGTTTTGCTTTGTCGAGTTCGTTTTTAGCACCGATACAACTTGCTTTAACTTGAGCTAATGCTTTTATGCTATCATCAAGTTTTTTTTCAAGTTCTCTTATGCCTTCGGCAGTCATTTTTACCGGGTCTTCAAGGCTGTCCATGGCATCATTGACCTCGGACTTGCCCCATCTGAATAATCTTTGAAATATTCCCATAGTGATTTTGGCTTTATTTAATAATTTTATCGCTCAAATTTAAAGATTATTTTTTATAAAACAAATTTTTAATGCTCTTTTTTTGAAAAAAATATTTTTTTCACTACCAACGTTCACCTATTTTTTAGGGCGCGGTACTTGAAAAATTTTTCTACGCAAAGTAATAAAAGTAAGGATAGAAAACTCAGGATTTTTTTTCGCAAAAATGCAAAAAAAACTTAAAAAATATTTTTACCTTTGCGCCTTGAAAAAAAACGATTAACAAAAGAAAAAAATGGCAAAATTTTTCGGAAAGACATGGTGGGGGGAAGAATGGCTCAAAGCCTTGTCTAACATCGACAACGCCAACAGAATACCAAGAGGATCAGCTTACGCAAAAGCCGGCAAAGTAAAAAAAATGGAAATTTCCGGCAACAAAATTTCCGCTACGGTTCAAGGCTCGTGGAATTATTTCGTTAAAATCGAGATTCCTAAATTTGATGAATCAAGATTTGAGGATTTTATTTCACGCCTGAAAGAAAAACCTGTCATAATTTCCAAACTATTAAACCGGGAACTTGACCCCGAAATACTCACAATTGCCCAAAAATCAGGGCTTAAAGTCTTTCCTAAAAAATGGTCAGACCTTGCTATGGAATGTGATTGCTCGGATTATGCCGTTCCGTGCAAGCATCTTGCCGCCGTCATTTACACCATAAGCCGCGAAATTGACAACAATCCATTTTTGGTTTTTTCCATTCATGGTATAGATTTAATCGAGGAACTTCAAAAACGCGGTCTTACAATCCAGACAAGCGATATTACCGAAGTTGAAAATATTTCGATATTATTAGAAAAAGAGAAAAATGAGATAAAAATTCAAGAATTTAGAAGACCTGATTTTTCTATAATCAATGATAATCTTAGGGCGATTTGTAATATTTTGCCAAAGGAAACACCGTTTTATCCTAACGCTAATTTTTTAACAAAATACAACAGCGAAATTTCAAAAATAGCAAAAACGGCGACCAAAATTTTAGAGAAAAAATCAGACTTTTTCTTAACGCCTTACACCGAAAACAAAACTAAAAAAATCAATCATAACACTGATTTACAAATATTTATAGAAAGTGATTTGAGTTTTTCGATTTCAGAATTAGAAACCCAAACACTTTGGAATCTTGATGAAATTTTGCCGGAGGTTTTCTATATTCCGCAAGATTATTTGGAAGATTTTTCGCCATCAATAACGGCTTTAAATCAAGCACTTATCTGCACGCTTTATCTTTTGGCGGGCGGAAATTTTGCGCCGAAAGTTTTCGTAACACCTCAAAAAACTTTTTCTATAAAATGGTTTGCAACAAAAATAGACAGCGCCGTTGAAAAAGTTTTGGGAGATTTGGAAAATATAATTCCACCTAATTTTATTTCTGCGAAACTTCCCGGAGCAAGAAAATATTTTCCGATAAAACGTCGAGCAGAATTAATAGTTTCGTTAATACTTGATTTTTTGATAAAAAATATTTCTAATCCTGATAAAAACGACGAGATTTTGGAATTTATATTCGCATTAAAACAGCAAAAATTTTCCAACGTCGGCGAAACCGAAATTCCGGGCAGCATCAAAGCATGGACTAACCGATTGTTTTTCAATTCGCATGAATACGGTTATCAGATTATCACGAGCGAGAAAAACAACGAAGTTTTTTCACTTGAAATCGCAGTCGAAATCAAGAAGGAACCTATTATGCTGACAAATATTTTAAGAGAAGAGAAATACGGGACAGTAAAATTCAAAATTTTAAAAGAGATTTCGCTAATTTCCTCATTTATAACAGGTTTCGAAGATTACATCAATCAAGACGCATCAGAACCGATAATTTATGATTTGGCAAAAATTTCGGAATTTCTGCTCTCAATTGCTCCCTCGCTCAGACTTTTAGGCGTTAAAATAATGTTGCCTAAATCCTTGCAGCAAATTCTCCGCCCGAGGGTCAGCATGAAAATCGTAGGAAAATCCTCTAATTCAAAATCTTATATCCGTTTGGACGAGCTTTTGGATTTTAATTGGCAGGTGGCATTAGGCGATAATTTAATCAGTTACGATGAATTTCTAAAACTTTACAAAACAGCAGCCGGACTGATTAAAATCAAACAAAATTATTTTTACATCAACGAGTCCGACATCGAAAGAATCAAAAAAGTGATGGAAACGCCGGCAAAACTATCCTCGGTTCAAGTACTTCAAACGGCATTGTCGGAAACATTCGATTCAACGCCCATAAAATTCGACAAAACGGCTCAAGACTTGTTGAAAAAGCTCAAAAATCAAGCACAAACGCCTGTCCCTGAAAATATTAAAGCCGTTTTAAGACCGTATCAAAAGCGCGGTTTCGATTGGCTTTGCAGAAATCACGAATTAGGTTTCGGAAGTATTTTGGCTGACGACATGGGTCTTGGCAAAACGTTACAAACCATAGTGTTTCTTCAAAAACTCAAAAACGATAAAATTTTAGACAAGAAAAAAGTTTTGGTCGTAGTCCCCACGGGGTTAATCAGCAACTGGCAAAACGAAATGCGGAAATTTGCGCCCGAACTGACATTTTTTACATATCACGGCACAAACAGAAACATCAAAAGTTTTTCGTCAGACGTTTTGCTGACAACTTACGGCATTATGCGTTCCGACCTTGATAAACTTAAAAAACAAAAATGGGCAGTAATGATTATTGACGAGGCTCAAAACATTAAAAATCAGACGACTGCGCAAACAAAAGCGGCATTTTCGATACAGGCAGATTCCCACGTTGCGCTTTCAGGAACGCCCGTTGAAAACCGTTTGTCAGAGTTTTGGAGCATTATGAATTTTGTTAATACGGGTTATTTCGGTTCGATAAAAAAATTTTCTCAGCAGTATGCTAATCCGATTCAGAACCTCGGCGACAAAAATTGTGCAGAGCGTTTGAAACGTGCCGCCTCACCTTTTATGATGCGCCGTCTCAAAACTGACAAAACGATTATCTGTGACCTTCCAGACAAAATTGAACAAAACGAATTTGCACAATTAACAGCTTCACAAGCAGCAATTTACGACAAGACTTTGGAAGAGGCAATGAAAGCCATAAAAGAAATTCAGCAAACCGATTCACAGTCTTTGTTCAAGCGTCAGGGTTTGATTTTGCAAATGATTTTAGCATTGAAACAAATCTGCAATCATCCGGCGTTATTTCTAAAAAATCAAGATTTTAAGCCGGAACTTTCGGGAAAATCCGAAATATTTTTGTCGCTAATAGAAACGATAATCGAAAACGGACAAAAAGCATTGGTTTTCACGCAGTTTAAGGAAATGGGCGATATACTTTCCGAAATGATTTATTCAGCAACGGGACAAAAACCCTTGTTTTTGCACGGAGGTTGCACGATTGAACAGCGCAAAAATATGGTTGAAAAATTTCAAACCCAAAAACAGCATCAAATTTTCATTTTATCATTGAAAGCTGCCGGCACGGGTCTGAATTTAACGGCGGCAAACCATGTAATCCATTACGATTTATGGTGGAATCCGGCAGTTGAGGCTCAAGCCACAGACCGCGCATACCGTATCGGTCAGCATCAAAACGTTGTGGTTCACAGGTTTATAACACAAAACACGTTTGAGGAAAAAATTGACAAAATGATTCAGGACAAAAAACAATTAGCCGATTTGACCGTCGCAACGGGTGAGGGTTGGTTAGGAAAACTATCAAACAAAGAATTAGAAGAATTGTTTTAACAAAAAAAATGCGGGCTAAAAAACCCGCATTTTTTTATTTTTTGTTTCGTTTTTGTTCCCTACCGAAAGAACGTATACTTGAACGCTCCGCACGGGATTTTTTATCTTTTTTGCCTTTATCGTGTTTCCTATCGCGACGACTTTCAGAGAAACTTTTCTCTTTATCGTGTTTTGAAAACGATTTTGAAAAATCACCTTTTCCACCGTTAATACCATTAGAAACGGCTTTTTCAACACTGACAGCAACTCCGTCAAATTTAGCATTACGCATTGCTAACAAGACTTCATTAACGTGGGGCTCATCAACCTCAAAGAAAGAGAAATTTCTCATAATGTCAATTCTTCCGATTGAAACATCTCTGTTATCAACAATTCTGTTAATAAATCCCATCATTTTAGAGGGAGCGATATTATCTTTAGAGCCTAACGAAATAAAAAGTCTTGAATATTTCGTATTTCTTTCTCTGAAACCATCTTTCAAAGATTTGTCTTTACGCTGTTTTTTAGACTTTTCATCGTCCCTTTCATCAACGTTAATATCTTTTGCATTGCGGTAATAATCAAGGAAACGGTTAAATTCCAATGAAACAAATTTTTTGATAAGTTCTTCCCTTGACATATCCTGAAGTTTCTCCTCAATTTGAGCTGAAAACGCAGAAATCTGTTTTTCATCGATTTCAACATTTTTCATTTTGTCAATAAGGTTAAACAACTGAATTTCACATATTTCCTTACCACTTGGAACCGGTTTTGCAACGAATTGTTTTTTGCAGACTTTTTCGATAAGTCTCATTCTGTTTTTCTCCCTTAAATGGAGAATACAAATGGAAACGCCTGACTTTCCGGCTCTTCCCGTACGTCCCGAACGGTGAATATAAACTTCAGGGTCATCAGGAAGATTATAATTGATAACGTGCGACAAATCATTAACATCAAGACCGCGGGCTGCAACGTCGGTTGCCACTAAAATTTGAAGATGTTTACTTCTGAAACGTTGCATCACATTATCCCTCTGAGCCTGTGATAAATCACCGTGCAAAGCATCAGCATTGTAACCGTCAGCGATAAGTTTGTCGGCAACCTCTTTGCACTCCATTCTCGTGCGGCAAAAAACTATACCGTAAATATCAGGATTAACATCGGCAATACGTTTCAAAGCCTCGTATCTGTCCTTTGAACGAACCACAAAATATTGATGTTCAACATTTTCAGCACCGATATTTTTTCGTGCGACAGCAATTTCCTGAGGATTTTTCATATAACTATGTGCCATGCTCTCAATGTCAGCGGGCATGGTCGCAGAAAACAAAAGCGTAGTTTTGTCCTCGGGTGTTTCATTCAAAAGTCGGTCTAAATCCTCCTTAAAACCCATCGAAAGCATTTCATCGGCTTCGTCCAAAACCAACCATTTTATAGAATTGATTTTCAACGATTTACGCTCCATCAAATCAATAGCCCTGCCCGGAGTTGCAACAACGATTTGGCAACGTTTTTTCAACTGTTTGATTTGAGTCTCAATACTTGAACCTCCGTAAACGGGTACAACTTCCAAATCTTTCATTCTGGAAGAAAAGTTCTTTAAATCTCCTGTTATCTGAAGACATAATTCTCTTGTAGGACAAAGTACAAGTACTTGAGTATCTTTACTTTGAGCATCAATCATATTTAAAACCGGCAGTCCGAAAGCCGCAGTTTTTCCCGTTCCGGTCTGCGCCAAAGCAATCAAATCACCGCCGCCGTTAATAATAAAGGGTATTGTTTTTTCCTGAATAGGTGTTAATTGTTCAAAGCCCATATCTTTTACGGCTTGAACGATAGGTTCTTTTAAACCGATTTCTTCAAAATTCATCTCTTAAAATTATACGATTTTCATCAGGGTACAAAAATACACTAATTTACTGAGAGTTGTGTTAATTTAAATGTATTTTTGAGTTAAAAAGGAGTATTAACAATAGATAATACAAAACTATTGCACCCCCGATAATAAGTTTTTTATATCAGGAGTACAATAGTTTTTGCGCCTATACCTAATCTTTTTTATAAAATTCTTACTTCGTATTTTTACCTACGAAAGATAATATACCAACGGCACAAGCTTTCTTAGATCCCTCACCAGCCTTGAAGCGGATTGAGATATAGTACATAGCAGTTTTATTGCAAATAAAGTCGAAAGATTTTCTGTCCGACTTAGTGGTCTTATCGTATGTACTACCCCAAGGTTTTGAATTTTCCGGGTGTTCACTATCATAAAGAGTTAACACTACTTGATCCTGAAAGCCCTCCGGAGCACAAAGAGAAAATCTGTATTGTGTACCTTTGTTAAGGACTACAGTCCATTTCATACCTGTTTCTTCGTCCGCTGCATCACGTTTCAATTTAGTATTGAAATCACGAAGATATATAGCTTTTTCGGTCTGAGTTGCACACTGATAAACAACCTGCTGCTTACATTGCGCATCTGACTTTGAGGTTGACATTGCGATAGCCACAATTGCAAAAACTAATATAATAAACAGTCTTTTCATATTATAAAGCAATTAATTTATAATTTTATTATGGATCTTTTCTGTTGTAGTAATGATTTCGACAAGTTCCTCGTCAGAAACAATTACAATATCTTCATAGTCTTGTTCAAAAACGCCGTCCTCATGAGGTCTAACGTTTTCTTTCTTTCTTGTATCAATTTTTACCACATCAAGTACGTCTTTTAACTCTTCCAAGTTTCGTACCAATTCAGTAAAATTTTTATCACTTTCTTTGGCAAACAATTTTAAAAGAGGCAAAAGATCTTTTAAAACTTGCTTCTGACTGCCAATGGTATTTTTAAAATCCTCCGAGGGCTGTTCTTTTGCAACTTGCGTTACAAGATACATAGATTCCAACCAAACGCCGGTTACCATCAAAGCACTCAAATTGCTGCGCTGATTGTTTCTCAAATGTGCATCCATATCTTGATAACTCTTTACAGACATTATCAAAAGTGAATCTATATTATCATCCGAGGTTGCAAGCCTCTTCAGGGTAGCAAACTCAAAGAATTGTCCAAGTTTTAAATCGTCAGTAAGCTGACGAATAGAAACCAAATAATCCAAAATTTGCGAAGTCTTGGAATATACGTTCAGATAGCCCAAATCAGCACTCAAAATACCCAAACCCAAAGCCTTCTTGAAACTTGAGGTATAATTCCTCACCATATCAGGATCCACCAAATATTTGGTAGAAAAAGGCACGTTGGAAGCTTTTAATAATGCCGCCATCTCCACCGGAGATGAAAAACTGGCGATTATCTGGTTCATCGCCTCAACATCGTAATTAACATCAGTAGTCTTGACGTCATCATCCGGAATAAACACTATATTGTCATCTCCGGAAGAATCACAGCCTCCGCAATTAAACTGCAAAAACGCCATACATACCAAAGCCAATGAACTTAACCGTTTTCTATGCATAATACGTCTTATATTTTCTGTTCAAATGTACTAATATTTTTTCAAAAAAAATACAAAACTATAAAAAAAACTTATTCCGCAATAGTTTTTGTACTTTTTTTTCGTAGATTATTCACTTTTTTCCGTTTCCAAAGCAGTTTTTTTATCAGAAACTTCCTTTGCTTTCTTGTCGGTTTCCTCAACAGCCGCTACTGCTTTTTTCTTAGGCAATAATTTTTCCAACTGAGATTTAAATGAAAAATTACCCGCCCAATCAACGCCTTTCTTCAAAAGATCAAAGTACAAAGTTACGTAAAACACCACACAGAAAAGCCACAAAATTACCATGTTAAAGTAAAACGTGTCATAATATCTGCCGCAGAACCACTTGTTAGGAGCGTAAAAATGCGCTCTGAATCCGAAAAATCCCGAATTGTCTGCATCAAGAAAAACAGGGTTCTCTTGTTGTATTAAACGGTTTTCATAACGAATTATTTTCTTTTTTTCGTAAACATTTGTTACAATATCCTGTAATTTTTCGTTATGATATTTATCTCTAAATCTGTTATACAGGCCATGTGACTTATTTTCAAACTGTTCTTTTCGACTTTCAATTTTCATGTGAGCTTTATTAACCTCGTCACCGTAATAATGATCCAATTGGTCAATATAATTATTAATCCTGTCATGAATATCACCGTTGTATTGATCAACAACCAAATCTTGCAAATCGAAATCAACCTCAAATTCAGGAAGTCTTATTTGCTCATCAGCGATTTCAGTTTTCAAAAGAGCCAAAGCATCCTCCATTTGATTTTTGATGCTGTCTACAATCTGATTTTTCTGCTCCTCGGTAGAATACTCAAAATCCTCGTCCGTTATTGTTTCATAACATTCTGAAAGCAAATCGTTAGCATTTCTAAGCTCTTTAACGTAATAAACTTGTTTGAAATTACAATAATTCTCGTGTTTTTCATACTCGTAGAAATTACGTTCAAACATATTGTCCCTAAATTGTTTTACCATCAAAGCCTCGTATGCCCAACGCGAAGGCATCATTTCTGCCACAATCGGAACCTTTCCTACACTACCGATTATCTGATTCAACTTATCAAAACTGAACATCGAACCGCCCAAAGCCATTTGAGGAATCATCAAAAGCGGAATCAAAACGTAAATTGTTACAGCAGAATTGAATGCCGAAGAAATGTTAAGACCCATCATATTGGCAAGCACCCACATCGGAAACAATATCAACCAAAACGACAAATACATACTCGGCTCGCTAAACTGCAATATCGAATTGCCGACCATTATGTAAAGGAACGATTGTATTGCCGAAATCATCACCAAAATAACGACTTTGGCTATCAAATAACTTGAACGCGAAAGATTCAAAAATTCCTCTCTCTTGAGGATTTTTCTATCTCTGAAAATTTCTTCTGCCGAAACCGTCAAACCCAAAAACAAGGCTACAATTATACTCATGAAAATATACGGAACGATATTTTCATTCTCGTAAAAAATATAATGCGGCTTGTTGGCTGCGGTATACCTAATCAAAAACGAAAGAATAAAACCCAAAAGCGGAGCCTCAATAAGGTTTAAGAACACATACTGAAGATTCGAGATTTTAGATTTGAAATCCCTTCTAAAATAAGTTACGAACTGATTGAACCAATTCGGAACTTTTAAATTCTTAGGAGGCTCGGTCGTAACATCGGGAATTACCTCCGGGGTTATGTTTTTATGGAAAAACTCTTCCCACGTAGCCGGCTCAATTTTTCTTTCATTCGACCACGAACCGAACTCGTTTACTTTTCTTGCCTCAATAATATCAAATATTACCTCCGGCGTAGCGTTACCGCAATGCGGACATTCACCCTCCTCGCTCTTAACCTGACCGTCAATGGTTTTGAAATACGAAATCGCATCAGTCGGATGTCCGTAATAAACCATATAACCACCCGTATCGAGGATTATCATCTTATCAAACATTTTGTATATTTGAGAAGACGGTTGGTGGATAACCACAAAAATAAGTTTACCTTTTAAGGTTAACTCGCTCAAAAGGTCCATTACATTTTCTGAGTCTCTTGAAGACAAGCCAGAGGTCGGCTCGTCCACAAACAAAATAGAGGGCTCTCTTATCAACTCAAGGGCAATATTAAGCCTCTTACGCTGACCGCCAGAAATAAGTTTGTTGAGCGAGTTACCGACTTTCAAATCTTTTCGGTCATAAAGTCCGAGAGATTTCAAAACCGTATCAACTTTGTCGCGAATTTCATTTTCCGGCATATCTTTAAAACAAAATTTCGCGCTGAAATAAAGATTTTCAAAAACGGTAAGTTCTTCAATCAAAAGGTCATCCTGCGGAATAAGACCAATAACGCCTTCCAATTTTTCTTTTTCACGATGAAGATCTATTCCGTTAATTTTTACCGAACCCGAATAGGGCGATGTAATACCGGACAAAACGTTAAGCAATGTTGTTTTGCCTGCGCCGGAAGCACCCATAATTCCAACCAACCTGCCTTGACATTCCGAAAAATTGATATTTCTCAAGCCAATGGCATTGTTGGGGAATCTGAATTCCAAATCAGTAACGTTGAACGACAGATTAGAAAAAGTCTTATCAGCTTGAAATGTCGCAACAACGTCGCTGTAATAAATCGGACGGCCTTTTGTCATTTTGAGCGTGGCACCGGGAGCAAAAGCATAAATACGGTCGCTGAAAATAGGTGAACCGTTAAGATATACATCATGACTACCGTTGTAACGCATGAAGTACAACTCACCGCTTTCGGTTTCCAACTCTTGACGAAGGATATAAATATCCGAATCAAGACCCTCGCAATTTATACTCTTAGCCTGCTCGAATTTGAAACCGTCTTCTTTTGCCTCGTCTCTGATTACCAATACGGCAGGATAATCCAACTTTTGAGAATCACTTTCGGTAACGAAAGTTTTGATTTCATTGATTACATCAGCCGTAAAATTAAAAACCTCGCCAGCCGTATTGATAATAGCCATACGTTGAGGCGTAAATTTTTTACTTGTATTAACAAGTTCGTAAAGACGAACAAAAACGACGATTTTTTGTTTGTTGTTGATAGTCTTATTAATTCTCTTACAAAGACCGAGAATTTTCACTGACTCTCTAACTGAAGTCAGTTGGGCGTCTTTTTCTTCTTTCGCCAATTTCTCGGGATCACTTGCGAGTTCCAATTGCTTGAGTCTGTCGCGCTCCCTTTTACGACGGGTCTTTTCGTCCTCAATAAGACCTACCTGCTTTTTAAAATCAAGCATAACAGGCTGTGAAGCCTCCGCACCTAATTGTGATATAAGAAAACTCTCCACATACTGCAATTCTTTGTCCTCAATACCACCGTCCTGCTTGGCAATTAGGGCAAACATCTGAATCAAAGCTTTTAATATCGCCTCACTCATAACTCAAAAAGTTATTTAATACTTGATTTTAAAAAAAATGTTTTCTAACTTTTATAATCTTACTCTACTTGAAATCTTTTATAAAAGACATCCTTAGTCGATGGTATAAGGAACCTGTTCAAAAGGAACGTCTACGATTTCTGCATATTCTGCACCAGCATCAAGCATATCTTCATCATCATCAGGATAATGCCATCTTACAAGTACATCATGTCCGTCAGAGTTAATATCTTCTAATTTGAGAAGTACGTCAAGTAACAATTTTGATGATGCAGTATTGAAATACTCCAACTGAAAATCAAAAACAGTCTTATCCAAAGGATCGCTTGCATACTCGGTAAGCCAATCCAAAATAGGGGTGTAAAAAGCCACTACGTCTTCGGGAAGAGATCTTCCTGAAATTTTGAATATGTTGTTTTCTTTGTCAAGAACGACTGTAGGTGTATCGTCCGAACCTTTTATATTTATAACTGACATAATAATAATTTTTTTTATTCTTTAATTCTGGATATTGTTGATGTTAATACGAAAAACGAGTTTATGCTGTCAATTTTCAAGAAACTGTACAGAAGTTTTTCGCCTGTTTTGCGGGCGATGTCTATAAAGCCTAAGCCTGCGCCGCCGCGGTCAGAAATATGACCTTCCCGCATTTGCTGCTTATAAAGCTTATTCAGCCCGTCTTTGTCAAGTTTGTTGATATTCTCCAATATACCGCGAAGTTTATCAACATTCTCATTTTTTATAATATTACCGGTGGTAACATTATACTCGGTATCTCCCTTGGAAACCATGAATATGCCCCGTCCGTCTTTTGCTGAAGAGTTAGGCGTGCTTTCGGAGTGCTTGCTAATATTCTGAAGGCACTCCACCATCACATGGAAGACCTTTTTCTGGACAGAACTTGCATCCTCCTCCCTCGCCATATTGGTTTCTGTAAGTGAGGTAAACGCCTTTGTTATTTGGTGCGTTATCTCGCCCTCATACGCCAAATTAATTTTGTTCCTCTTCATCTTAACGTAGAAGTCATAAACAAAATCGAGTGATTCTTTATGTTCTTTCATACTTGCCATATATGATGTTATTTATACATTATGATGAAACCGTTTTTTTAAAATTCTATGCCTATCAACAGGATATCGTCCACCTGTTTGTAAGAACCTTTCCACTCAAGAAAATCTTTTTCAAAAAGTTCCTTATACTGAGCCATTGTAAAATCAGGATTACCCGTAATAAGCTCTTCAATACGTCCCGGACGATATTTTCTTCCCGCCTCACCTCCTACTTGGTCCGGCAGACCGTCGGAGAAGAAAAATATTTTTTCACCGGCATTAAACTGAATTTCAAAATTTTCAAAATCCTTTTCTTTGCCTTTGCGGGTCGGTTTTCCCCCGATTGCTTGAGGTGTACCCTTATACTTTACCAACTCTTTATTGCTGTTAAGATAATAAAGTGGACGGTGCGCCCCCGCATAATGCAGAGTTTTCGTCGCAAAGTTTATCTTACATAAAGCAATATCCATGCCATCTCTTGCCTCTGCATCGTCGCTATCTTGTTTCAAAGTTTTCTTAACGCCTTTGTGCAACAAATCCAATACTTGACCGGCATTGAGATTGTCAGCATGATCGGCAATACTATTAAGGTTAAAATAACCAATAAACGAAAGCAACGCACCCGGGACACCGTGTCCCGTACAGTCTACGGCCGCAATATAAATATTATCGTCCTTATCGAAAAACCACGGGAAGTCGCCGCTGACCACATCCCTCGGACGGTAAAACATGAAGAACTTAGGTAACCTCGCCCCTATCGCATCAAGACTCGGAATAATCGCCGACTGAATCCTTTGCGCATAGTTGATGGACTCGGTAATACTCTTGTTCTTTTCTTCGATTTCCATTTCAATCCGTTTGCGCTCGGTAATATCGTGCGCCACGAACAAAATGGTTTCCAATTCTTTCTCTTTGTTATATTCAGGTATAGCGTTAAACTGAATAATAATATCCTCTTTACCGTCCGTTGGAAATGTTGTTTCAGTATCAAACATACGTTGATTTTGAACAACTTGCGCCAAAGCTTCCTTAAAAAAGGCAGCGATTTTTTCATCAAGTTCCACCTCGTCGATTTGATGCTGCAATAAGTCATCTTTCTTAACGCGGGTAAACTGCTCTGCAACGGGATTGACATAGAAGAATTTACCTTCAGGCGACAAACGGAGAATTGCGTCCAAAGAGTTTTCCGAAAGAGCCTGCATTTCACCTTGCATACGCTGGGCTTTTTCAGCAATTTTTCTCACCGTTATATCCCGAGTGTTGAAAATAATACCCTGAATAGCAGCATTACTCAAAAGGTTTCGACCCGTAGCCTCAAGCCACAAAACCTCGTCGTTAGACTTTTTGAACTGATACTCAAACGTCAAAGGCTTTTCAGGTTGCGAAATAAGCTGTTTGAAAACCTCTTGAAATTTACTTCTCGAACTATCGTCAAATTTCTCGTATGCTGTTTTTCCGATAATGTATTCCGGCTCATAACCCAAAATGCTACGTGAAGAAGGGCTTTCGTATGTTACAATCGCACTTTCGTCATAAATTGAGATGACCTCAGAAGCGTTTTCCAACAAAGCGTACTGACGTTTTTGACCACGCTCAACCTCACGGATTTGCGCCTCAAGTTTCTTGTTGGTGTCTTGAAGTTCGAGTTGAGCTTTTTTCATGTCCTCGGCATTCTTTCGCAACTCGTCCTCGTTTTTCTGCAACTGACGGGTCATAGTCTGCGCCTCACGCAAGAGCTTTTCCGTCGTCGTATTAACTTTCAAGTTGAAAATAGTCTGCGCAATAATCTCGCTCACCTCTTTTATAAGTCTCAACGTCTTGTCGGGCATATCCTCCGCCAAAGAAGCAAACTCTATAACGCCTTGAAGTTTTTCGTCACTGATAAGAGGAGAAAGCAACAATGTCCTCGGTTTTTGATCGCCCAAAATACCAGAAGAAATCGTTACATAATCTTCAGGAATTTCTTTTCTATAAATAATATCTCTCTCAAAAGCCGTCTGTCCCACAAGACCGATACCGACTTTAAATTCTTGAGTAATATATTTTTTGCGATTATAAGCGTATGTAGCAATGTTAGTTAAGACTTTGCTGTCATCATCGAAAAGATAAAAAGCTCCTTGAACCGCACCAATATATTCTATTAAATTGATAATTGTCTCGTATGCCAAATCGCTGATATTGTTTCGCTGACGAAGAATATCACCGATGATTTCCTTTCCTTTGGCAATCCAATTTTGCTCGTTTTCACGCTGTGAAGTCTCCACAAGGTTGTTCTTCATTATCAACAAAGAACGTCCCAAAAGGTCAGCCTCGTCAATATCGGAAGTATCAAAAAACAAATCTCCTTCACCGATTCGCTTTGCAACCAAAGAGTTTCGTTTGATGATTTCGTTTTTATCGGCAAGCATCACCTCCAACTCCTCGTTCTGCCGGCGATTCTTTAAAGCGAAAAAATTAAAAATAAACGCTATAATTACCGGAGCCAAGTCTATGACGTAAAGTGCCGGAGATTTTCCGTGCAAATACCCAATCTTAGTGTAATCAAACTGTATATGCCTGATTTGAAACTCCGTCAGAATAGAAACCAACGGAAACAGCAAACCTACACAAAAACCGATTATGGTATATTTCAACACCATATTGCTACGGTTTACTGCCGGTTTTGTTGCCGCTGTTGATATGTCTAACTGCTTTGCCATTTTTCGTTAAAATACAGTTGCTAAAATACAGATTATATTCCAATTTTCAAATTTTTCCTCTTTATTTTTTCTTTAATTGTCTAAACTCTTCAGCCAATTGCGATATTTTTCGTCAATAGAGGATTGCCGTGAATTTTCGGCAAGGCTGTTAACTTTCTCTAATTCACCGAGTTGAGTTTTCAAAGAAGATTCTCTGACTTTCGTTGTCTCCAACTGCGAAGCAAGTTCAGAATTTTGTTTTCTCAACGTTTCCACTTGTTTCATCGCCTGCTCCTCAATCTCCTTGTGCGCAGTGATGTCAAAAGCGGTGTAAAGAACCTTGAAAACCTTTCCTTGTGTATCTTTAACAGGCGTATACTGGTTAATCAACCAAATATCATGTCCTGTGAGTTTACTTTTACGTTTAACGGTCATCTGGTGTAAATTACCTTCACAAACATTTTGCCATAATGCCTTAAATTCCACAATTTCTTCATCGGGAATAAACGTTAAAATGTTTTTGCCTTTCTGCTGCTCAAAATCATACCCCATGGTCTTGATGTGTTTTTGATTGGCAGCCAACAAGTTACCTTCTACGGAATATTCCGCTTTCATAAGCGTTTCGTCAATAGCCGTCATCACGGAAACCATTTCAATACGGTTTTTAGCCATACTTTCCTGAGTTGCCATAAGCATTTCGGCTTTTTCGGTACTTTCCGCCAAGAGTCGCTTGTTCTTTTCCTCGGTAATTTGTTGCTCGGTAATATCGTTTGCCATGTAAAGAACTTTCGTAACGTTGCCTTTTTGGTCAAAAATCGGTGTAAACTGAGCTAACAACCAAACAACTTCTCCGTTTTTATTCTTTTGGTTAATCGTATTCTGATACGATTGACCAGCACAAATGTTTTGCCAAACAATGTCAAAATTCTCCAAATACTTATCGTCAAGAATTGTTTTGACATTTCTGCCCACAAGTTCGTCTTTTCTGTAACCCAAGGTTGAAAGGAATTTTTGGTTTGCAGACTCAAATTTTCCTTCCGGATCAAGCTCGGCTTTAAGAAGGGTTTCATCGACAGCTGAAAGAATACCGGCCATTTCCGCCTCCCTGCGCTGAGATTCGTCCCTTGCAACGGTAACCTCGTCCATCGTCTTTCTTAATTCAACCTCACGGACAGCCAATTCATCAGATTTTTTCTGAGATTCAGCCAAAAGTTCCGCCGTTCTTGTATTAATTCTAAGTGATGCCAAGGTTGAGGCTATCGAGTCGCCTAACTGTTCAACAAACTGAATTTCAAAAGGTCTGAACAAATTAAACGAGGCCAACTCTATCACGCCCAAAATTCTATCCTCAGATTTCAAAGGCACGATAAGAAGACTTTTCGGTTTGGAATCACCCAAGCCAGATTCTATTTCCATATAATCGGCAGGAACGTCAGTAATATAAATAGTGTTTTTCTCCAACGCACAAACACCGATTAAACCATCACCCAATGCAATCCGCCTTGTTAAAAACTTCTTTCTGTCGTATGCAAAAGCAGAAACCATCTCTAAATAGACTTTCTTAGAATCACTATCGTCCAAAGAGAAAAGTCCGCCCTGACTTGCACCTATATAATGTACAAGATTTTTTATAACCTCGTCCGAAAGCGTGTTGATATTATCGTTTGAATGTCGCATAATATCACCGAATTTTGCAAGACCTTGCGTCGTCCAATTTCGCTGTTCGTCTTCCGTGCGACGTTTTTTCTGCTCTTTTTCGGTGTCCGACAATCGGTTACGAAGGTCAATAAGACTTTTTGCCATTGACCCGTCAGGCGCCTGAATACCAGCCTCGGTGGTGTAAATACCTTTTGAAATCTCGTTTGAAAACTCAGTAAGACGTTTAAACAAACGCGCCGTACCGTTAATATTTTTGCTGATTCTGCCGAATTCCGTTTTATCCTCAGGCAACTCGTAATCGGGAACAACACCCAAACTAAGTTGCGAAATAAAACTTTCCATCCGCATATAAATCCCTTTGAGAGATTTCCAAATGTAAAATCCTATCAAAACAACCACCAAAAGAAGCGGAATAGACAAAAGCCCTACCGTCAAACGCATTTTTGAAATTTCCTCCCTCAAAGCCTGCTCACCATCAAGCAAATCTTTTTGATGAGTAAGATACATTTGATCAAGAGTTTTTCTCATCTGCTCGAATGCACTTATTTCTTTTACGGACAAAAGTTCGCGCGCCGCCTCAGCCCTACCGTTAATCATCAAACGGATAATATCCTTATTAACATTTTGATAAATAACGAATTCCGACTTAAACTTATCCAAAAGTTTCAATTCTTGAGCAACTTTCAGAGTGTTTTCGTATTCCTTGAGCCTTACCTCGTAAAACTGATTGAATTTATTGTGATGCCTTTGAATAACGACAACGTCCGTCTGATTCTCTATAATTGCGTGGTTTTGGATAACAAGCGAATAAATATCTTCCGTCAAACCGAAAAGCGGATAAATACCGCCCGCTTGATACGAAGTAAAACTTTCAACGTCATTTCTTAACTTGCCCGCCGAAAAAAATACATACACGCCGAAGAATACAATATAAGCGGAACAAAACGAAAACAATAGGATCATTTTGCTCCTAAAGTTCATTCTATCAAATATTTGACGTATCATTTCCATCCTACCGACTTAATGTATTTTGTTTTAATTTTAGTATTCGTTTACGTTAAAAATCCTAAAGGTCAAATTTACGTATATTTTTTGAGTTTTCAGCACTTTTTGCGGTAATTTTTTACAAAAAGCACGGATTTTTTTTATTAACACTTGATAATCAAAAAATTATAAAGTAAATTTTATTTTAAGATTATTTTAGCATAAGTTTTCATTCTTTAGGTAAAATCAAAAAATATGCCGAAACTTTACGTGAAGTTTTTTTTGTTTTTACGTTTTTTGTTAGGATTTTATAATAAAAATCATTTACTTTGCATTTTCTTTAGTAACAAGTTTTTTCAATGGAACAAAACACGCAATTATCGGAAAAAGACATACATTTGTTGCAGGATACTATAAAAAAAGTGTCGTCCTACGACTTTTCCGACTATTCATATAATAGTTTTTACCGCAGGATTGAAAAAATTTTAACAGACGAAGGAATTACTTTCGACTCACTTTTAACCAACCTGCAAAAAGACTACAACTATTTGGATAAAGTCGTAAGAAATATTACTGTAAATACAACCGAACTTTTCCGAGACCCCGAAACGTGGTATTCCGTAAGAAAAGCCGTCGAGTTGAATTTTGCCAGACAAAAATCCATAAACATCTGGCACGCAGGCTGTAGCAACGGTCTTGAGGTGTATTCTTTTATGATATTATTAAGCGAGATGAACCTTTTGGAAAAAGCCACTATTTATGCCTCTGACATCAATCAAACCGTGTTAAATACCGCGATGTCAGGCAAATACAAATACCACGAAATCAACGAATACCTCGAAAATTTCGACAAGGCTCTCAACCAAAACGAAGATATGAAAAAATCTTATCCGAGCGTGGAGATAAAAAATTATATGGAAATCAACAAATTCAAAGATTTTGTCAGAATGAAAGATTTCCTTATCGAAAAACCGCTTTTCATAAAACACGATTTGGTAAGTTGCAAAAACATTTTCGCACATAATTTTGATATTATTCTCTGTCGCAATGTTTTAATATATTTTAACCACAACCTTCAAAACAAGGTTCTGAGTTTCTTTTATGACAATTTAACGACAAAAGGTTGCCTTATAATAGGTAGACATGAGGGTATCATAGGTCCGATAGCTTCAAACTTTTCCAAACAAGGCACAATATACTTTCGCAGAAATAGTTACTAAAATTAATGCAACAAATTTGGCATTTTTATTGTTTTATGTACAGAAAACCAATAATACTATAAAAAAATGAAATTTTTTAAAACATTTTTACCGTCTTTGGTAATTTCGTGTGCTCTGTCAGTGAATTCCTTTGCACAGGAAAAGCCGGAAATCGCCGTGGACAAAAACGAGGCTTGCATGGGAGAGTCTTTAACATTTTCGATTAAAACTGAACATACGCCTATAAAATTTGTTAAAATATGGTTCGGTGATACAAAAAACGGAGAAGAAATATACAGTTATATCACCGATGCAAGTCAAAAACTCGAGCATATATATTTGGAAAAAGGCGAATATACGGTAAAATATTATACTTGGTATGAAGGCGATGGCGATATAAAAGATCCCGAAGGCCAGACCACTCAAGCTATGAAAATTACCATAGGCGAGACTCCGGATTTAACGCTCGAAGACGAGCCTAAAACGGCACTCATCACAGCAACGAGCTCTAACGCAAGCTCTTACACTTGGTATTCCGTTAACCGCAAAGGCGAAGAAACGGAATTACAAAACACCGCTTCAACACTTTATTATTTGGAGTCGGGTGAATACAAAGTTACCGCAGCAATCGGCAGTTGCAAAACGAGCGAATCGATTTCGGTAAAATACAATGTCAAAAATGAAGACGAAAATTTAACCGTTATCAACGTTTTGAACAATGTCATAACCCCTAACAACGACGGCATTAACGAGGTTCTCTGCATAGAAGATGTTTCAGAATACGAAAATCCGTGCATCGTAAAAGTTTTTGACAAACGCGGAAAACTCGTCTATGAAAACAACAACTACACAAATACTGACGGTTTTAAAGGTTTGGACGATAATGGCAACGAACTTTTTGCAGGAACCTATTATTATGTAATCAAAACCTTAGGACGCAAAGGCGTTACAGGTTTTGTTGATGTTATCAGATAAAAGAGAGAAGAAAACCATGAAGAAAAAAATATTAGTTTTAGCGGCGGCATTAGGACTAATTTCTAACAATGCTAATGCGCAATATTTAACAGCAGCGGGGCAGAGTTACATCAACCGCTTTTCAGTAGCTCCAGCTTTTGCCGGATTCAACGAAAATGCCGAAGGATTTGTCGGCTACCGTAGTTTTATGGCGGGAATTGAAGGAGCAACCAAACTTTTGACGGCTGACGCTAACGGACGTTTAGGCGAAAACATGGGATTCGGCGTTCAGATAATCAACGAAAAATCAGGTAATTTCAACAATATTTTTGCCGGTTTGACTTACGCTTACCATTTGAAATTTTCTGATGATGCGGGTTTAAGTTTTGCCGTTACGCCCTCGCTCGTACGCTCTGCTTTTGACTTGGCTAACGCTAAAACCTTCGGCTCTGCAACCGATCCTATTTTGTCGAACGAAGCAGGACTTTCGGGAACTGGTTTTGACGCTGGTTTTTCTCTTATGTTTCATGCTAAAGAGTTTTATTTCAGCGTATACGCTCCGAGATTGATTTGTCAGGATTTAAAATTTCAGAACGGAATTATAAACACGGATAGACAAATTTTCGGAGCACTCTCTTACACTTTTCAAGGTAATTCATGGGAGTTTACTCCGGCTGCTGACGTTTGTTACGGTCTTGGCAACAGCGACCTTGCATGGCGAGGCTCTTTCGCTGTAAAATACAACAAAAGAGCATGGATCAATTTGAGTTATTGCAGCGAAAATTGGATAGGCCTCGGAGCTGGATTTTCTGCAAGAGGCAGAATAGCAGTTAATTACCAATACGAATTAGGCACTTCTGATATTGCAAAATCTTGCAACGGAACACATGAGGTTTCGGTAGGATTTTTAATTTCAAAAGCCAAAACACATAAAGAACCGACTATTTTCTATTATGAGGACGAGAACAAGCCGGAGAAAGATCCTGACATTCAAAAGCTTAAAGATGAAATTCAAAGACTTGAAGGCATGATTAGGTCTTTCCACAAAGGCGACAAAAAAGATTCAAAAAATCCGAGCCCAAAAATAGTTGAAATTCCGGAAGAGAAAAAAGATCTCAATACCAATCACAAATGGGAACACGACGTAACGCTTGAGTGCGTAAGTTTCGCCGACAAAGCTCCAAATCTTAATCCGGGTTCTTATTACGGTATCAATTATCTTATTACGAGATACTTCGGTGAAGGTATGCTTCAAAAAATAGATAAAAGACCGATTATGATTATTGTTGAAATAGATGCCTCAGGTTCAAGAAAATACAACTTTGAATTAGCTCAAAAACGTGCTAAATTTATCAAAGATTATCTTGTTTCAAAAGGCATACCATCCGACAAAATTGAAGCATTAGGCAGGGTAAAAGAATACGGCTCTAATGCAATAAATAAATTTGGAAACAACAAAGTAATCATTTTCAGGGATAATTTAGTAAAAGACTAAAGAAAATGAAATCAATAACGAAATACTTGATAACGGCATTTATTTTGGCAGCGTTCATTCTGAGCACTTTTGAGTCTAATGCTCAAAAACTCAACTCATTAGGAACCTCAGGAATAGGCATTACCGTTAAAAACAAGAATATAAGTTGTTTCGGACGTATCGGAATGTCAGGCAGTTTGACTATTAAAGAAAAAATAGAAAACTCTGAAAACCAATCCGTAGCCGAAAAAAAAGAGGAAATTCCGACATTAAAAATTTCTGCGTATCCGAATCCTTTTCAATCGGAATTTCGTTTGAAATTTTCGGGAAAAACAAATTTTGAAAATTTCAAACCCACGGTAAGAATTTTTGATGCAACAGGAAAAATTGTAAATGCTAATTTCAGCGACAATTTCCTTGAGGAAAACGGCGAAATTATAATTAACGCCTCAAACCTCAAACAAGGCTGCTACATTATAAAAGTGTCATTAGGCAAAAATAATCACAGCATAAAAGTTATTAAACTATAAAAAATCTATGACCATGAAAATTAAACAAATTATATTGTTATGTGTATTTTTGGTTTCATTCTCGACAATAAAAGCGCAGAATGATTTACCGAATACATTTAATTATCAAGCTGTTATAAACGCAGAAGACGGTTCGCCGGTAGCAAACAAAGACATTACCGTAGAAATTACCGTACTCCAAAACGAAACAGAAATTTATCAAGAATTGCAACAAACCAAAACAAATGATTTTGGTTTGTTTTCAGTAGAAATCGGAAATGGCAACCCCGTTTTCGGTAATTACAAAAACATTAACTGGCTTAATGTAGAAAATGGTTATTATTATCTTCATGTCAGAGCAGATTTCGGAGAATCGGAATTTCTTAACGGCATGAACGATTTAGGAAAGAGTAAATTTTCGGCAGTGCCGTATTCATTGGTTGCGTTAAGTTGCGACAAAACCAAAGGTTTAACCGATGATAATACCGTAAAATTAAACGACTTGTCTGACGTTGAAGCTACACCCGAAGACGGTCAAATTCTTGCATGGAATGCAACAGATGGGAAATGGGTTGCCGTTGATAAACCCACAGGCGGCAGCACCGGCGGTGTTGAAAAATTAAGTGAATTGTCAGACGTAACAGTGTCATCATTAGCAGGAAATGAATTCTTGAAATACAACGGTACAAAGTGGATTAATTCAAAATTAGAATTAAGTTTTTCATCGTTATCAGATTATAAAGCCGTAAGTCCGTTAAAAAATGGTATGATTATGACTTATAACAGCACAACAGAGAAATGGGAAGCTAAAGACAAGGACGATGAAGGCTGCCTTTGGGAAGAAAAAGTAAGTACTAAAGAAGATGGTAGTAAGATATATCAACTGTGGCCAACAAACACGTCTGCAGCTGTATGCATAGGTAATAGTTCTAATAACATAACAATTTCAAGAGATAAAATATCATTGCCAACTGGAAATATCACATTAGGTACTGCAAGTATATCTGCCAATAATTGTATCGCTGGAGGAAGTACTCTTATTCAAGAATCAAGCGACAATAGCATAGCATTTGGTGAGAGTAGTTCAATAATAGGGAAAAATTCTTTAGTAATTGGGAAAGGTTGTGTTGCCGAAGGAAATCAGTCAGCCGCCATAGGTGAAGGTTCTTGGACTAAAATGAACGCACAATTTGTATGCGGAAAATATAATAAGTTTGATGCAACATCAGCACTTTTTATTGTAGGAAACGGAAGCGGAACTGCAGATGACGCAAGAAGTACTGCCTTTTATGTTACAGAAGGAGGCAAAGCATTTGTACAGGGTGGTGTTGAATTATCATCCGACTCCCGCATGAAAACAAACGTCAATACAATCGGAACAGCACTTGATAACGTATTAAAATTAAGAGGCGTAACATTTTATTGGGATAAAACAAAAATTCCGTCTTCAAGCGATAACCTTCAATACGGTTTTATTGCGCAAGAAGTTGAAAAAATATTTCCTGACCTTGTTACAACGGATTCAAACGGTTACAAAACTATGAATTATATTGGTGTAATCCCCGTTTTAACGGAGGCCGTAAAAGAATTAAAGAAAGAAAACGAAGAATTGAAATCAACATTAGAAGACCTTTTGAAACGTGTTGAAGCATTAGAAAATAAATAAAAGAAATAAAAACAAAAAAACGGGGTTGTCTTTTTTATTAAGGCAACCCCGTTTTTTATTATCAAAAAAAATCTAAACCGTATGCAACAAAAATTCGTCCAAATCAATATTAATTAAATCGTATGGTGCAATTTGCGGGAGAGTATAACAGCCGGGATTTTGTTTTACGACTGCTCTTGCGCAAGAAGCAAGAACTTGTCCCGTTAATGCCGGATTATTGATTTGCATAGTGAATTGGAAACGTTGATTTTGAGTTTCACCGCTAACGCCTTTTCTTTCCAAAAGAACGCCGTGTCCCATATCTCTGAGATCTTTTACGCATGAAACTTGATGAACGTGAGTATCATCGTTGCAGAAATAAGAATCGGTTTTGATAGCGTTTTCAACAGATTTGAAATCAACACCGTCTTCCAACTCAACATAAACATCCCTGCGGTGAACGCCCGTACCAAGTGGAATAGTCATTGAAAGAGCATCTTTAACACCTTTTTTGCTACGTGCTACAACAGAGTGTCCCATACTCATACCCGGACCGAAATTAGTGTATGTCAAACCTTTAGGAGCCATTGCAAGCAAAAGAGTACGGATAAGTGAGTCTGTACCCGGATCCCAACCTGCTGAAATTATCGCTTTTGCACCGGATTTTTTACATTCAGAATCAAGCGATTTATAAAGTTCAAGAATGTCTTTTCCGTGAATATCAAAACTATCAACGGTAGAAATACCTTTTTTTACCAATTCTTTGGCCGTAACGGGAATTTCCCTTGAAGGAACAGCCAAAATTGCAACGTCTATTTTACCAAGTTCGTCGATATTAGAAACGACTTTAACACCTTCCAATTCAGGGCATTTTTTGCCTAAAGATTCTTTTCTGCGAACAACTCCTACGAGTTCCAAATCTTCAGCGGCTTTAACAGCCTGCAATGAATACTTTCCGATATTGCCGTAACCGACTACAGCTACTTTTACTTTTGCCATTTTTTATGTAGATTAATTATAAGAAATTTTCTCCGCTAATTTAGATTTTTTCAGTATTATCACCAAATTTTTCAAAAAAAATACGTAATACACTAATTTTTATATTATTTTCCGTACTTTTCCTTAAAAAATTTCAACTGCCTGAAAAAATCATTATCAAAATCATTAATTCTTTGAATTTCAAGGGAATCTTTTCGGTTATAATAAGTCATATAACCGGTAAAAAAAGTATTATTAATATTTTTCAAGCGACCTTTTTTAATTTTTTCGGGAGAGAAATTTTTAAAATTCAACTGAGAAATTCCATCAATAATTTTTGAAATAAAAAGTTGTTTTTCTATATTTTTCAAGCTGTCGGAAAGTGTTAAAAAATTTTCCGTGCAGTACATTGAATCGAGTTTTTTAGCCGAACGTAAAAAATAATTAGCCAAAGTAAGATTATCATCAATTACATTTTCGTAATTTTTTAATACGTTAGAAGTATCGCCGTACTTTGCTTTCAAATAAATTTTTGCACCGTTTTCACCGACATAATCAGCGATATTTTCATTAAGTTCGGAATTATCTTTAACAAAAACCGTACTATGAGTTAATTCATGAATTATCAATTCGGCTAAAAAAGCTTCATTTTTGTTCAACATATTGGACAAAATCGGATCTTTGAACCATCCCATAGTAGACCAGCCGGAAGGGTTCACGATTCTAACGTCAAGACCTTGTTTTTCAAGGTTTTCAGCTTCTTTTTTAGCATCGTTTTCATCGAAATAACCTTTGTAAGGGAGTTTTCCTACGACCGGAAATTTCCATAAATATTTTTTGACACGGTATTTTTCTGCGGCTTGAACCACGTATGCCGTAGCCCGCCCTTTCAAATCATAAACGGCATTGTAATTAGGAGAATTTTTCAATCCCAAAGAATCTATTGCAAACTGACGCACTTCCTTGATTATCAGGAGTTTTTGTTTTAAAGAATCGGGATAGTTTTTATCGTTTAAAAGAGTATCAACCTCAACGGCATTTCGTACCATTTCCAACTGTCCGAGGCCTTGTTGAATACCGTAACTTATTAATTTATAATTAATTAACAAAAAAACTACAAACAAAATCAAAACAATGCGTATGATTTTGCCCGAAACAGACATATCTTTAATTTTTTTCATCCGAAAATATCATTTTTTATAATTTGCAAATATAAAAAAATTGCCGCACTCATTATATCAAAAAGTGCTGCAATTTTTTTGATAAATTACTAAACTTTAACAAGGGGGTTTATTTTTTAGCACATACAAAATTAGAGAATAAAAACATCAACACAAAAAAATTATCTAACAATAATTTTCGTTGAGAAGTGCATAATCACAAAAACAGCCGTTGGATAAAGAACCCAACGGCTGTTTGTTATGAGGATTTAGTTTTACGGGCGTAATGTTTTCAAAAATTCAAGAGCCTGATTTTTAGTGTATTCTTCATCGTTGAAAGAATCACGCTCATTATCGTGATAAGAATATAGGTAACTACCACCCCAAGAATATTTTGTATATCCTGATTCATAAAAATATTCAAAACTACTAAGCGAGCCGTTTAATTCGTCGTAATAAACATAGAGCATTCTTTCACCATTTTGATAGTTGTATTCTTCGTGATCAATTACGCCTTTTTTGTAATTAATTACGCTTTTACGATTTCCGTTGTCGTAATATTCAGTCTTCCCACTTATTACGCCGTCTTCATAACAAATTTCGCTTTTACGATTTCCATTGTCATAATATACGTACTCCCATTTTGAAGTTTCATTACCATTTTCGTCGTAGCTAACAGATGTTTTTGAACTTCCATTGTCATAATATTCAGTCTTCCAACTTATTACGTCATCATCGTAACGAATTTTGCTTTTTGTATTTCCGTTGTCGTAATATACGTACTCCGTTTTTGAAGTTTCATTACCATTTTCGTCGAATTCAACTTCTGATTTTGTTTTTCCGTTTTCAAAGTATTCTATTTCGTTACTTTCAAAATCGTCTGCTTCTTTATTTTTCCATTTGTAGATTCTCAACTTTCCAGATGGGTAATATACTTTTTCTGTATAATCACCATCGTATTTTGCTTCGTCGAAATCTGTATACGACATAGAAATGTTGTCTTGGCTATCGTATTCAAAATATTTTGTTTTTACAAGTTTTTCGTTTTGATAATAGTATTTGTAGTAGTTGAAAAAATGAGTGTCGCCAAATACTTGGGCATACGACTTTACGGTGTATGTTTCGTTGTCGATGGTCTCGGAGGTTTCGCCACAGAATACCAAACCTTCGTCGCTTGAAAGACCGTCTTCACCTTTAGGACCAATTTCGCCCGCTACACCGTCTTGAGCAAATACTTGCCACTGCGATCCGTCGTAGATATACGATTTTTTGTCGCAACGTTATAATACGCCCAACCAGCCTGTGGATTTTCGGGTGCAGTTTCCAACTGACCTTTCCAAATTGGTGTGATGTATGTTTCTTTTACTTCGGTTTCGTCGTCGTTGCAGCCATAAAAAACTACTGACGACATCATTAGCGCCACACAAAAGGCGAAAATTTTCAGATTTGATTTTTTCATATTTATAATTATTATAATGTTGATAAAATTTAGTAATCGAAATTACTTTGTAATTGTTAATTTAAAGCAAATAGATGGTAAACAAAATGTAAAAACAAACGATAGAAAGTGGCAGATAAAAAACACCGATACTACTTCCGAAACTGCTTTTTATGCTAATTCGGAGGTAATATCGGCAATTTTTGTATAATAAACACGTTTAACGATTCAGTTAATTTAGTTGAAATATGTTTTCAAGTTTAGTATTACTATCTTTTTCTACTATTGATTCAATATCGCCTGCTTTATTGAGAACACCTGCTATATTTTTCCCGTCTTCGTATCGTAATGCAGTAAAACTCAAATCATCTGATGCCAACGAAGTTGCTATATCATATATTTCATATCCTGACATATCGATACATTTTGTTTGATAATTATTCACCAAATCCAACCGATACAATTTTTGACGGTCAGTACTAACAAAAAATAAGTAAGAAGACGATTGGTAAAAATCTGATGATAAGCCTTCTATATCAATATGATAACTATTCCATTCGTTTGTTGTAGCATTGTATTCATAACAATTGTTTGTATTGGTTTCGTTGTCGTATAAATCATAGTCAACAAAAAATAATACCGAATTTGAAATATGATTTAATGCAATTCCTTTAATTTGACCAAAAGAATTATTAAAATTATTCCATTTGACTGTATTTTTTGTCAATTCTTTTTTCTCAATTGAATTTCCGTTAATATCCATACGATTTACGGTTATATAATCAATTCTATGAGATGGAAAACCGTCCTCATCCTCGAATTTGCCAGTGATATGAAAATCATAAAAATTTCCATCCGTGTTTAAAACAAATCTGTCTTGGTTTCCATTCGTTATTTCAGTGGTATTGTACCAAAAATTATCAATAATATCTTTCATTAAACATATTTTCCCGCTCGGATGCTTAACCTTCCAACCAACAGAACTATTATAGAAGGCAATCCCATCTTTGTTTAGTTTTAAGTCATAGACATAACCATCTATTGAGTATTCCTGAATTGTGAAATCATTTGTGTTTATTTTACAATATCCTTGGTTAGTCGGATAGACCCAAATAATGTTACCACTTTCAATAAATTTATACTCATTACTTCCTTCTAACAATGGTATGCCATAGATTTTCTCACTTTTCTTATTGACTAAAAAACTGCTAGTTCCATCATACCATCCATTAATATAAACATAATCCGAGTTTATAATCTGAACATCATTTATATGGAAATCTGCGTCGCTACCATCTTCTTTTGTAAAAACAATTGGCTCAACATTGCCAGATTCTGTTATTTTAAAGAATGAATCCTCTATTTCTTTTTCTATTTTATCAGATTTTTGAAGTGATTTCTTTTTAAGGTTATTTGAATTAGCTTTCACTATGAATTTCGCATCTCCAATATTAACCTTTGAAAGTTTACTTGTTGTGGTTTGAGGAGTTTCTGGGGTTACTTCGTCGTTATTGGGTTGAGGTTCTACTGTTGTTTCGTTGTCTTTACTACAAGACTGAAGTGTCAGTAAACCGGTTAGTATTAACAGACCGAGGAATCTTAATCGTCTCATAATATGTCCTTTTTTTATGTTAAACAATATATTAATTATCAAAATTTGAAAGTAAAAAAATCAGGGTGCAGGTATTCTTAGTTTGTTAAAGGCCGACCAAAGCCCACTGCTCCTATGAAATGCCCACACCCTTATAGGGATGTGAGCATTTGCAAGAACTGACAGCAGTTTTATATAAATTGGTCGTTTATAACAATGGTCAGTTCTGCAAACGCTCTTAATTTCTTGTGTCATCTTTCGATGCCTCAAAGTTAGAAACGATTTTCTAAAATTTCCAATTTTTTTGTAAAGTTTTTGAATTATTGAAAATAAATATTTTGTTTTGGTATATTAATTAAACATCATAAAGGCTCATTTGCCCCCTCGTTACATCAGAGTTAACAATCTTTATTTCTCCCATTCCAGACAAAATTCATCAACTAAATATTCGTCGCTGTTGCAGTGTAAATCGGCAGCACCTTTATTTATGAGTTGAAAAGTCGTGGAATGAAAAAATCTGTCCATAGCCTCCTCTATGGAAATATTCTGACGTTTTGCAATGCCGTCAATAATCCGCGCATATTTCATTTGAAGTAAGATTTGTTTCGTACTCATTTATAAATCCTCCGATGAGATATTACAAAACGCCTTTTTCTTTCATATAGTCAACAATTTCGTCGGTTATGTGTTCGCCGTCAAAAGTATGAAGCACGTCATAGCCTTTTACGATATATCCTTGCAAAATATCTGATTTTTGCAGTTTGTCGTAAACTTCTGTCTGATTTAGTTTTAACCTTTCGGCAATACTTCCGATGCAAAACAATGCAAAATCTAACTTATCGAATGTCATATCGTTTGTTTATTTGCAAAGGTACAAATAATATTATTATCTGCAAAGAATTTTCACTTTTGAATTATCCACTCTGCGAACCAAACTGCGCAAATACCGAGAATAACACTTAACGCAATGTATATCAATGCAATGAAAGTGTTTCCGCTTTTCATTAAATCCACGCTTTCCAAAGCAAAACTCGAAAACGTTGTGAATCCGCCGCAAATTCCTGTTTTGAGAAACAAAGTCAGACTTTGACTTTGACAGTTTGGTTTTAACGCAAGCGCAATTATCAGCCCGATAAAAAAGCAGCCTAAAATGTTCACGGCAAAAGTTTTAACGGGAAATTCAAACGGTTCTTTTAGTGGCAACAGACCGATTACATACCGCATCGCCGCACCGCACGCACCGCCAAGCGCAACAAGAAGGATGTTAAACATAGGATTAGAAATTTTTATTTCACAAAATTAAGTATATTTATTCAATAGTAGCAAAAAAAAATTTTGTAATCTCTTGATTTTTTTTTTCTTTGTACCATAAGAAAACATAAAATGAAAATCACATTCAAGGATAAAGATTTGGAAAAGTGCGCATTAAATGCGAAATACGGACTAAAAAAACTTGGTGCGAGGCGTAATGCAACTTATAAATCCGATTCCAACCGATGAGAATGGAAAATATCTTTGGATTGAAATCAAAGGCGTTGAAATAATTGAAATTACAAATTACCATGGCAAATAACGATATGGAAAAAGATTTAAAATTAGCGGTATATTTTCATCCTGGCGAAACACTGGGAGAAAAACTTCAAGAAATGGGGCTTTCATCCCTTGAATTTTCTGAGGTTACGGGGCTTGACATTGACATCGTAAGAGGTATCATATCATGCAAAATTGACGTGGACAAAAAACTCGCTGAATTTTTAGAAAAAGGTACTCAAATTCCCGCTCATCTTTGGCTAAGACAGCAGGAAACTTTTAACCGTTACCGCATGGAAAAACTTGCAAAAAGTCTCGTTAATGATATGAAAAAAGACTTTTATGGCAGAAAACAACAAATAAAAACTTCCGCCGAAAATCTTTACAGATTCGCTGAAAGTTTGTAAAAAAACGAATATAAAAAAATTGCCGCTATTTTTTTTCAAAAATCAGCGGCAATTTTTTTTACATCATCTTTTCGATATTCCAGACAAATGCGTCAAATAATCTACTAACATAATGTAAAACTACCAATATTGTCTAATTCTAATTTCGCAGATATACCAATTGATTTGAAAATGCGAATTATAGAATCTAAACTTAAATTTGCACCATGTTCTATACGCGAAATTCGCGATTTTTGAACACCAATACGCTCTCCAAGTTCTTCTTGTGAAAGTTTTTGGGCGATACGAGCCTGTTTAATTGCTTCACCTATTCGAATCCTTTCTATTTCAGTTTCATACAAATCACGTTTAGGAGTTCCAATCTTTCCGATGAACTCATCTTCCAATTCTTCAAGTGAATAAAATTCTTTAGATTCCATATTTTTATGCTTTTATAAATACCAACTTCTATCAAGAAGTATTTCTATAATGATAGAAGTCGGATAAAACTTAACAAGTTACTAATTTTCTGCGAAATATTGTTTCCGCATTCTTTCTGCTTTTTCGATTTCGGCTTTTGGTGTTTTTGACGTTTTCTTTACAAAACCGTGCGTTACTATTACCAATGTATTTTTATTATCCCGTTTATCCCAAAATGCCAAAAATCTATAGCATTGCCTCTCATATATAGTTCGCAACTCCCATATTTCTCCGTTGAGTTTTTTGAATATTTCTTTATCAACTGTTATGGTTATTTTTCTCGCATTATAAATAATCTTTTCACGGACTTTTTCATTTAAAGTTTTGAGAAATTCGGTTGCTGCAAAACTAAATTTGATATTCATCTTTTATAAATATATTTATTAAAAATTCCTCATTGGTTCGATAAAAAATCCTTAAAAGGACATCCATTATTACATCGCAAAATTACATACAAGTTTCCATATAAGCAAACTTTTTGGGTTGTTTTTTATTAATTTTGTTTAAAATAAAAAAACCGTTAGAAAATTAATAATCTCTAACGGTTTTTTTAGTTTTTACATCATCTTCTCTATATTCCACACAAATGCTCTGACACCCATTTCAAGATTTCGGTTGTCGAGTTTTTTGCATTTGGAGAGAAGTTCGTCTACTTTTTCGTCGGGAATTATTGTTAAAAGCGACGAGTTGAGTTCTGGCCAAGTGTGTGTGCCGCGACGGGGATCGCCGTCGTTTGTGCCTTGTCCGAAAACTTGCTCCCACATCGTGTAACCACGAATTTCAAGACGCTCTAACATATATTCAACACGCTCGGTGTTCGCTTGATTGAATACTATAAATACTGCTTTCATTTTTTTTCAATTGATAATTGACAATTGACAGTTGACAATTACT